>JANNEU010000141.1:0-34204 GCA_031379035.1 Hyphomicrobiaceae bacterium | reverse complement strand
CGACGCGGGATAGATCACCACCGGTGACTTCGTCTGGAAGATCGTCCTCATCCCCTCGAGCACGCGATGACCGAGCCTTTGGAAATCCGGCCCGCGATGATCAATCGTCGGCATTGCGATGGCCCGCTGGATACGATCCGGCACCGGCGAAGGCCCGGGGATCTGCAGGAAGTGCCGGCCAGCCGTGCGGGTCGTGTTACGTACGGCAGGTCCGGTCATTGCGAATGTCTCCAGTCGTCAATCAGCCGCGTCGCATTTGCGGCCCTTCATGATTTGAATTATGAATTCATTTTTCCAGCGCCGTCAATCATCGAGCACCCATGACTGTCCACACACCGACTCGGAGCGTTTCGGCGCAAGCGCCAGTCTTCGAACGACAGCTGCGGCGTGAGTTAGCGGGTAGCGCCGATGTGATGACCGATCTGGCGGCGCGCGGGCGGTATGCGACGGATGCGTCGTCCTATCAGGTGATGCCGCAGGCGGTCGTTGTGCCGGAAACGATGGATGCTGCGCTCAAGGCATTGGCTGTCGCACGGCACCACAAGGTGCCGGTAACCGCGCGCGGCGGCGGCACCTCGCAGTGCGGGCAGACGATCAACACGGGTTTGATTGTCGATACCTCCAAGCACCTCGACAAGCTCATCGATCTCGATGTCGCAGGCGCGCGCTGCACGGTGGAACCTGGGATCGTACTTGATACCCTCAATCTCGCGCTGAAGCCTCATGGGTTATGGTTTCCCGTGGATGTCTCGACAGCGTCGCGCGCGACGATCGGCGGGATGGCGGGGAACAACTCGTGCGGTGGGCGGTCGCTGCGGTACGGAACCATGCGCGACAATGTGTTGTCGATGGACGTAACCTTGCCGGATGGGACGGCAACACAGTTTGGACCCGCGAACGATGGCGATGCATCACATCAAGCGCTGACGCGCGATCTCTACGCCCTCGGGGCGCGCGAAGCCGACGAAGTACGCGCGCGTTTCCCGTCGGTGCAGCGCCGGGTTGGCGGCTACAATCTCGATGCGCTGCTGCCAGGGCAGAATGCGCCGAATGTGTCGCACATCTTGGTCGGATCGGAAGGCACACTCGCGTTCACGCGTGCGGTCGAACTCAAGCTGTGGCCGCTCATCGGCGCAAAATCGATCGGCGTCTGCCACTTCGGCTCGTTTCACGCAGCGATGGAGACAGCGCAGCATATCGTTCGCCTGAAACCGATCGCGGTTGAGCTGGTGGACAGCACGATGCTGGGATTGGCGCGCGACATCGCCATGTTCCGTCCTACTCTGGACGCCTTCGTTAAAGGCGCGCCGGAAGCCTTGCTGCTGGTCGAGTTCGCCGAAGACGAGGCCGAGAACCGCCGGCGGGTGAAGCAACTGGCCGAGATGATGGGTGACCTAGGCTTCGGGTGGGAGCGCGACAAGGCGCATCAGGGTGGCGTCGTGGAGGTGCACGACGCAGCGCTGCAGGCAGCGATCACCTACGTGCGTACGTCCGGCCTCAACATCATGATGTCGATGAAAGACGCGCGCAAGCCGGTGTCGTTTGTGGAGGACTGCGCGGTGCCGCTGGCACATTTGGCCGACTATACCGCGCGGTTGTCAGAGGTTTTTGAACGCCATGGCACCCGCGGCACGTGGTACGCGCACGCGTCCGAGGGCTGCCTGCATGTGCGGCCGGTCCTGAACCTGAAACTCGATGTCGATCGCAAGGCGATGCGGGCGATCGCCGAGGAAGCGTTTGCGCTGGTGCGCGCCTACAAGGGGTCGCATTCGGGTGAGCATGGCGATGGCATTGTGCGATCCGAATTTCACGAAGACATGTTTGGTTCGCGGCTGACGCGCACATTCGAAGAAGTAAAGGACCGTTTCGATCCGCAGGGATTGTTCAACCCTGGCCGCATTGTGCGCGCGCCGAAGTTCGACGATCCGGCATTGCTGCGGTTCGGGTCCCACTATCGGTCGGCGACAGCGAAGCCAGAGCTGGACTGGTCAGACTATCCCGGCGCGGCGGGCGGCCTCGAGGGCGCCGTCGAAATGTGCAACAACAATGGCGCCTGCCGCGCGTTGGACGGTGGCAGCATGTGTCCGAGCTATCGCGCCACGCGCGACGAGACGCACGTCACGCGCGGGCGGGCCAATACCTTGCGGCTAGTGCTGTCGGGTCAGCTCGGGGACGCAACCTTGGCCAACGAAGCCGTGCACGAGGCGCTGTCCCTCTGCGTATCCTGCAAAGCCTGCAAGCGCGAATGCCCGACCGGCGTTGACATGGCGCGCATGAAGATTGAGGCGCTGGCCGCCCGCGCGAAAGTACGCGGCCTGTCGCTGCGGGACCGGCTCGTCGCCTACCTACCGCGTTACGCGCCGTACGCTGCACGCGTGGCGCCGCTGCTCAATTTGCGCAATCGAAGCGCGGTGTTGTCGCGGCTCGGCGAGCGAGCGCTGGGTCTGAGCGCGCAACGCGCGCTGCCCGCGTGGCGGCGCGATGTGTTCGCGCCGGGTGCCGTTGATGGCGCGATGGATGGCCGCGAGGTCGTGTTGTTCGCCGATACCTTCAACCGCACGTTTGAGCGCGAGCGGTTGGAGGCAGCGGTGGTAGTTCTGACCGCCGCGGGATGCCGCGTGCAGCACGTGCGGGCTTCGGATGGTTCTGCGCGCGGACTTTGCTGTGGGCGGACCTTTCTGGCGGTTGGCGCGGTGGAGCAGGCGCGACGGGAAGCGCGGCGCAGCATTGCCGGGTTGATGCCGTATGCGGAGCGCGGCGTGCCGATCATCGGGCTGGAACCAAGCTGTGTGATGACGTTCCGGGACGAGATCCCGAAGCTGCTGCCGGGCATCGATACGCGTGCGCTGGCGAAGCAGGTCATGCTGCTGGAGGAGTTTCTGGCGACGGACGCAGCAGCACGCGAGACCTTGTGCGACAAGCTGAAACCAATCGCAAAGCGAGCCTTCCTGCACGGCCACTGCCATCAGAAAGCGTTTGGCGTGATGGGGGCTGTTGAAACAACATTGCGGCTGGTGCCGGAGCTGGCAGTAGAGACAATTCAATCAAGCTGCTGTGGCATGGCCGGTGCCTTCGGCTATCAGGCCGAGACAATTGGGGCCTCAAAAGCCATGGCGGAACTGTCGTTGTTGCCAGCGGTGCGGAATGCGGCCGCTGACGACCTTATCGTTGCTGATGGCACGTCATGCAGGCATCAGATCGCCGATGGAACCGGCCGTGTATCGCTGCATGTCGCCGAGGTGCTGGCACGGGCACTACGATAGCAGATGCCCACCATCGTACATGCAGGCCATGCGCCCGAGGGCAGCCTTAAGGCGATCGGTGGCCACGAGACCGGACGTTGTCGCAGTCAGGCCAGTTGTAGCACCCGGCCATTCGGCGCTGCCGATCAGAGCCGCCGAAAGCTCTGGCGAGAGCGAAGTCTTGTCGGCCGCGAGGCCGGCATCAAGCAACTGGGCAATCAGCGCCTCTGGCAATGTCGGCAGCAGCGCCATCAGGCCCTTTCCGAGTGTGTCGGCTAACGCGCGATCGGGATGGCCGGGCGTTTCGAGCACGCGGCCCGCGTCCCACAGATGGCCGACATCGTGCCACGGCGTCGGCGCTGCGGGAAACGTCGCTCTCAGCGCGGGGTGCTCATCAGCGACGTAGAAACGGTTGAGATTATCGAAGAAGACGAAGCTGTAACCGGCCTTGGTCAGCAGCGGCTCCCACTTCGCCCAGTCGCCGTCTTTCACGTTGGGATTGACGGCTTCGACGAGAATGACGCGCGGGCGGTGGCGTGCGAGGTCCAAGCCCCCAAGCACGTCCGCCTCGGCGCCTTCGACATCGATCTTGAGAAAATCGATGCTCTTGAGGCCTGCTTCATCGATGAGTCGCGAAAGGCGACGCACTGGACGCGGCTCGGTCCGATAGCCGGCACCATATTGCTGCGCACTGTCGGCGTTTTCCTTGACGGCGCTGGAGAGGCCATGCAGTCCTTCGACGATGTGAAAATCGATGGTGCCATCGCTGCAGCCCGCAAGATCAGTGACGATGTGGTCCCGCGGACGAATGCCTTTATAGGCGGCGGCAAGCGCAATCTGCGGCTCCACAACAAGCCCGCGCCAGCCCTTGAGATAAAAGTAGAACGACACATTATCGGCCACCGGATGACCGCCGCCGACATCGACGTAAGTGCCCTGAGCAACATCGCCGAAGATGCAATTCAAGTGATAATCTTCGAGGTTCTGAGCGTAGGAGAGGTGCATCGGCGGTCCTGCTGTGCTTAAAGGCGGCCTTGAATTGGACCACCGTCGCGGCGATTTATGGGCAGGCCACGTGCCTTGACGCAAGCGGCAATGAGAGAAGGCCTCTGCAATCCATGACGGCACCGACCATCCTGACGTCTGCTGCGGACTTTCTAGCCGGCTACGACGTGCTGCTCTGCGACGTCTGGGGCGTCGTGCACGATGGGCGCAACGCCTACGCCAGCGCCAACGCCAGCTTGCCACGCTATCGGGCGCGGGGCGGCACCGTGGTGCTGGTCTCCAATGCGCCGATGACGGGTGTGGCCATTGGCAAGCTGCTCGATGACAAGGGTGTGGGGCGTGACTGCTGGGACGCCATCGTCGGGTCCGGCGACATTGCACTCGCGCACATCGCCGAGAAAAAGTACGCGCGCGTCTACGGGATCGGACCGCGGCCACGTGACGACTCCTTTTTCAGCGAAGTGCCGAGACTGACCAATGATCTCGGCGCTGCCGACGCGATAGCCTGCACCGGGTTGCTGCACGAGCGGACCGAGACGGCGGACGATTATCGCGCACTGTTGCAAAGGGCGCTGGTGCGCGATCTTCCGTTCGTCTGTGTGAACCCAGATCTCGCTGTCCACGTCGGCGCAGACCTGCTGCCCTGCGCAGGTGCCATTGCCGCGCTCTATGAGACGATGGGCGGCACCGTGTTCTGGTGCGGCAAACCACATCCGTCGGCCTATGCCATGGGGCTTGAGGTGGCGGCAAATGTTCGCGGCGGGCCGGTCAATAAATCCCGCGTGCTCGGCATAGGCGATGCGGTGCGGACAGATTTGAAATCTGCCGCCACCGCCGGCGTCGACGCGCTGTTCATCGCGCAAGGTCTGCATCGTGACGAAGTGATCGTCGGCGGTAAAGTCGATCCGGTGCGGTTGAGCAAACTGCTCGTTCACAGTGGCTTGACACCCAAGGCGACGATGGCCGGGTTGGTATGGTGAGAGGCGTCACGTCGTAGGTCGGGTAGAAGCGCGCGCGATGATCTGTTGAAATTGTCTCCGATGCCACCGCGCGCAAGACCCGCCAGCCACAAGCGCCGGCGCAAGCCACGTCGGGTCTCGCTGAAACGCTCTATCCGACCTACGCCAATCGCTACGGCTTCGCCTTATCGGAAAATCCACCAAACACCATATCTGGCGATGACGAGTTGTGCCGCGAGATAGTCGAACGGCCGGCCCACACGTCCGTCGCTTTCGCACCTTTGAACGCCATGATGCCGTCCTCCCGCCAGCCCGGTGCGCCGGCTTCGCGCACCGCGACGCGCGCGACGTCGTTGTTGAACTCCGTCACGTACATGGAGCGGAGCATCGCAAAGGGCAGGCCAGAGACCGGCGCGTCGAGGTTTACATCGAGCGTATGTTTGTTTTGATCGACGCCGGTGATTTTGACAGTCGCGCTGCCGCCGCGCACAAATGAGACCGTGAGCGTCTGCGTCTTCGGGTCGATGGTCACGTCTTTGATTTTCACAATCGGGCGGCCCTCCACTTCGACAGGGCCAACGAGGAACGATGACCCGAACGCTGTGGGTGCAACACCTTGAGGTGCCTTGGGGCGAATGCGCCAGTAGCCGTCCTGCGGATAAAGGATCAGAACTTCTTCGCCACCCATCGGCCGGATGGTCCAGATCTGCAGCATATGCAGGCCTTTTTCGACTCTGTCGCCGATGCGGACAGTAGCGGTTGCGGGACGCCAGTAGGTGGGAAATGTCCAGCCGACGATCCACAGCGCGGGCTCTTCGAACAGCGTGCGGCGGGTGGTGACGCCCACGCCCGACTTGTGTGCCGGATCGCCGGAGAGATCACACGCTGTCCAGTCGGCTTCAAAGCTGTCGCGCTGCAACGCGCCGATGTAGGCCGGGTGCGCCGCCTCGATGCGGAAGCTTTTCACAGCCGGCGACGTCAGTGCTAGCGTAACGTTGTCTTTCTCGGCGCAGAGGACGGGTTCCGACTGGTTCGCGACCTCGACAGCGAGGCCGTTGAGTGAGGCCGCGGTGGCGACAGAGGTGAGTGCCGCAGTAAAGCTCGCGGCAACCACGAGCGAAGTCGCTAGAAACCGCACGCGCCCTCCCAACCCCGTCATGGCCGCGCAGGCAGCCACCCAAGCAAACATCAACGGGCTGTCACTGCCAGATGGGGCATAGTAATCGCCACCGGTGCCTGGAATGGCTTTGAGAGCATCATTCGCAGCTTGCTTGGGTGGCCGCCTGCGCGGCCATGACGAAAATAGAGAAGCCTGCGTAACCGTGTTACGCCTTGAGAACCGCATAGACGTCTCCCGAGTTGGCGCTGTGCGGCAGGGCGTCGATGGCCGAGTGCATGTCGGCGACAGCGATCCAGCGGCCATGCTCCAGCTGTTGGCTTTCGCCGAGCGCAAAATCGAAGTGGTACGGCCCGAGCTTTGCGAGCAAATCGAGGCAGGCGTGCGCCACATCGCGCTGGATAGTGGTGAACTCGAAGGAGAGCGCTGGAAGCTGTTTGGAAAGTCCGGCCAGCACATCGCCCTCAAAACCTTCGACGTCGATCTTCACAAAATCCGGCGCGCCATAGATGGCAATCAACGCATCAAGTGTGGTGACCGGAACATCTATGGTCGTGTCCCATTTCTGGCCTTCCCAGCCACCGGCCCCGTGAGCCGCTTTGACAAAATCCGTGCTCGCCGTCGTCACCGTCGGGTTCGCGGAGTTGATGTGCAATTGGAGTGTCCCCGACTTGGGGCCGCAGGCGTTTTGCACCAGTGTCACGTCGCCATCGCCGGCATAGATCGCGGCAATGGCGCGGGCACACAGCGGTTGCGGCTCCAGTGCCACCACCCGTGCACCTTTGCGGCGGAACGACCCGATGCGGTCGCCCACATGGCTGCCAATGTCGAACGCCAGCATGCCTGGCTTGAGGAACTGAGCGTACAGCGCATCCATCGCCGCATCGCGCGGCGCGTCGCCATAGTAGACATCGAGCGAACGTTTTAGCGACGCCAGCGCCGGGTCACGGCGCAGGGTTTCGAGACGGGCTTGGAGCATGGATGATTCCGGGAGCAAGGTGCCGGCGCGGGACGGGACGCCGGGATAGGAGTTTGGGACTGTTCCAGGGACGTTCTGCAGGCAAAACCGCGTCGATATTGCGGCGTGGACATTTGCGGCCGATGAACGATCCTCTACGACAGGACGAAACAGGTTGGAACCCGGAGGATAGTCTTAATGCTCAGGCTTGATGGCAAGGTGGCCTTTGTCTCCGGTGCAGGCTCGGTGGGGGATGGCTGGGGCAATGGCAAGGCCACCGCTGTGCTGCTGGCCCGGCAAGGGGCCACGGTCTACGGCACTGACCTTCGGGAGGAGGCCGTCGCGGAGACCCGCGGCATCATCCGCCAGGAGGGCGGCACCTGCGAAACGCGGGTGTGCGACATGACGAAGTCCGCCGATGTTGCGGCAACCGTCGCCGACTGCGTGGCCCGTTTTGGCCGCATCGATATCCTGGTCAACAACGTCGGCGGCTCGGCGCCGGGCAATGCCATGACCATGAGCGAGGAGTTGTGGGACACGCAGATGGCCCATAATCTGAAAACCTTATTCCTGGCGACCAAGCACGTGCTGCCGGTGATGCAGCGGCAGCAGTCCGGCGCTATCGTCAACCTCGCCTCGATCGCCGCACTGCGCATGAGCGCCGAGCGGCCACACGTCGCCTACTCGACGGCCAAGCTGGGCATCATCGCGTTCTCCAAATCGACGGCGCTGTCGTTTGCCAAGCAGGGCATCCGCTGCAACACGGTGGTGCCGGGACTAATGCACACGCCGCTGGTCGAGCACCGGTTGGCCGGCGCGATTGCGGGTGGCGACGTGGCAGCGCTGATCGCCAAGCGCGACGCCGCCGTGCCCGTCGGCAAAATGGGCACCGCCTGGGATGTGGCACATGCGATTCTGTATCTGGTGTCGGATGAGGCGCGGTATGTGACGGGGACGGAAATTATTGTCGATGGCGGGATGAGTGCGGCGGGGATGGGGTGATGGGAGTGAGCGGCGTGAAATTGGGGACAGCCGCCTTTATGGATCGCTGGTGCCGGGTTGTCGGAGTGCTCGCGCTAAAGGTGGCTGTCCACAATTTCACTCCTTATACCAAACTGTCTGCACCCCGTTCGCCAGCAGGTGCCCGCCGGTCCCCCACAGTTCCATGAACTGATCGTGGAAGTTGGCGTTGAAGCGTTTGGCGTCTGAGATGCCGAGCAGCGGCGCGCTGCCGTGCGCGGTCAACTCGTCTTCGGTCGCGTGGAAGTATGTGGTCATCGCCACCGTGCCCATCGGCACCATTGTCCGGCGCATCTGGACGAGCCTGAGAATAAAGCAATCCGACAGCGCCGCCAGTGAGACGAAATCGAGCGGCCGCGCGGGCGTGTCGGAGAGCCACAGCACTGTGCGTGCGCTGCCGAGCTCGCCCGGTGGACGCGGCTTGGCACCGAACTCGGGTCCGCCTTCGACAAAGCGGAAGTCATAGGCGGACAGCCACGGCAAACGGCCGTCGGTCCGCATCGGTGTCACCGTTTCAGGTGATGGCACCACCGGCATCGCGACGGCGGTATGCGCGAACGTCTCGCGGCGGTTCGCACACACGATGGTCGCCGTGGCCATGACCAACTCGCCTTGCGTCAGCCGCAGCGACCAGTGTTGGGTCGCCTTGCCGCCGCGGTCCATCGAAACCGCGATCTCAAAGGCGCCTTTGTTCATGGCACCGCAGTAGTTGACCGTCTGCGCGACGGGTGGACCGAGCCGGCGCGCGTCCATCATGACCGCCTGCATCAACAAGGCCGCGACGTAGCCCCCAAACGGCCCCGCAAAATTCCAGTAGTGGTCGGACGTCTCACCGGAGAGGCGGCCGTCGCTGAGCGGTGTCAGCGACAGGGCATGATCAAGTGGATGCATCAGCTCATATTCCTCATGGCGACGCCCGTCTTCTCACGGTCGCCTTATCGGTGCGGCAACGCCAGCTGCGCAGCGGGCTTCGGCAACCGAGCTTTAGGTTTGGATTTTTCCACAACCTTTGGCAACGAGCGCAATAGCGCACGTACGGGCTTCGAAGTTGCAACCATGCCCTCATTCTCAAACGCTTCGTGGTTTGCCTCGATGGCGGCCAGATCATAGGCATAGTTCACCATCAGCCCATGCGCTTCTCGCAAGCCCTTTTCGGAGATATCGCCCAGCCAGTTAATGCGCTCCAGCCGCGCGCCGTTACCAAGGTGAAAGCGCGCAACTGGATCGATCGGATAGTTGTCGCCCGATTTCGCACGCACCAGATAGTGGGTGACGGCTGATTGCAATGCAGACTTGAGGGTGGCGTTGTTGGCTTCAGCCTCGCTCCAGCGCGGATCGCGGAGTAACTGAAGGGCGCTACGGTCGGCGTCGGAGAGGACGGCATCACGGTCGTCAGCCATCACGCGATCAAGCCAGCGTGCGAATTGCGGCACCGGCGACAGCGTCGCAAACGTTCTCAAGCTCGGCAGTTCCTTTGCCAATTCTTCAACCACCTGCTTGATCAGGAAGTTGCCGAAGCTGATGCCGCGCAAGCCTTCTTGGCAGTTGGAGATCGAATAGAAGATAGCAGTGGTGGGCGTGTGTGGGGCATCACCGGGCTTCGGCCGCTCGCCGAGCACGGTCTGGATCGAGCTAGCTGTGTCGGCCATCAACGCCACTTCGACAAAGATCAGCGGCTCATCGATCATCGACGGATGGAAGAACGCGAACAGACGGCGGTCAGCAGGATCAAGCCGGCGGCGCAGATCCTCCCAGCCTTGGATCTGATGCACGGCTTCGTAGGCAATGATCTTTTCCAGGATCGCCGCCGGCGTCTGCCAGTCGATACGGCGCAGCACCAGAAAGCCACGATTGAACCACGACGCCAGCAGATGTTGAAGATCATGATCGACAACGGCAATGGCTGTATCATCTTTGGGTAACCGCAGCAGGTCGCGGCGCAGTGTGACGATTTCGGCTGTGCCGCCCGGAGCAAGATTTAAGCGCCGGAAGAATTCCTGACGCGGACTTTCGACGGCGGCTTGCAGAGACGCGAGCGTCGCAGGGCCGGGCGCGGCGATATAACTGGTCGCGGCGCGCGTGATGCTCTCGGCGTCGGGCTGCATCGTCTCCGCAATGTGGCGCACGAACGCGCGGCGGTCATCGACCGAGAGCGATTTGTATTTTGACAGCAGTTCGCGCGCCAACGCGACGCCAGACGCTTCGCCCTGGCCGCTCAGCAGCGCCGAAGCGAGGTCGTGGATATGGTCGCGCTTCCCGCCACCAAGGAGCGCCGCTGGAATGAGATTGCGGCCCTGATCGGCAATAGTGGTGAGCAGTTCTTGGAGAAATGAAACGTTCACTGGGAAGCCGTTGGTAATGTGACGCGAGAACAGTGGTGACATAAGCGAGGTGCCGAAACAATAAGACGGATTAGCGGCTGAGCTGCGGCGGTTGGCCCAAGCCCCATGTCAATAACGCGTGTCTTCGCCCCAGCACGCGTGACGGCAATCTGATGAGCGGTCGGGCAGCCGCGCCACCCTGCAGTCCTATGGCACCGGTGCCGGCGAGCATCAGGCCGAGCGCGGCAGCGATGATGACGGCGAAGGTGCCTAGAAAGAGCGGCGATACGGCAGGTACTGATTGGAACCGAAAGCCCGCACACCAACGCACTGAAAACCGCAACGCCAGGACGACCGTTGCTCGGTCTTGGCCCGGTCTCCAGGATAGGTTTCAACAAAAATGTTGACTTCAATACACGCGAGCGCTGCCATGTCACTTCCGACACCATTGCCGCAGCAGACCGGCAGTCGCCTTGAAGGCATCCGATCCTGAGTGGCACGCCAAGTGGGTTTCCAGCCAACTTTCCTTTCGATCTGGCCGCATCATGCCGCGCAACTCCAACTTTAGAGCCCGTCCATGTCCGAAGTCTATGAAATCCTGGCAGTGAAATATGCCGAACGGCTCAACCGGATCCGGGGCGAGAGCTTCATCAATGCGGATGATCATGCGAGTCCGCACCCGATGGATTTCTTTGTTTGGGTGGTGCGAAATGCGAAGCGCACGATTGTCGTCGACACCGGCTTTGATGCGACGGAGGCTGCGAAGCGGGCGCGGACCGTGCTCAGGTCACCGGCTCAGGCCCTGGCGGGCATTGGGATCGACGCTGCCAAGGTGGACGACGTGATCATCACACATTTGCATTACGATCATGCCGGCACGATGGATGATTTTCCAAAGGCGCGGTTTCATCTTCAGGCCGCCGAGATGGCATTTGCAACGGGGCCGTGCATGTGCGAACCGCATCTGCGTTGGCCGTTCACGGCAGACCACGTGTGCGAAATGGTGCGCCATGTTTATTCCGGCCGCGTGACGTTTGCTGAGGGTGAGGCGGAAGTGGCACCAGGCGTGACGGTACACAAGATTGGCGGCCATAGTCGCGGCTTACAGGCGGTGCGCGTCATGACGGCGACCGGGCCGGTGGTACTGGCGTCCGACGCCGCGCATTATTACGAGACGTTTGAACTCGCAAAACCCTTCGTGATCGTTGTGGACATGGCGGATATGCTGCAGGGTTACGCGACGATCCAGAAACTGGCGGGCGATCCCAAGCGTGTGATTCCGGGGCATGATCCGCTGGTTCTGAAGAGATATCCGCCGCTAACGGCTGCCAGTTCTGGCATCGTCCACCGGCTCGATGTGGCGCGGGTCGGTTAAGCCAAAAAAAGGGCGGTGGCCGAGGCGCACCTGTTACGCCAGGTAGACTGACTGCGGCGTAACCACCTAGCCGCTGCCCCTGCTATGGCTTTCAAAGCCAACAATTAATATGCGAGATTGCACCCGCTACGGGGAGATTTCCCCCAAGGGGGAGACTTCCAATGGGCTGCGCTCAGCCACCCAGCAGCAACGCGGCGCTTGGCATCTCACATCGGCAGACGCGAGCCATGGTAGGAGAAATAGTTGTCGACGGCGGATTGAATGGAACCGGTGACTTTGTCGCGCCAACTATCGGACTTTAGGTTGGCAGCGTCGGCGCGGTTTGAGACGTAGGCCAATTCGATCAGCACGGACGGCATCTTTGCGCTTTTAAGAACGCGGAAGCCGGCTTCGCGGTCGGGATTGTTCATCATGTTGGTGGTGGCACCCATCGTTTCGACGACGGCACCAGCGAATGACTTGGTGCGCTCTTTGTTGACGGCGAGCTCTTTCAACGCGAGATCGGTCAGGAAACCTTTGACAGCACCCACATCGCTTTCGGCGGCTGTTTTCACGGTCTCCAACTCTTTGTTGGACAGCACGTCAGCGCTGGCGTGGCCACGGGCGGCGCGTTGGAGTTCGTTGGCAACGTTATCGCGCAGCGAATAAATCGTAGCCCCGCGCGCGTCAGAGCCCGCGTAGTCGGCGTGCACCGCAATAAACAGCGCAGCCTTGGAGCGGTCAGCAAAATCGCGGCGCGCGTCGAGGTCGACGAAACTGTCGTTTTCGCGTGTCATGAGAACTTTGTAACGGCCGGTGGCCTGCAGCTTTTCCCGCAGCTTAAGGGAGAAGGCGAGGACTACATCTTTTTCGATCGTGCCGTTGCGTTGCGCGCCGGAGTCGTGGCCGCCATGACCGGGGTCGATGACAATGATCGGCTTGTAGATATTGGTCGCTTGGTCGTTGGGGCGTTGTGCTGGACGCGGAACGGGCGGTTGCAGGCCGGCGGCTCCGAGGCCGGACGCACCGCTGACAATGGCTTTCCTGGCATTGGCCTGCGCCGGTTTGGAGGGATCAACCGGCACAATTTCCAAAACGAGACGGGGGCTCTGGCTCGCATCCTTGGCTTTTTCGATGGTGGCTTTCTCGACGACCACCGGGCCGGTGACGTCGATGACGATTCGCATTTTGCCGGGTGCAGAAAGACCGCCACGGAACGACTGCACGAGGCCGACGGGGGCGCTTCCGTTGATTTGCGGCAGTTGCAGTTTGAGGTCCGGCAGCTCGACGATGACGCGGTTGGGATTTTGCAGCGAGAAGACCTGGAATTGGGCGGCTTTCTCAAGACCGATAACGAAGCGCGTGCGGGTGGTGTCGCCAGCGAGGGCGGTTGCATCGGCGACGGCGGTTGCGGGTGCGTTTGCGGGGGGGGGCACCTTGGTTTTGGCACCGAGCATCGCGGGGGCGTCGAGGACGGCATCGTCCGGAGCGGTCACGGCCGCGGGAGCGGTGCTCAGAAACGGCCAAGTCTGCGCCTGAGGCGCGTTGGCTGGTGTCAGCAGTGCGACGCCTGTGGTGGCGACAAACGCCAGCTCACGCAAAACAGCGTGCGCAGGACACGACCGGACGCACATTAGCCGCGCGAACGCGCACGGCGAACTCTTAAACCACATTCTACAGACCCCCGTGCTTACGCTTACAAAAGCGGGCAAGTCTTGTTGTCGTGCCGGATAAAGGTGGCTTTTTCCGGCTGGCCGTGAGGCGTTGTTATGGAGGACGGCGGTTTAGGATTGGTTAATGCTAACGAAAGGTTGCTCGTTGGGTTGGCGATTCCGACTCCTCTTACGGGGAGCCGGCCGGAAGTGCCGTTAGGCGTTGGCGCTCTGCACACGAAAAAAACGGCGCTGCCTGGGGGCAACGCCGCTTCTCTGACTTTTACGACAGTGCTTACAGCTGGTTCGCGTTGCGATAGCGGATCATGTACTGGTCCATCGTGTTATCGGCGACGCTGGTCCACAGGACCGAGTCGGCGCGGAACGCCACGTAGCTGTCGTAGATCTTCTTGAAGTTGGCGTTCTTTTCGCCAATTTCCTTATAGAGGTCATTGGCGGCCTTCCAGCAGGCGTCCATCACTTCCGGCGGGAATGGCTTAAGCACCGCACCAGCACCGACGAGACGCTTCAAGGCCTGTGGGTTGACGGCGTCGTACTTGGCCGGCATCCAGTTGTTGGCTTCAGCACAGGCAGCAGCCAGCACTTCTTTGTAAACCTTCGGCAGGGCGTTGTACTTGTCGTTGTTGACAATGAAGCCCGTCGTCGATGACGGTTCCCACCAGCCAGGATAGTGATAGAACTTGGCGACCTTCACGAAGCCGAGCTTTTCGTCGTCGTAGGGGCCGACCCACTCGGCACCGTCGATGGTGCCCTTTTCAAGCGCCGGATAGATGTCGCCCGCTGCAATCTGCTGCGGGACAACGCCGAGGCGCTGCATGATCTTGCCGGCGAAACCGCCCATGCGGAACTTCAAGCCCTTGAGATCATCAGGTGTCTTGATTTCCTTGTTGAACCAGCCACCCATCTGGCAGTTGGTGTTGCCACCGGCGAACATGGTGACGTTGTAGGTCTTCAAGAACTCGTTGATCAGCGTCTGGCCATTGCCGTGCTGAAGCCACGCGTTCTGCTGACGGGAATTCATGCCGAAGGGCAGCGCGGACATGAACACGAACGTGTCGTCCTTGCCGAAGTAGTAATACATCGCGGTGTGGCCGCATTCGACAGTGCCGTTCTGGACCGCATCGAGCACCTGCAGGCCGGGCACGATTTCGCCACCAGCAAAAACTTGGATCTGGAATTTTCCATCTGTCAGATCCGAGACGCGCTTGGCGATCAACTCGGCACCACCGTGGATGGTGTCGAGCGACTTCGGCCAGCTGGTTGTCTGGCGCCATTTCACTTCTGGCATGGCCTGCGCGATAGCGGGGGCTGCGACTGCAGTGGCACCGATGCCGCCAGCGGCTGCACCCTTAATAAACTTACGACGATTGAAACCTGCCATGCGTACTTCCTCCCAAGGTGATTTTTGATATGCTGACTTTAGCTGACGTAGTCACGGATTGCCTCCGTTGTACGCCTCTCATCTCATTTCGGCGGCTCAACCGCAACTGTGAGCATGCGGGCATAGCCCTGATCAACAGTTTCTCGCAAAAGTCGGTGATAGTTGTGGTAGCTGCCCTCGGTCGGCCCAATTTCGCCGAGCTGAAGCCCGCTGAAATCAGACCGAAGCGCATATACGATAGGGGTTGATACGGGCACAAGCATGGCACCCGCTTTGTGCTGCGTGGTCATGAGCCCGCGCATGACACCGGACCGGTCCGGTTGTGAAACGATGACCATACGCATGGCGCCCTTGGTCAAGGACACGAAGTGAATGTAGGCGGCCGACGTGGGGATGTAGACCCGGCCACGATGGGCATAGCCGGCATCGGGACGATCACGCTCGTCGAAGGTCAGGCTCGGCCAAATGGGATCCCACATGATGTCAGTGCGGTAGGCAATGATGTGAGTAGGGTCGGAAAAATGGGCTCGCAGGGTTAGATAGCTGCCAATGTAGTGGTCAACGCCGGCACGGGTGTAGGCGCCCATATACACCGGTGAAATATCACCCCCCATGCCGGCTTGTGTCGGGCTTTGCACTTCACCGCTGGCAGGTGTTGTCGACCGCTCGCCGGTCACAGCAACGCCGCCTGGTGCTTCGCCGGACCAAGTTGCGCGGACAAGCTCGTAGTCAAGCCCAAGAACCATGCACACATCAAACAGGGTCTGATGACGGACCGTTTTGCCCGCCATCAGGTTCTGGACCGTTTTCTCGTGGCAGTCAGCCGCGTCGGCGAGCTCGGACTGGGTGATCTTTTTCTCGATCATCGCAGTGCGGATGAGGGCGAGCGCCAGATCCTGCGGGGATTTGGTTGGCCGGGCCTTGCTGGTAGGGGGCTGGCCCCCGCTTTTTCCATCTGTCTGCATCCGATGACGGTTCTCTTGTGCCTGCCACGCCCAATGCCGGTATTTACCGGACTTTGCGGGCGCGGTGCAATTGCTGATGGCGGCGCTTGCAGCCGATTGCTGGCTGTTGGGCTGCTCTTTCTCTCCTGTGTTGGGCACTCTGTGGTCAGTTCTCAACGGAGACATACCAATGCGCCCGCTACTGCCTGTGCTTGCTGCTGCCGCCGCGCTCACGCTGGCGGGCGTCGAGACTAACCCAGCCCAAGCCTATGACACGATCGATTGCCAGCGGGATACGAGCCCGGCCGAGCGGGCAATCTGCGCCGATCAGCGGCTTCAGGTGCTCGATGCGCAAGTAACGGAAAAGTATACCGACATCATGCTCGACAGCCATATCAAAGGCGCTGTGAAGCGCGCCGTGCACGAGAGCCAGGTGAGTTTTCTGAAACGTCGCGAGCAGTGCGGCCGAGATGTGGCGTGCCTGACCGAAGAGATGGGGCGGCGGGTCACGCGGATTGATTACTACCGGTAGCTGAGGCGGGCACGTGTGCTGCCTGCGTCGAACATCGGTTTGAGGAGTTTTATCACGTAGTAAGTTTCCGAACGGCATCTATACACACACATTCCGGTCGCCGGCGCAGCATGGTCCGCGCCGGCGGCCAATTCATTGTTCGTAGGCATCTATCAACATCACAGCGGCAGCGATCAACAGCAGCGCATCCATCATCAGCTGGAAACTGCCGGCTTCGATCTTCGCCATCAGCCGCTTGGACACCCAGGATCCGACGGTCACGGCACTGCCGACAAGCAGGCCTTTCAGCAGTGTCTCTGTGGGCAGTGCGCCAAAGGTGCGGAACACACCAGCTTTGGTGAGCCCCATCATGGCGGAGGCCATAGCCTCGGTGGACACAAAAGGGCCTTTGACGAGTCCGTAGGCGAGAAAGAACGGCGTGTTGATCGGTCCGATGGTGGCGACCAGGCCAGACAGATAGCCGATCACCACACCCGCGAGCGCCATGCCGGGTAAACCGATGCGGAACCCGCTGGCCATCAACCAGCGCCGTGCGGGGATCATCGCGAGAAAGAACAGCCCGAGCGCGAGTTGAATTTTTTGCGGGTCAAGCGCGACCAGTGTGCGGGCACCCAGTGCTGACAGCGGGATGGCGGTGGCCGAAAAGGCCGCTGCCGCGCGCCAATCGACATCGCGCCACCAGACGGCCACGCGTGACAGGTTCGCCATCAGTCCGGCGATTGCTATCATCGGCACCGCCTCGCGCGGACCGACTGCCAGCACCAGCGCCGGCATCAGGATGATGGACGAGCCAAAGCCGATGAGGCCGCCGATGGTGCCGGCGGCGAGAGCCAAAACAAGAACAGCAAGCCAGATCATGTGTGTGGTCCAGCCTTCACAGTCTGTTCATGGTTTTTAGCCGTATTTCCATGCTGCGACGGATGCGGAGGCGTGGGTGCGTTGTTGCGTGCATGAGGCGCTTGCTGTGTCAGCGCGCGTCAATCAGCAGTACCTTTGGAGATGCCCGATGTCGACCCGCATGGCCATGATTGCGCTCCGCCGTTTCGGCCTCGGCGCACGGCCGGGCGATATTGCCAAAGTCGGGGCCGATCCGCGAGGTTTTGTGCTGGCGCAGTTCGACCGCCGCACCGAAATTCTGCTCGATGATCCAGATCTTGAACCTAGTCACGTGACAATGGCAGCAGCACAAGTGGCGCAACAACAGCAGCGGCTCGCGCGCTTGATTCCGCGAGAGAGCGTGTTGGATGCCGCGCAACAGGCTATCGCGACGAACTCAAAGACCGATAACACTGAGCAGCGGCAGGCGGCACGTGCGCAGCGCCCGATCACGGAGATGGAGCAGAAGGCGTCGGTGCAGCCGCCGATGCAGAAGGCCAACCGCATCCGGGTCGAAAACTTTGTCGATGAGGCAACAGTGCGGTTTCGGCATCAGGCCTCAACAGATGCATCGTTCCCGGAACGGCTCGCGATGTTTTGGTCGAACCATTTCTGCGTGATGGCGCGCGGACCGGTGCGCGGCATTGCCGGTGCCTATGAGCGCGAGGCGATCCGGCCGCATGTACTGGGGCGATTCGCCGACATGCTAAAGGCCGTCGAGCAGCATCCAGCGATGCTCATCTACCTCGACAACCAGTTGTCGTTTGGGCCGAACAGCCAGGCCGGCAAGAACCAGAAAAAAGGTCTCAACGAAAACCTCGCGCGCGAAATCCTGGAGCTGCATACGCTTGGGGTCGATGGCGGCTACACGCAAGCGGATGTCACGAATTTTGCGCGTATCATCACCGGATGGACGGTCGCCGGCATGAACACACCCGGTGTCGCAGCGGGTCGGTTCTTCTATCATGCACAACGTCATGAGCCGGGGGCGTGGGCTGTGCTCGGAAAGTCGTATGCTGATCGTGGCATGCAAGCAGGGCTCGATTGCCTCGATGACTTCGCACGCCATCCCGGCACTGCCCGACACGTGGCGCGCAAACTTGCGTGTCATTTCGTGGCCGACGATCCGCCGCCGAGCCTGGTTGCCAAGCTTGAAAAAAGCTTCCGCGATACGGATGGCAATCTCGCCGAGGTGTCGCGCACGCTGGTGTCGGCGGACGAAGCGTGGTCACTGGAAGCCAAGAAGCTGTTGCCGCCCATCGATCTGGTCGTGGCGCTATCGCGCAGCTTGTTACATCGCGTCGGCGCGGGAGAAATGCTGCGGTTGGCCAATCAGCTCGGCCAGTCCTTGTGGCAACCTGGCAGCCCCAAAGGCTTTCCCGACGATGATAACGGCTGGACCAATCCCTCGGCGTTGAATGAGCGGCTGCGGATTGCCGAGCAAGTGGCACGCGTACTCGATAAGTCAGCCGATCCCAGACAACTCGCTGATGCGGTGCTGGGACCCGATATGCATGCCCTGACACGACAGGCCATTGAGCGCGCCGAAACGCGCGAGCAGGGCCTCGAACTGCTCGTCATGAGCCCAGACTTTCAGCGGCGCTGAACGAACTTCGGAGTGAACGCGATGTCCCATGATCATCTGTCTTGCAATGAGAACCTTGCCCTCACGCGGCGGCGACTGCTGGGCGGCGGGGCTGCGTCGTTGGCGCTGTGGGGTTTCATGCCGCGCGCGGCGATTGCGGGTACGCGTGACCCTCGATTGTTGACCGTGATCCTGCGTGGCGGGCTTGATGGCATTTCGCTGGCGGCACCCGTTGGTGATCCAGACTATGTGCGGTTGCGGCAAGCGATTGCGATGGCGAAGCCTGGCGAAACGGGGGGCGGGCTGCCGCTGACCGATCTGTTCGCACTCAATCCCCATATGCCATTCCTGCACACGCTCTATCAAAAGAAAGAAGCGCTGATCGTGCATGCCGTGCATACGCCCTATCGTGAGCGGTCGCATTTCGATGGGCAGGATGTGCTCGAAAGTGGCATGCCGGGCGTTGCGAAGATGGCCGATGGTTGGCTCAACCGGGCTCTGATGAACCTGCCACAACAGGGCAAGGTGAGCGCCAAGGGATTGTCGCTTGGTCCCGTTGTGCCACTCGTAATGCGCGGCAAGGCGGAAGTGCTGTCGTGGATTCCGAAAGTCTATAACTTACCGTTGCGCGAGAGCACGGTCGCGCGATTGATGGATCTCTATTCGCACACCGATCCAGGGTTGGCGAAGGCGCTCACCAATGGGCTTGAGATGGTGCGGGTGGCCGATGCGAGTGCGGCGACGGTAGCCGGTGCACCGGCGCAGCCAGCGCAAGCACCGATGGCCGCACGCGGCAGTCTCAATCCCAATCAGTTCCGCGAATTCACCGAAGCAGCGGAAACCGCTGCCAAGTTCATGAAACCGGCTGACGGGCCGCGCATTGGCGCACTGTCGTACAATGGTTGGGACACGCATGCGAACGAAGGGGTGGTACAAGGCACGCTCGGTAATCGGCTCGGTGGGCTCGATGCGGCCATCCAAGCGATGCACGATGGCCTCGGGCCGGAGGTGTGGAAGGACACAGTCGTGATGATCGTCACCGAGTTCGGCCGTACCGCGCGCGTCAACGGCACATCAGGCACCGACCACGGCTCGGCGACGTGTGCGTTGTTCGTTGGCGGTGCCATCAAGGGTGGCCGCGTGCTGGCCGATTGGCCTGGGTTGGCGGATGTGAACCTCTATGAGAACCGCGATCTTAAGCCGACCACCGATCTGCGCGCCATCTTTAAAGGCGTTCTCCGCGATCACCTCGGCATACCCGATGGTGCGTTGGCGAGTGTGGTGTTCCCAGACAGCGGGAGCGTGAAGGGTGTCGACGGCCTAGTCGGTTGACCGGCATTTGCTTCCGTATTCGCACCTGGAACTTGCGATCACTCTGCGGCTTGCTTGGGCCCGTAGCCTAATGCGGCGTTGAGCTTGGTGATCAGGTCGGCGGCGGCGACAGGAATGTTGGTGCCCGGCCCGAACACCGCTTTGGCACCGGCAGCGAACAGTTCGTCATAGTCGCCGGGTGGGATAACGCCGCCAACCACGATCATGATATCGCCGCGGCCTTCCTTTTCGAGGGCGGCTTTCAGCTCTGGCACGAGCGTGAGATGGCCAGCGGCCAAGGATGACGCGCCGATGACGTGCACGTCGTTCTCCACCGCTTGCCGCGCCACTTCGCCGGGTGTTGAGAACAGCGGGCCAATGTCAACGTCGAAACCGAGATCGGCAAAGGCGGTGGCGATCACCTTCTGTCCGCGATCGTGGCCATCCTGGCCCATCTTGGCGACGAGGATGCGTGGGCGGCGGCCATCGGCCTCGGCGAACTGCTCCACGGCGCGGCGCACGCGATCAACGTCCTGGTTCACCTTGCCCCCTTTGCCGCTCATCGACTCGGCACGATAGACGCCGCTGACCGAGCGGATCTCCGCGCGGTGCCGGCCGAACACAGCTTCCATGGCATCAGACATTTCGCCGACAGTGGCTTTGGCCCGGGCAGCCTTCACTGCGAGATCGAGCAGGTTGCCATTGTTGCGTGCGCCATCAGTGAGCGCCACGAGCGCTGCTTTGACGGCGGCTGGATCGCGCTCGCCCTTCAAGCGCTCCAGCTTGGCGATCTGCTGCGCGCGCACGCTTTTGTTGTCGACTTTGAGAATGTCGATTTTGGCTTGATCGGTGACCTGGAACTTGTTGATGCCGACGATGGTCTGCCGGCCGCTGTCGATGCGCGCCTGAGTGCGGGCGGCGGCTTCCTCGATGCGCAACTTGGGAATGCCCGCCGCAATCGCCTTGGTCATGCCGCCGAGCTTCTCGACCTCTGCAATGTGGGCAGAGGCGCGCATGGCGAGATCATAGGTCAGCCGTTCCACGTAGTGGCTGCCGCCCCACAAGTCGGCGGTGCGTGTGGTGCCGGTTTCCTGCTGGATAAAGAGCTGCGTGTTGCGGGCAATGCGGGCGGAGAAGTCTGTCGGCAGCGCGATGGCTTCATCAAGCGCATTGGTGTGCAGCGATTGCGTATGGCCTTGCGTGGCGGCGAGCGCTTCTATCGCCGTGCGTGTCACGTTGTTGAAAACGTCTTGAGCGGTGAGCGACCAGCCCGACGTCTGCGAGTGTGTGCGTAGCGAGAGAGAGCGCTCATCCTTGGGAGCAAACTCGCGCTTGATGAGGCCGGCCCACAGCAAACGCGCCGCGCGCATCTTGGCGACTTCCATGAAGAAGTTCATGCCGATGGCCCAGAAGAAGGACAGCCGCGGCGCGAACACATCGATGGGAAGACCGGCAGCGACACCGGCGCGTGCGTACTCGACGCCATCGGCGAGCGTATAGGCCAGTTCGAGGTCCGCCGTCGCCCCGGCTTCCTGCATGTGATAACCGGAGATCGAAATCGAATTGAACTTCGGCATGTGCGCCGAGGTGTAGGAAAAGATGTCCGAGATGATGCGCATCGAGGGCGCGGGCGGATAGATGTAGGTGTTGCGCACCATGAACTCTTTCAGAATGTCATTCTGAATGGTGCCCGATAGCTTGGCGGCAGGCACGCCCTGCTCCTCGCCGGCGGCAATGAACAGCGCGAGAATCGGCAACACCGCACCGTTCATGGTCATCGATACGCTCATTTCGGCGAGATCGATCTGATCGAACAGTGTGCGCATGTCGTAGATGCTGTCGATGGCCACGCCGGCCATGCCGACATCGCCGCTGACGCGCGGATGATCGCTGTCGTAGCCACGATGCGTCGCGAGATCGAACGCGACTGACAAGCCTTTCTGTCCCGCGGCGATGTTGCGGCGGTAAAAGGCGTTGCTGTCTTCGGCCGTCGAGAAGCCCGCGTACTGCCGGACAGTCCACGGCTGCATCACGTACATGGCCGGATAGGGTCCGCGCAGGAAGGGTGCAATACCTGGCAAGCCGGACACAAAATCCAGGCCGGCGGTGTCGGCCGCCGTGTAGTGCGGCTTGATCCGGATGCCTTCGGGCGTGTCGAAGCTGTCTGCGTCGGCGAGCCGCGCAGGGCGAGAGGCGCGGGCCGCTGGTGGGCTGGCGAGAGGCAATTGCGAAAAGTTTGGAATTTGGGACATGGGACCCACCGACGTGCTGATGTTTCAGGAGTTTACAGCACTCCGCTAGGCCGATCCAGCATCTCGATGGTCTTATCGATGGTCTTGCGCGCGGCTGCCATACAACTCGCCGCCGTCGGGGAGGTGGTTTAGCTGCCAGTTGTGGGATTTCGCCTGATAGCATCGCGGATAGACGCGATAGAGATGCCTTCGTTGGCGGGTTGATTTTTTGACCGCTTGGAGGACGAGCGCGACAGTGCCTCGTGCTCGCTGCCCATGTGGTGCAGGCCGACGACGTTCCACTCAAACTCTTCGAAGACGGGGCTGCCGGAGTTGCCTTTCTCGGTCGGCGCACGGTAGTGCAAAAACTCGATGTTAGGGTCGGCAGTCGACTTTGTGCCGGCACCGAGGAGCTCGTTGTTGCGGAAGCTGATATGCAGGTCCTCGCCACGGGAGTGTCCTATGATCAGCACTTGAGATGGCCGTGTCGTTCCCTTTTTCTTGGCATAACGGTCTTCGATGTCCAGCGCGGGCACGACGCTCGCCAACTGGAGTGCACCGAGAGCCCTGAGCCGTGCGGCGGCAGCGCCACTGCCACCACCTTTGAGGCGAAGTACCGTCGCATCGTGATCGCTCGCATGCGAGGTCCAAACGACGTCTTGCGCGCACTCGAGCCGGTCGGATCGCGTTGCGCCTAGTTCTAAATCGAAGGAAATGCGCGCGTCACCGGGCATAAGGGCGCCGCGGTAGGGTATCGCTTTGCTGCAGACAACATGATTATTCGTCACGATCATCAACTCGTCGCCCCACGGCTCATACAGATCGCCGCCCCGAACGATGAAGCCCGTGCCATTGGTCCGGCCATCGCGAAAGGTGATGCGAGCGACGGACGCTGCGCGCTTGAGCCCGTTGGCCCACCATGTGATTCCCATTCCGGCGAACTCGCCGAGCACGGCCTCAAGCTCTCCGCCGGCGCTACGGGTTTGGTCCAACGAACGCTGGCTCGCCATTGACTCGAAGAGGTTGAGATCAATCGTGCCATCGACCAGACGCAACATGCGGATGCGCAGGGCTGTAAGAATTTGCGCGCCCACGCCTGGTACTTTCTCCAGCCGCCACACTTCCTCCAACTGGCGGATCGCGCTGCCGAGGTGAAACGCAGTTGTCTTCGGATGATCAGCGAAGATCCCGAAATACCGCGCGGCTTCGCTCCAATTCTGCTTCGCCAAATGAGCCTCGGCCAGCGTTGCGGCCATCCAGGGGTCGGCATCGGCGTTGGCTGGCTTCGGCGCTGACGGGTTGGCCCAATACTGCACGACCGGATCGCCAGCGTGCCCTTCGATGATGTCTTTTGCGATGTCATCGGCTTTTGCCGAAAATCCGATCGGCGGCGCGATGTTGTCCCACTCCGCCAACTTGAGAGTGCCGACGAGATTGATGCCGGCCCACCGCGAGTATTCCTCGGACGAAAGGTTCTCGCGATCATAGAGAGCACCATAGGAGCGGATCGACTCGCGCAGCGCTTCCCGCACACTGTAGGGCAGCGCGCTGGCGGAGCCTTTCATGTGATTGACATAGATCTGTTTGAGGGCGCGCCCCAGTAGACCATGCGCAAGGGACCGGTGCTTTGGCTCAAGCCGCGTCGAATTCAGAACATCCTTGAGCGATGAGATCGCTGCACTGATCTTGCCTGTCTCGATGAGGCTCTGTGCGTTCAGGATGCGGATGTAAGGTAGTGTGTAGCCGCGCGTCAGCAGTCGGTCAGACAGCCGCGCAATCGGCTCGAAGGCGCGAACGCTGCGCAGCGCCAGCAGCATATCAACGAGCCGGTTTTTCTCGGGATCGAGTGGGATTGGGAGTGCCGGGTCGGCGAGCAGATCGTAGAGTTTCGCGCAGTTCGTTTGAATGGCTTCAAAGTCGCGTGTGTCTTCGTTGGTCGCGGCGATCAGGTCAGCGACCAGTTTGGCCAACCCTGGGTCCATGGTGGTCGCCGCGACATCGAACCCGCCGGATCGCAAGGCGAGGCTCAAACTCTCCAGCAGTTTGTAGCCATCGCCGAGATCGATCGACCCATGGGGTTGCTTTAAACTGGCGTTCAGGTCCTCGACCAAACGCGCGACTTGTGACCAATTTTCGGATGCAGAGGCCGCGACCAGTGACTCAACAGTCGTCTTCAAGCTCATCGATTGTCCCCACTCAATGGATACACAACATGGTCAGTCTCAGATCGGCGCAAACACCGAAAAAATAGTGCGGACCCGGTCTCTATAAACAGCCTCTCAGTATGTGGCGCGGCCGCCGGAAATGTCGAGCACCTGGCCGGTGGTGAAGGAGCAGTCCGCCGACGATGCAAAAGCGACGAGCGCGGCGATTTCTTCAACACGCACAAAGCGGGCACGGGGAATTTTTGAGAGCATGAAATCGATGTGCTCTTGGGTGATCTGGTCGAAGATGGCGGTTTTGGCAGCGGCCGGCGTGATGGCGTTGACCGAGATATCGTAGCTTGCCAGTTCTTTGCCGAGCGACTTGGTCATGCCGATGACCGCGGCTTTTGAGGCGGAGTATGCTGACGCGTTCGGGTTGCCTTCTTTGCCGGCGATGGAGGCGATGGTGACGATGCGTCCGTAGTTCTGTGCAATCATGCCGGGAATGACGGCTTGGCAGCAGTTGAAAGGCCCATCGACGTTTATGGCGAACGTGCGGGTCCAGTCGGCTGCCTTGACCTCCCACAGTTTCGCTGTCGGCCCGGCGATGCCAGCGTTATTGACGAGAATATCGACGCGGCCGAACTTTTTGACGGTTGCGTCGCGGGCAGCGCCAACGGACTTGCCATCTGTCACATCGCATGCCACCGCGAGCACATGCTCGCCAAGCGCTTTGGCCGTTTTCTCCGCGAGTGCGTTGTCGTTGTCCCAGATTGCGACCTTGGCGCCGGAAGCCAAAAAGCGTTCTGTCACCGCGCGGCCAATGCCCTGCGCGCCACCGGTGACGACGGCGATGCGGTTGGTCAGATCGATTTTATTGGTCATCGGATGGGTCCATCGTGAGTGCTGAGGGGCTTATAAAGGAAACCGCCGCCGCACTTCGGCGACCTGGGCGGCGGTCAGTGGGTTGATGGCAGCACCGCGCAACAGCAGGTGAAGACGCGCGGTTTCTTCGAGTTCTTCGATGGCGTCGGTGGCAGCGGCTAAGGTGCGACCGGCGACGACCGGGCCGTGATTGGCGAGCAGGATGGCGTGGTGCTTTGAGGCCAATGCTGCGACCGCGTCGGCGAGCTTGGCGTCACCGGGCGGGAAGTAAGGTGCCAGCGCGAGCGCGCCGACGCGCATCACGGAATAAGCCGTGATCGGCGGCAGCACATTGGTGGGGTCGAGGCCATGCAGGCAGCTGACAGCGACGGCGTAAGTCGAGTGCAGATGAACGACGGCACCGGTATCGGGGCGCTTGTCGTACATCACAGTGTGCAGAATGGATTCCTTCGTCGGCGCGTCACCGCCGATGTGGCGGCCTTGGGCATTGAGGCGCGACAGCCGCTCGGGGTCGAGCGTGCCGAGCGAACTTCCTGTGGGCGTCATCAGCCAGCCGCCATCGGCGAGGCGCTGCGAGATATTGCCGGTGGAGCCGTGCGTCAGCCCGCGATTGAACAACGATGCACCAACGCGGACAATCGCATCACGCGCGCGGGTTTCGTCCGCGCTACTCATGACAGCTTGTCCCAGGCTTTGGTGAAGAATGTGGGCGCACCGAAGTTGCCGCTCTTGAGCGCGAGCACCAGATCGCGGCCAACCGCGCGCGTCCACGGCACGCCTGGATCGATCTCGGGACCGATCTCAAGACTTGCAATGCCGAGCCCTTGCACGACGGCACCGGAGGTTTCACCACCAGCGACGATGAGGCGGGTGAAGCCAGCTGCGACGAGATCTTTGGCAATGGCGGCCATGGCATGCTCGACGAACTGGCCAGCGCGGTCGCGCCCGAGTTCTGCTTGTGCGGCGCGGACGGTCGCGGGTTCAGCACTGGAGTAGATGAGCACGGGCTTGCCGGCGGGCGCGGCAACGGCTGCGGCAATGAGTTTTTCGGCGCTGGTCTGGCCGCCGATGAGTTCGAGCGGATCGAGTTTGAAGGCCGCAATGCCTGCAGCGATGGCGGCTTTCACTTGCCCGCGCGTCGCTTCGGAACAGGAGCCAGCGAGGATGGCGGCGCGGCCTTTCGGCGCTTGCATCGTCTGCGGCGCGGGCACAGCCCTCATCAGGCCTTGTTTGACGAAGTTGCCAGGTAAACCAAGCGCAATGCCGGACCCGCCGGTGATCAGTTTCATGTCGGCTGCCGCGCGGCCGATGTCATAGAGATGCAGATCGGTGATCGCATCGACGACGGTGTATCGCTCGCCGCGCACCCGGGCGGCTAAGAAAGACTCGCCGATGGCCTCCGCGCCTTTAGCAACAGTGGCAAACGGCGTCAGACCAACTTTGTGTTTCGTTTGCCGTTGCAAAACCGAGACGAGATTGCTGTCACGCATCGGCGTCAGTGGATGGTCTTTCATGGGGCTGTCGGACAACAGCTGATCGCCGACAAACAGATGGCCGTTGTAGATCGTGCGCTTATTGGCGGGGAAGGCGGGGCAGGCAAGCGCGAAATCCGTTTTCAGGTGCGCCATCAACGCGTCCGCAACGGGGCCGATGTTGCCGGTGTCGGTACTGTCGAAGGTGGAGCAGTATTTGAAGAGGATTTGTTTCGCGCCCAGCTTTATGAGTGCGTCGGCGCTGCGGACGGATAGTTCGACGGCCTCGGCCACGGGGCATGTGCGCGTCTTAAGTGCAACGACGACGGCGTCGAAACTGTTGAGCGTGGCACTCGCGCCGGGAACATCCATCACCTGCACGGTGCGCATGCCCGCACGCGTCAGCATCAGCGCCAGATCAGTCGCACCCGTCAGGTCATCAGCAATACATCCGAGCAGCATGGGTGTTCCAGATTTGCGGTTTTGCACGCCATCACGTGCCCTCTCAATTCGTCATGGCTGCGGCGGCGGCCACCCAAGCAAACTTCAATTTGGCTCGGTTTCTGAAGCGCGATGATAGTCCTATGAGTAGCGTATGCCGCAGCCATTGATACCGTTTGTTGGCTGGCTTGGGTGGCCGCCTGCGCGGCCATGACGTGGGGTGGGTGCTATGCTCCGAGAACGACCGCAATTGCGGATGCTGACATTACACCGCCGTAAACACCGTCACTGTTTCCTTCTGCGCGGTGGCGATGACGCGCTTTCCCGGCGTCGCGTTGTCGTCGGGGTTGGCGAGGCGCCCGGTGATCTGGCAGCCGGCGTCGAGCTTGACGAGGGCGACGGCGTAAGCACCCTCAGCACGAAAGGCTGCGGGCGGACGGCGGATCATGGTCCACGAGACCAAGGTGCCTGCGCCGCCAACCGTGTGCGGCTTGAGTGCGCCAAAGCATTTGGGGCACAGATCACGGGGACCGCTATCAAGTGTGCCGCAGTCTGTGCAGCGCAGGACGGCGACGTCCTGTTCTGTGTGAGTCGCTGTGCTTTTTCCATTCATAACACTGCCCTTTTACGTGAGACCGCGCGCTTCACGACGATGATGGAAGTTTTCCGCATTCCCACCGTACGACAATGCATACTCAAACAACATACTATCGATGGTCAAAAGCGTGGTGGATGCGTCAAGGCATTTCAATAGGCCGGCGTCCGTCAAACCAAGCGCAAAGTACACCGGATCGTTCACGCACGTACGACTCGCTATGGGATGTTCTTTGGCTTGCTCGATGCGAGACTTCATGGCTTGTCGCAAGCCGGACCGCCAGGATGCAGGGACACCATACTCAAGTTGCTTGGAGACTTCCGCCCAACATTGCGGTGTCGTCGCAACGACCGCCGCATCGGATACAATTTCTTCAAGCAAACTAAAGTCGGCCGCATCGAAGGCCTTGAGCTTTTTGTGATGTCGAATGAGTTCTGGAATCACGAACCCCACAACAAAGATGAGCAAGACGCCGGTGTCGAGCAAAATGCGATTGCTCGGCATACTCAAGCCATCTCCCGATTGCGCAGAGAGCGGATTTCGCCAGTGGCGCGGCTGACCCGGACAACTTTATAATCTGGCACGAGCCGCGGCGGAATACCGGCGAGCGAGTCGCGAATGTTGCTGCGAACGGTGCTGGACGCACGACGCACACCTACCGTGACGCACCACTCGTCTTGCATGTCATCAAGCCAAATCTCTTCGAGGGTCGGCGGAGTCTGCAACTCGTCCATGAAAAGCGTTGCAATGTGCTCCTTGGCCATCTTTATCGCTTGCTTGGCGTCGATCTCAGACATGGCGTCAGTCCCTGGAAGACTTAACATTTCATCTGTTTTTGGTGTTGTATACGTTCGCCGTCAAGCGTCGCTCCGCTCAAGGATAGAGACGGTGACGGCGACGCCTGCGCCACCGACGTTCTGAGCCATGCCGATGGAGGCATTCTTGACCTGGTTGGCGTGGGTGCCGCGTAGTTGCGTGACGATCTCGAACAGCTGACCGACACCTGTCGCACCGACGGGGTGGCCTTTGCTGAGCAAGCCGCCGGACGCGTTGATCGGGATCGATCCGCCAACGAGGGTGCGGCCTTCGGCGGCCCACTTGGCACCCATGCCGCGCGGCACCAGTTGCAGATCTTCGCTGTGCACGACTTCGGCCATGGAGAAACAGTCGTGTAACTCGGCCAGGTGAATGTTTTTTGCTGTGATGCCGGCTGCTTCATAGGCGAGCTGTGCGGCGCGGCGGGTGGCTGGATACGACACCAGATCATCGTTGCCAGCGAGGCGCGCCGGGCCGCGGGTCTGGATGGTTGCGCGCACGCGGATCGGCAGATCGGCTGAACCCTTGGCGCGATCAGCAGCGACGATGACGAGTGCGGCGGCCCCATCGCTCACCGGGCAGCAATCATAAAGCTGCAGCGGATCGGCGATTGGCGCGGACTGGCGGATGATGTCGTTGGTCAGTTCCGCGCCCATCTGCGCCAGCGGGTTTTTCAGGCCGTTGGCCTTGTTCTTGATGACGATGGAGGAGACCTCGTCGCGCGTGGTCCCATACTTGGCAGCATGCACGCGCCACGTGAGGCCGAACAGGCCGGGGAATGTCAGCCCCGAGGGGCCATCAGCCCTATTGTCCATGGCGCAGTTGAGCGCGCTGGTGACGGCAGCACCGGAAGCATGCGTCATTTTTTCGGCACCGATGACGAGAGCCGCATCGCATTGACCTGTCGCGACGGCGAGGACGGCGTGGCGGAACGCGATACCGCCGGACGCGCAAGCGCCTTCAACCTTCGTGCAGGGAATGGGCCCGAGACCGAGTTCATCAGCGACGATACCGGCAAGTACTTCTTGGCCCAACAGCGGACCCGCGACGAAATTGCCAAGATAGACGGCACCGATTTCGTGGCGCTCAAGTCCAGATCGCTTGATGGCGGCGTTGCCCGCTTCAACCGCCAGGCTCTCGATCGAGCGGCCCTCGTGCTTGGCGAAAGTTGTTGAACCGATACCGGTGATCATGACGTCGCGCATGGCGGTTCCTTTACGAATGGCAACTCTGACACCACCACAGCGCCCGGCAGCCGTAAAGGCGCGTCGGGAACGGTGCATGGCTCGCTTGCATCAGTCGCGGCGGGCTTTCGTGCCGACCGTGCGGGCGGCTCGAACAGCGCGATCACTGGACTTATCGCCGGTGCCACGGGCCATTGCGAGCACCGCTTCGAGTTCGCTGACGAGCGCTGCAAGTTCCACACGGAGGGCAGGATCGATGGCCGGGCGTTTGGCTGAAGCGCGCTTGCCGGATCGCTTCGGCGGGGCAGTCGCTTGTGCGGCCGCTTCGGATTGCGCCGCCCCTTGCAGGGCGGCCTTCACGGCTTCAACGCCCTGTTCTCGCAAGATGCGTTGGACACCTTTGATGGTGTAACCGGCGGAATGTAGCAGTTGGTGAATGCCCCGCAGTAGCGTGACGTCTTCAGGACGATAAAATCGGCGGCCACCGCCGCGCTTCATGGGCTTGAGCTGCGGGAATTTTCCCTCCCAGAACCGCAGCACGTGCTTGGGCACGTCGAGATCGTCGGAGACTTCGCCGATGGTCCGGAATGCATCGCTGGATTTGGCCATGTGTCGCCTCCGCGGGAGCAACTACGTGCTCTGCAACGCTGCACATCAACGCAAAACGCACATTCTCAATACAACTTACTCAATACAACTTAAACGACCACGTCACTCCGTCGAACGTGCCGCTTAGGTGCTGCCGTTGCTCGCGGCCCGCGATTTCTTACCGAGCGACGCGTTGATCGCGTCCTTCATGATGTTGGACGGCTTGAACACCAGCACCCGGCGCGGCGTGATCGGTACTTCCTGGCCAGTCTTGGGGTTTCGGCCGATGCGCTCACCCTTAGAACGGATGCCGAACGAGCCGAACGACGACAGCTTGACCTGCTCGCCACGCGCCAAACTGTCCGAAATCTCCTTAAGGATGATTTCGACCATCTCCTGCGATTCGTTGCGCGGCAGGCCAACCTTATCGACAAGCGCCTCCGCCAAATCGGCGCGCGTCAACGTTTTCCCGCCCAATGTCTTCCCGACCATGCCGCCCACTCCCTGGCCTTACCCACAAACCCGCGCGTAAACTAGCGGCAGAGGACGCATCGGTCAACCACTGTTGCATACAAGCACATGAAATCGCATGTAAATAACGCAACTCGCGGATGCCTTGCATTGGACGGTGGTCAGCGCGTTGGTTTGTGCCCGTTGTTGGCGGCGGTGGCGGTGCTAAGGTTGCTACCGATGGCGGTGCCGTGGATGTACGCTGGGTATGTTCGAACGGCCCCCGTCGATTGCGTCCCATTCGTCCCATTCCACACCGTCAACGCGCGCGCCCGCGCAGCCCCCTCAGGAGAGACAGATCATGGCCAGCAAAGTCGCCGTCATTACGGGTGGTGGGACCGGGATCGGTCGTGAGGCTGCGCTCGCGCTGCAAGGCGACGGCTGGAACGTGGTGGTCACGGGGCGCCGCAAGGAAGAGCTTGAGAAGACCGTCGGCATGGCGAAGGCTGGTGGTGGTAAAATGCTGGCGGTTGCCGGTGACGTGACCAAGGAAGCCGATGTGAAGCGCCTATTTGCCGAAACCATTAAAGCGTTCGGGCGGGTTGATTTCCTATTCAACAACGCTGGAATGGGCGCGCCGCCCGTGCCGCTGGAGGAGCTGCCGTTGGAAACTTGGAAGGCGGTGGTGGATGTGAACCTGACGGCGTCATTCCTGTGTGCGACCGAAGCGATCCGTCACTTCAAAGCGCAGACGCCGCAGGGTGGCCGCATTATTAACAACGGCTCAATTTCGGCGCACACGCCACGGCCGAACTCAACCGCCTATACCGCGACGAAGCACGCCATCACCGGGTTGACGAAGTGCATCGCGCTTGACGGGCGCAAGCACAACATCGCCTGCGGCCAGCTCGATGTGGGCAATGCCGACACCAACATGGGTGGCCGCATGAAGGCGGGCGTGCCACAGGCCAATGGTCAGATCGCAGCGGAGCCGGTGATGGATGCGGTGCATTGCGGCACAGCCATTCGCTATATGGCGTCGTTGCCACTGGACGCCAATGTCTTCACACTGACCATCAAGGCGACGGCGATGCCGTTCGAAGGTCGTGGGTGAGCGCCGCGAATGACATCGGCCGCCCAGATTATCCGCCTTTACAATGCGCAGCGCGAGCCGGAGCGGCTCGCGCTGAAGATGGCCGCAATGCGCGAGACTATTTTCTCGTTCTATCGCGGAACGGCGCATCTGTTCTGGCAACGTGTGGATGAGATGAGCGTGGCCGGCTCTGCACCCATGGCGTGGTGTTCCGGCGATCTGCATCTGCAGAATTTCGGCACTTACCGTGGTGATAATGGTCTTACGTATTTCGACATTAACGACTTCGACGAGGCAGCGCTGGCACCCTGTGATTGGGAGGTGCTGCGGTTGGTGACCAGTATCCTGGTTGCTTGTCCGGCGCTGGGCATGACGAAGGCGGCATCGAAGGATCTCGCCAAGACGGCGTTGCAAACCTATCGGAGCGAGCTGGCTGGCGGCAAGGTCCGTTGGATCGAACGCAAGACCGCGACGGGGGCCATTGGTCAGCTGATGACCGACCTCAAAAAGCGCAGTCTGGTGCGGATGCTCGACCGGCGGACCGTCCTGAAGAAAGGCCGCCGCGCACTCGACATGAACCCGGCGCGCAGTCTGCCGGTGACCGCAAAAGTGCGGGCCGATGTTGAGCGCTTCGTGCGCGGCTATGGAAAAACTATCGGCGATCCGGCGTTCTATACGCTGCTTGACGTGGCGCGACGGGTGTCAGGAACCGCCAGCCTGGGGCTCGCGCGGTTTTCGCTGCTGGTCGAAGGTGCGGGGTCGCCTGATGGCAATGCGCTGCTCGATTTGAAAGCGGCCATGCCGTCGAGCCTTGCTATGATCTCACCGGCGCGTCAGCCGCGTTGGTCGGATGAGGCGCATCGGATTGTCGCTGTGCAACAGCGGTGTCAGGCGATTGCGCCATCGCGGCTGAGTGCTGTGACGTTTGCCAAGCAACCATTCGTGCTTAAGCAATTGCAGCCAAGTGCTGACCGTCTTGATCTCGCGCACGTCGGTAAAGACACCGGCGCGCTGTGCCAGGTGATTGAGAGTATGGCACAGCTGGCGGCCTGGGCGCAGCTCCGGTCAGCGGGGCGCGATGGTTCAGTGCCGGCCGATGCGTTGATGGCCTTTGCGGCGTCAGACGATGTCTGGACCACGCGGTTGATGACACAGGCGGGTGACCTCGCGGCTGTCATATCAGCCGACTTCAAGGATTTTTGCGCCGCGCCCTGAGCGTAAATGGAGCGCGTGATTGGGGACAATGTTACGCAGCACAATAGCCAGAATTGCGCAAAACGGGCCCCAAAAGTGGTTGTCCACAATTACGCCATAGCGGATTTTTTGTTGAAACCAACGCCAGCCCGTCATCCACCGCAACGGGTGGGATGCTGTGACAGCGATAGTGCGGCAGCAGATGTCTATGCGCTCTACGCCCACACCCCCTTTTTTCGTTTTCCCGGAATGCGGCGGGCGCGCCAGCGGGGGGGGGGGCATGTCCGGCTTCATAAAAGCACATCTGCGATACATAGAGACCTTTCCGTGTCGATGAGACGCAATCCGCTCGATCATCGGCCAACGGCGTGAGCCTTGCGGTGTGGAAGTGCACGCGACGCCTATCACGCCAATTTTTGATAGATGAGGGTCCCGGATATTTGGCCCGCGCGAACCGCGCTGTCCAAATTCCGGGAAAACGAAAAGGGGGAAAACGAAAAAAAGGGGAAACCGAGAAAAGGTGAAAACAAAAAAAGGTGAAAACGAAAAAGGGTTAATGTTCGCTGATGAGCACTGAGCGTGAGTGATCGTTCACACCGCGTGCTCAACATCCGACACACCTTAACGTTAAAGTGTAGAAACGATTTTTATTCGCATAAGTTGTGTTAGATTGAATGCAACAAATTAGTCCGGCGGCGGCGTGATCGCGAACGCGCTGGTGGGCTGAAAAGGATCGGCCTCCGGCGAAGCCCGGACTGCCGGTCGTGCAGCGCGGTGGAACCCGCCCGCAACAATGCGCCGGTCGACCTCAGACGCGGTGACAAGCGGTAAGG
>JANNEU010000114.1:0-1664 GCA_031379035.1 Hyphomicrobiaceae bacterium | reverse complement strand
CGGGGTATATTGAAGGACAAGATTGCCGTCTCGGATGCCGATTTGTTCGACCCGTTGCCAGATCATGAACTCAAGCTCTGGAACGGCGAGGACGGCGGGGCGTGAGGTTGCTGCTCGATACGCATACGCTTATCTGGTGGTTTCGGGACGATCCGAAACTCTCGCGCACAGCTGCAGCTCTCATCGATAATCCGGACAACGAGGCCTTTGTAAGCGCAGCAACGGCGTGGGAAATGGCGACCAAGTACCGCGCGGGGCGATTTCAAGAGGCTGCCGCTGTCGTGATGGATCTGCCCGCGTTGTTGGTTCGCGGCCATTTCAGTCCGCTGCCTATCACCGTCGAGCACGGCCACTGCGCCGGGCTGCTGGCTGGAACCCACAAAGACCCGTTCGACCGCATGCTCGCCGCCCAGGCGATTGTCGAGGATATGGAACTGGTGACGGTTGATCCCGCGATGGCGAGGTTAGGGGCGAGGGTGGTGTCGTGAGGCGGCTGAGCGGTTCGTTCAACTTGCGCGCCAGGATGTGGCGGTCAGGTTTTTGACTTTGTCGTAATAGACCTCGTTAAGTTTGCCGCCCGTCGGGTTCTTGAGCGCTTCAAAGATCGCGACCGACAGCTCGGCGGCAATCGCGTGCAAGGCGTCGTGGCGGTCCAGGCCTTCTTTTGTGAGCCTGGCGAATGCGGCAGCCACAGGCGTCTGGTCCCCGAGCAAGATCTGATTTTCGATCGTCACATGCATGCCGCTGTGCAGTTGCAGGTTGGGCAACCTGACGCCAGCGCGCTTGTGATAGGCCATGACAAGTTCGATCTGATCGCTCTCGCTGAGAGCGGACCATTCGGCAGCTACTTGCGGCACCATCGGGTCATAGCGCATGCATGGGGCCTCCTTTGGGCGGGATTGGGGATAACAACTGAGCGCCGTCGCGGGCCTCCAGGTATGTTGCACTGTTGCAGCGCCGATCATGGGGCCTGGGTCGTGTTCCTAGCCGCTCATTTTTTATTGCAACGCCTGCCCAAGCTACAAGTCAACATTCACAACCCTTCTTGTGGAAAACGCGTCAAATCCTCTTGGCCAGGTATGCGAATACCGGCATCGCCGAGTAGGGGTGATTCTCACTCGGAGATATGAAATGATAGAAAAGCCAAATGCTTTCAGCGGGTCGTCATTGCCAAAGCTGAACCCTTTGTTCGCGCCCGACCCGCGCGACCGGATTGCACTAGCGATGATAGAGCATCCGCCAGTGCAAGCCATTTTAAGCATGGTAGGCGGCCGGGAACAGATCAGAGCGCCAACTTTTGCGCGACCGATACCGCCTCCTGCCTCGGATGGTCTGCCGGGTGGTATGGCGCGCTTAAAGGAAATGGACGAGGCGATACGAGATCATGAGACGCGTCTCGCCGCGATTGAAGCCCGACCAATTGAAAACAATTTGGACGCAGGTTTGCTGCGAGAGGGTTTGAAACTCGCGAACAAACTTAGCGCGCGCGACGGTTACGTGTTCGGGAGTGGCATCATCGTTGCGCTTGTTGCTGTGGTGCTCGTTTTCATCTTCAAGAAATGATCGCTGCTGCGCAGTAGCCAACCCTACGTTCGTAGAAAAACATGGCGGGTGGTCAGGAGGGACGCGTCCCTCCTGTGGGGTGCGGGGCAAGCCCCGCGTCG
>JANNEU010000081.1:0-8943 GCA_031379035.1 Hyphomicrobiaceae bacterium | reverse complement strand
TCCGAGATCGATCCGCCGCCGATGCGGTGCAGAAAAATCTCGCGATAGCGCATATCTTTCAGATGGCCGTTGCGCAGGTGGCGGTTGATCAGCTGGATGGCTTCGAGCTCACGGACGAGCGAAGCGTTGAAGGTGATCTCGTTCAAACGGTCGAGGATGGCGTGTGTGGCGCGCGGCGTGCCGGGGCGATGATCTGGATTGATCTGGACGATCAGCAGATCGGTCGAGACGTTGCTGGTCAGATAGGGCGCGAGCACGGGATTGCCCACATAGCCGCCGTCCCAGTAGGGGACGCCTTCGATCTCGACGGCCTTATAGAGCGTGGGCAGGCAGGCTGACGCCATCACACTGTCGAGGGTGATGCGCTTGCCGGTAAAAACCTCGACGCGGCCGGTAATGACATTCGTTGCGGCGATGAACAGTTTGATCGCATGGCATTGATGCACGCGGTCGAAATCCACTTCGCTGGCGACGATGTCGCGCAAGGGGTTGTAATCGAGCGGATTGAATTGGTAGGGCGAGGTACTGTGCGCCATCGATTGCATGGCGGCGAATGCGGGATTGGCGTTGGTCAGCCAGGATGGGAAAAAGCCGTTCCAGGCGGAGGTGGCCAGGCGGCTGGAGGCCATGGAGTCGCTGACGGCTTTCCAGAACGAAGCGAGCTGCGCGCGGGCGCGGGGTTTGCCGCCTTCGACGATCCCCTCGGCCATGACGACGCCATTCATGGCGCCAGCAGAGGTGCCGGAGATGGCTTCGATCTCGATGCGATCGTCTTCGAGCAGGCGATCAAGAACGCCCCACGTGAACGCACCATGCGCGCCGCCGCCCTGCAGCGCGACGTTGAGGCGCTTGGGGGCGGTGGCGGATTTGGACTTCGGTGTTTTAGCCACGGGGCGCGATCATCCTGCGGTCCAGCCGCCGTCGATGGAATAGTTGGAACCCGTCACGGCGATGGCGGCGTCGGAGGCGAAATAGACGGCCAACGCGCCGATCTGTTCGACGGTGCCGAAGCGCTTTGATGGCTGCTTAGCCAAAAGATTCCGCTTGGCTTGCTCCTCGGTGATGTTGCCGGTTTTGGCGAGGTCGGGGATCTGCTTTTCGACGAGCGGCGTCCAGACAAATCCTGGCGAGATGCAGTTGGCGGTGATCATCTGCTCGGCGCATTCGAGCGCGACGGCTTTGGTGAGGCCATCGAGGCCGTGCTTGGCTGCGACGTAGGCTGACTTGAAGGGGGATGCGCGCAGCGAGTGCGCCGAGGCGATGTTGATGATGCGGCCGAAGTTGCGTTTTTTCATGCCAGGCAGCGCTGCGCGGATGGTGTGGAAGGCGCTGGTCAGGGTGATCGCAATGATGGCGTCCCACTTTTCGATCGGAAAACTCTCAATGGGCGACACATGCTGAATGCCGGCATTGTTGACGAGAATGTCGACCGAGCCAAAATCCTTTTCGGCTTTGGCTACCAGGGCGGCAATCTCGTCGGGCTTCATCATGTTGGCGCCATCGAAGGCGACTTTCGTGCCGAACTTCGAGACCTGATCAAGAGCGGCCTTGTTGTCGGCTGCGGTGCCCAGACCGTTCATGGTGACGTTGACGCCTTCGGCAGCGAATGCCAGCGCAATGCCGAGGCCGATGCCCGATGTGGAGCCGGTGATGACGGCGTTCTTGCCCTTGAGAGATGGGGTGGCCATGGGGGGATCTCCGAGGTGGGGGAATGGTTGGCGCGGGTATGGCGCAGAAGGCGGGGGGAGGCAAATGGGGCGCGATGTGGAGGCACGCGCCTACACGGGAAATTGCTTGGTCCATTCGGACATCAAGTGGACTTTCTCGCGAAAGGTAAGCGCGTTGCGCTGCCAATGCAGCTCTTTGCACGTGGAGGGGAGCTTGCGCTCGAACGCTTCGAAGCGGGCGTGCATCACTCGCCCGCCTGGAATCGTCATGTGTGTTGAATGTGAAATCAGCCAATTGCGAACGGCTACAATGGCTGTTCGACATGAATTGTCGTGGCCCTTGATGTCCTGGCCGGCGATGTCGGAAATGAATTTCTGATACCGATATCTCTCGGTATCGAGGATCAAGCAGGCCTTCTGTTTGTCGCGGCCGGAGCCGAAGCGGTGAGCGCCGAGGAACATCCCAAGCTCGAGTGGCATATTGAAGCGTGGAAGGCGCGTTTTCCGGTCGAGTTGCGTGGGTGACAGGTCATGAACGGCCAAGCGGCAGTCGCGAATGATGTTGCCGATTTTGTCGATGCGGATTTGCGCGCCGTTTTCGATTTCAAGAGCGCAGCGAGCGGTATATCCACAGTCCAGGATCGCGAAGACAATAGCGTTGAACAGGCGTTCGTATTTTTGATCAAACGGACAATTGATGAAGACCGAGGACGCATATCCCTCGGTCTCACGTCGCTTTGGTTTAGCGCTCAGTTTGCTTCGCCGCGGACGACGCGCCATTTTTCGCTCGCCTTATCGATTGCGCGGCAGTGCCGATGCGCGACTTCGCTGGTTGGGATGTCACACCGTTGCGCGCAAACCGTTTCAATTTAACTTTACGCACTTTTGCTTCATGCCTATTGCTAGAGAAGCGTGCCAAACTGAACGATGCAATCGCTTTGGCAACGGCTGCCGCTATTGCCTCAGCCTGATCCGCGATTGGGAACGCGGGCGGCTGAATTTTCCGCATTGGGTAGCGTTTGGTGGTCTTTTTCACGACCTGATCCTCGGTTTAGACGAGCGTAGCTTGGGCACATGGCAGGGTGCCGACGTTTCCAATTCATAGTTAACAAAGTGGCCGGAATCGAGAAATTCCGTTGGAAGGTGCGATTATTTTTGCGCGCGAGAGTCCGCTTTGCCGCAGTTTGGGGCGGGCGATTTTGCGTGTTACGGGCATCTGAAATACTCTTGAAACGGGCGGACCTATGGCGGGTGAGTAGCTGCATTGGGGCCATTAGAGGCGTGGGGGTGGTGGGAGCAGTTGGACGAGGAGGAGCCGCTGGTCAGCGTCGCGCATGACCGGGCAGGCTTAACTCAACTCTCAACACAACTCTGGGTGGACGACAGCGTCACGCATGCCGTTCACCTCTCCATGGGGAAATATTGCCACATGCAATTCGGAATTGCACGTGGTTTTCTGGACAGTGGTTAATTGTTAAGCTTACTTGGCGAGGACGGCCAATGAGGCGACCGCAGCCCGCCTGGGCAAGCCGGCGCGGGAGCCGAGGCGGGTGCATTTCTGGGCGGCAACTTCGGCGGCGACGGTGGCGCACAGCTGGATGGGGTGGCCTTCCGCAAGCATGAGGGCGAAGGCACCATGGAAGGCGTCGCCGGCACCGGTGGTGTCGATGACGTCGACCTTGGGGGCTGGCACGTGGCCGGTCAGCAGGTTTCCAAGCGCGCCGCGCTCGTGCCAGCGATAGCCGAGCGCACCCATGGTGACGCCAGCGTGGAGGGGCCCAAGGGCGAGCACCTTGTCGAGCGCCGGGCCAACGTCGGGATCATCGGCCGCGTGGCCGGTGAACTCGCGCAAGGCGGGTTTTGAGAAGATCGCGTAGTCGGACAGCGCCAAAAGTTCGGGCAGGACTTCGCGGGCGCCGAGATCGGCGTCGAGGATGGTGGGGATGCCTTCCTCGCGGGCGCGGGTGAAGACAGCGCGCAAACCTTCGAGCCAGCGGACATCGCCGAGGACGGCGTGCATTTCCTTGATACGCTCCATGGGCAGCCAGTCGGTGGAGGACGGCATGCCGGTGTCGCGCTGCCCGACGATGAGGCGCTCGCCCTGATCATCGACGATGACGGCGGAGGTCGACGAGCGGGCGTCGTCGAAGGCCTGGACGTAGCGCACATCGACGCGTTCTGCCTTGAGGCTGGCCTTGATGGTGGCACCGACGGTGTCGTCGCCGATGCGGCTCCACAGTTCGGCCTTGCCGCCGAGGCGGGCGATCGCAACGGACGCGTTGGCAGCCATGCCGCCGCCGGCTTCGACATGTTCGAGGGCGCGCACCTTCGTTGGCTCAGACGGGAAGGCCTCGATGCGGTAGATGCGGTCGAGGGCGGAATGACCGATGCAGAGGATGCGGGCTGCAGCCGCTTTAGGCACAAGCTTAGGTGCGGACGGGGGTGCAGATGGGGGGGCAGGCATGAACGGGCACACTCGTGGGGCTTGATGGGGCCTGCACACCGCATGCGCCCTGACGGCGGTCGGTAGCAGATTTGATGGGGGTGGTGGGAACGGATTTGCCACTGCGTCAACACAAAGCCGGGGCACCGGGCTCGGAGGAGACCGGGGGCGAGACCGGCGGCCAGACCGGGGGCTTGCACTTCGGGTGTCAAAGTGAGGGAATAACACGGCATTCGCATGGCCGGCCCGCCTTTGATTGAATTTCTTTGGGGCGGGTTGGCCTGAACAATCGATTTGGAGACAGCTTATGGCCGAACCAGCGACTGCCGTTCCTGCTAACGACCCAAGTAAGATCCCGCTGGTGCCGATCAGCCTGCCGAAGGCGGAGATGCACATCCACATCGGCCTGGCGCTGAGCCACGAGGTGTTCCTGCGGCGCATCCAGAAGGGCCGCACGCCGATCAAGGCGGATTTCCTGATCGACCGGTCGCTGCGATACTATGACGATCTGGCGCAGCATCATGCGACCTACGAGCAGATGCGCCACATCACCAGCACGCCCGGAGAGCTGGCGCAGGTGACGCAGGACTATCTGGAGCGTATCGCGCGCGAGGGCGCGATCTATGCCGAGCTGTCATCGAGCTACCGCGATGCGAAGACGTTCGACGCGATGACGGATGCGATCGAGGAAGGCATCCGGTGTGCGCGCGCCAACACGGGGATCGAGGCGCGCATCGTGGTGACCGCCATCCGTAACTTCGGCGCGGCGCATGCCGAGGAGGCGGCGCGGCATCTCGCCAAGCGGCCGCGGCCGTTGGTCACCGGCTTCGGCATGGCGGCGGAAGAGAACCTCGATCAGTTCGGCGATTACTCCAAGGCGCTGAACATCGCGTGGCATGAAGCGGGGCTGGGCCTGGCCCCGCACGTGGCGGAGCAGTATGTGCACAACGCCGTGGATTTTCTGGCAGCGATCCCGAAGGCGGCGCTGAGCGTGCACGCGGATGATACGCGGCGGCTCCGGGCGGGGCACGCGACCTTGATCCATCTGTCGTCGGACCTGATGAAGCAATTTGCCGAGCATCAGATCTGCATTGAGGCGTGCCTGTCGGCGAACAAGCGGATCAATCTGCCGGAGCACACGCGCGCGCACAAAGCGGGCGAAAAGATCACGACGGCTGCGGGTCGCAGCGCGACGCTGGATCAGCCACTCAGAACGTATTTCAAGAACCTATGGCAGCATCCGCTGAAGGCGTATGTGGCGGCGGGCATTCCGGTGTGTCTGGGCTCAGACAATCCGCTGCTGCAGAACACCAACATCGGCAAGGAAAACTCGCTGGCAATGAAGGCGCGGCTGACCGATCTGACCGGTGCGCTGCAGATGACGGAAAACGCCATCAAGTTCGCCAACGTCGACATGATGACGCGGCTGGCGCTGATGCAGAAGGTGGATCTGTACCGCACGTCCGTGCGCGCGGGCCAAGCGCCCGCAGCAACCGCGTTCGGGTACAAGCGGGCGTTTGATACGATTTGAGGGGGATCACTTCTTCCGAAACTGATCCAGGCTCACAACCTTGGCGCTGTCGTTGGCGCTTGTGTCGACGAGGCGGGGGCCGGGTTTCGGAGTAGGACCGGGGACGGGTGAGGCGGCGCTGTCAGATTTAGACGGGCCGGCGGCGGCGTCGGACTTCGCTGTGTTGGCACTTGCGCTGTCAAATTTGCCAACGGCTGCGGGTTTCGACGATGGCCTTGCGCTGTCGTCCGTCACGCCCGCTTGATCGGCACCGCCTTCGACGGACTCGATGCGGGTCTTGCGGGTCTTTTTGCGCTCGGCTGCGGCTTTGCTGCCCTTGGTGCCGTTGCGGGTGGGCGCGAAGCCCATGACTTCGCCGCCGCCGCGGTCGGCACCGGGTTCGTCGAACTGGAGGCCATAGGGCACGCTCGGATCGAAGAACATGCGGACCGAGGTAAATGGAATGACCAGCCGTTCGCGAATCGAATCGAAGGTCAGTTTGACTTCGAAGCGGTCGGCCTGGACAAACAGGTCCCAGAACCGGTGCTGGAGGACGATTGTCATCTCGTTTTGATACTTTTGCAGCAGCCGGGGGGCGATGGCCACGCCGGGAGCCTGGGTATTGAAGGAGATGTAGAAATGATGCTCGCCGGGCAGGCCCTGCTCGGCAACGCGGGTCAGGATATCGCGCATGACGCCGCGCTGTGCGTCGCGGAATGCCTCGTGCAAGAGGGCATCGTAGTCGATCTGCCGCTCTTCAGTCATCGGTCGCCGTGCCACATGAATTGCATCTGAGGGCCATACACTAAGTCGGACGCCGCCAGCAAGGGCGCGATCCGTCTGCGTGACCGGGCGTCGCGGGCGGTGGCCCGCCGCGCACGGCGATTGGCTTGGCGATGAACCGAATCAGTTGGTCGGACTCACCGTCTTCTGGATATCGAGGATCAGCTGTTTGCCGACGCGGGCGCCCATTTCTTCGTAGATGGGGACCATGGCTTTGCGCCACTGCTCTTGTTCGGCAGCGGTGAGGGTGATCAGCTCGGTCTTGCCGGTCTTTTTGATTTCGATCAGCGCGTCGTCGTTTTCCTTTTGCGCTATGTCGTTGGTGTATTTGGTGGCGTCCAGCATCGCGCGTTCGAGTTCGGTCCGGATGTCGGCGGGCAAGCCGCTCCAGAATGGTTTGCCGACGACGACCACGTAGCCGATGTAGCCGTGGCTGGAGAGCGTCATGTACTTCTGCACCTCGTGCATCTTCTGGGTGAAGATGTTCGACGGCGTGTTTTCCTGGCCATCGACGACGCCGGTTTGCAGCGCCTGATAGACTTCCGAGAAGGCCATCACCTGCGGCAGCGCGTTGAGCTGCTTGAACTGCGCTTGCAGCACTTTGGAGGACTGAATACGGAACTTCATGCCGGCGAAGTCTTCGACTTTGCGGAGCGGCTTGTTGGCCGTCATGGCCTTGAAGCCGTTGTCCCAGTAAGCAAGGCCGATGAGGCCGGAGGCGTCCAGCTTCTTCAGCATGCCTTGGCCGATGGGGCCTTCGGTGATCTTGCGCAGGCCGGCGATATCCGGAATCAGCATGGGGAGATCGAGCACTTCGAACTCCTTGACGCCGAGGGGGCCGAATTTTGCGTTCGAGGGCGCGAGCATTTGCACGGCCCCGAGCTGCAGCGCTTCCAGCTCTTCCTTGTCTTTGTAGAGCGTGGAGTTGTGGTAGACTTCCACCTTCACGCGGCCTTTGGTGTATTTATCGGCGAGCTGCTTGAAGTGCTCGGCGCCTTTGCCTTTGGGCGTGTCGGCGGCGACGACGTGGCTGAACTTGATGATGATTGGGTTTGGCTGCTGAGCGAATGCGGTCGCTGTGAGCGCGAGCGCTGACACGAGCGCGCCCGCCATGACTTTCAAGGTTGTCCGTCGCATGTGATCTCTCCCCGTTGCGTGCTGTGGCGTGCCGTTGCGTGACAGTGGTGCGGACGTTTGCCCGTCATTGTTGGGTGCACTTCATCACATTCCGGGCACGAGTACCATCCGGTCGCGGGCGGCACCGAGAACGGCGACGTAGGCCTTGGCGGCATCGGCCAGCGGATAACGCGCGTGCGGTGCAATAGGGAATGGCTTTAAGTGGCCGGAAGCGAAGCCGGGGACCAGGTCGCGGAGGACATCGGCAGCGTCGATAGACGACAGCGCCAGCGTGTCGATGCCGACGTAGGTGTGGCGGCCGCGATAGAACTCGAACACGTTGAATTGCACGATCTTGTCGACGGCGGAGATGAGGATCTGGCGGCCGAGGATGGCGATCGACTTGTGCGCATCCTGGAAATAGGGATCGCCGACGGTGTTGTAGACAATGTCAGCACCTTTGCCGCTGGTGAGGTCGCGGACACGGGTGGCGACGTCTCCAGCTGAGCTATCGACGATCTCGATAGGGGCTGAGGCGTGGCCGGCATAGGCTTCTGGTTTGCGGACAACGCCGATGACGCGCGCGCCGCGCCATGTGGCGATCTGGGCTGCTGCCTGGCCGACTTTGCCATTGAGGCCCATGATGAGCACGGTTTCGCCAGGCTTGGGCTGACCGGCACGACGGAAGCCCTCTTGGGCGGTGACGAACGGCACGCCGATGCCGGCGGCTTCTTCGATGGAGATATTGGCGGGTTTTTCGATGCAGGCCTTGGCTTCGACCACGAGGTGGGAGGCGTGCGTGCCGTCGCGGCGGATGCCGAGATCGCCTGACGAGCCGAACACTTCCTTGCCGATCAGGTGCGCCGGGCCCTCAAGCACGATGCCGCCGAAGTCGCGGCCCGGTGTACGTGGGAAGACGGCATACGGCATCATGCCGATGGCGGCCTTCACGTCTGACGGATTGACGGCGGCAGCTTTAATCTCAACCAACACTTGGGCGTCGGAGGTGCGGGTGAGGGCCTGTGGCTGGACGTGCGCGATAATACTGGCGGCATCAGCGGCTTTGGCAAGCAGCCGCACAGCTCGGGCGGTAACGGTGGGCATGGGATGGTGGTTGTCCGGGGTGGGTTGGCTGTTGGCGCGCACTTTGCCGATGGGGTGGGTGTGTGGCAAGCCTATTGAACGCGCATTGAAGGGTCGTTGCAGCCTTGTTCCCGCAATGGGAACATGATATTCAGTTGTCATGCGGATCATCGCGCGGCGTACATTGCTGGAGTTTGTCGCTTCGCGAAAAGGGTACAAGGATCAGCCAGCATTGAAGGCTGCTTTGAGCGCATGGTTTGCCGAAGCGCGGCAGTCGCGTTGGAAGAATAGCGCCGCCATACGCCATAATTTTGCGACGGCCAGTTTCGTTGGCTCGGATC
>JANNEU010000089.1:0-17735 GCA_031379035.1 Hyphomicrobiaceae bacterium | reverse complement strand
GGCGTTCCGGTTGCCTGCTTCGGATTAAGGATCGACGGCCCGCCCTGGGGTGAGCCTTGCGGCGCACCCTGGACCGCACCAGACGGTGGCGGGATAATCGCGGGCGGCACAGTCGCTGACTTGACGCCCGGCGCTAGCGTCGGTGTGCCGGGTGCGGATCCCAGCAGAGGACGCCCCTGCCCGGGCTGCAGCACTGGGGCACCAGAGACGGCGGCTCCTGCACCCGGCGGCTTCGGCGGCGTTGCGACCGCTTTGTTTGCCAACGATGCGGGCAGTGCAACACGAGATGCCAACACACCCGCTGCGGCTCCAGCAACTACGCCTGCGCCGACAATCGCACCGACACTCGGACCACCGGGGCCCCCGGAGCCGCCAGGGCTCGCAGGGCTGCCAGGGCTGCCTGATGCACCGGGTCCGCCGGGGGCACCGGGGCCCGCAGGTGCTCCAGGCGCTCCGCTCACAACAGGACCGCCGGGCGTGCCGGCGATGACTGGAGCGCCGGGCGCACCGGAGGGTCCTGGCACAGGAGCACCCTGCACAGCTCCGGGCGGCGGTGCCTGAACGGTCTGGTGAATGTTGACAGCGATCAGATTGTTCGGTGGCCTTACAACGGTTCGCACCGGGCGAACGAATGACTGCACCGGCACATAGACCGGCACCGGCAACACGTACGCAAACACCGGCCGTGGCGGCGGCACGAAGTACGCGCGCGGCAGCGGTGGCGGCAGGAAGAACACCGGGCAAGGCGGCGGCGGTGCAAAAGCAAAAATGGGGTCGTAGAACCAGAACACCGGCCGGCGGCGCACGTAAGCGTTTTCGTACTCGTAGGGTGGGGGCAGATCGTCATAGATAAAGCGCGTGTAGCTTGGCGGCGGCAGCGGCGGTGCGGTCAGGTAGTCCAGCCGGCGGCGGGCGTCCCAGGCGTGCGGGCCATCCGGATAGAGATCGAGATACGTCCAGTAAGCGTTCGGCGTGTCCGCATTGCGGGTCCGGCGCCAGGTTGTCGCTTCACGGCGCGACGCGACAATCGCCTGCACGCGCTTCGACAAGCGGTGATCCGGATACGCGTCGAGGAAGTCGATGTAGCCGGTCAACGTATCGCGCTCGAGGGCAGCAAAATAAGCGTCCTGCGCTTCGTCAAAGGCGCGGATCGGCTTAGCACGGCGGCTCGAATGCACCTGGTGCGACGCTTCCGGCTTTGGCGCATCATCAGCGCGCTCGAAGAACTCGAACGGCACGTCGATCTTGCTCGCATGCCACGGCAGCGACGCACCTTCCGACGCCTCGTTGACGCGCAATCGCACGCGATCAAACAGCGTGTTGATGGGCAACCCGCCCTCTCGGATCATCTCGGCGAGCGACTGCGCATAAACGCCGTAGGCTTCGGTATCGGTCTTCGCAATTGTGCCTGGAGCAGCGTTGAAGGCGTACAGCGTGCCCGGCGTCGGCTCCACCAACGCCATGCCGCCGGCCAGCGGATTACCGGTTCGCGCGTAGGGATTTTCGCGCGCCGTATCCATAACCACGATCAGCGCTTTCGGCTTCAGCGACGCCAGCGGCCGCAGGAAGTCGTTGACGCGCAGCGCATGCGACGGCACGTCGACGTCGCGATCAATCTTGCTGTCGATGCCGGCGAAATAGTTGTCGCCTTCGTACTGCAACCCATGTCCGTTGAGATAGACGAACGCGACCGCATCTGGGCCGGCCCCCGCCACTTTGTCAGCGAAATCCCGGAAGGTGCGGCGCAGGCTATCGCCGTCGAGGTCGCGGGCACCGATGACGTCGAAGCCAGCCGCCTGCAAGGTCTGGGCAATCAAGCCGGCGTCATTGGCCGCTGTTGGCAGTGTGCCGGAGGGATACTCCGCGTTGCCGATCACCAGTCCGAAGCGCCGTTCGGACGGCTCCGCCGCGCGCGCGGCTGGCGTCAGCACGACAGCGGCGAGGACGAAGGCAAAAATTGAACGTATGAGGGCGTGCATGGCAAACTCATCTCAAGATGGGGCCAGTCTAGCCTCTCATACATCCCACAGCATGTGAACCGCCCATGAACTTCGCTCAACACGCCACGCTTGCATCGCGCCCGGCCCAGGTCTAAAAGCCCTTATCCGCAAGGACCTCGCCATGCACGCCTTCGGGCGTCCATCCGGCGCTGGGGAATCGTCTAATGGTAGGACTGCAGACTCTGACTCTGCCTGTCTAGGTTCGAATCCTAGTTCCCCAACCAAGCAATACGGCATTAGGTAGCAAACGCACCAACGTGAAAATGGCCCGCTAGCGGGCCATTTGCTATTTGACGCCATGGCCTTACCGCTCTCGATTTCAATCCTCCGACGCAAGCGCGACGAGATCCGCGACAGCATTGCGGCCTACGAGACAAAGCTACGGCAGGCGCAGGCCGACCTTGCCCACGTCCTGGCAGCGCTTCGGCTGTTTGAGGCCAGCGGCGAGCCCGCCGACTATCCGCCATACATGGACCTGAACCGGGTGCTGGTGCGCGGGGAGACGACGAAGCTGTGCTTCGCAGCCCTCGAAGCGGAAGGCCCGCTCGACACCCGGCAGCTTACTGAGCGCGTGATGCGGGCGAAGGGCCTCGACTTCGGAGACAAGGTGCTGGCGCAGGCCATATCGCTGCGAGTGGTGCAGACGTTGCGGGTGCGTGCGCTAAGGAAGCGGGACGTGTGCGGCTCAGAGAGAAGGCGCGGGGTGTGCGTGTGGAGACTTGAGCCGGCGCCTATTCCTGATCCAGCGGCTTTGGTTCGTGCACCTTTTTAAAGACGTCCTTTACGTACCGTGCAACTTCACGCGATGCTTCTGCACATGGCTCGCGGCCATTGATGTCAAGCTTTTCGATACGCTCTGCGCTCAAGTATTCAGTGTTCATTGTTTGAAGAAGCTCGCCCGTCCGCATGGCCCCACGAAGGTTTGTTTTTGCTGGCAGCTGTCGTGATGCAATGATCTGTTTCGCCGTTCCGCCAAGCAAAACTTCATAAATTGCATCCGTGCAGTAGGCGATCGTACTCCCACCCGCTTTGTGGGCAGTCAGGACATCCGTGAAACGCTTGCGAACCTCTTTCGACATGTCGCGCGTTTCATTGTACTGGCGCGCCGCGTCTGCTTTGCGCAGAATTTCGTCTACCTCCGGGAGCCCGCCCGTTCGTACTTTTAGGTAGGTAGCCTTGATCTCCACGGCCAACTGTGGGTTGAGATATTCGCCGTAAGCGATTGCGATCAAGATGTGTGCAAATGTACCGCCACCGCGACCGGTCTTCGAGTAGACAACTGATTTGTAATCGTTATTTCCTTTAACATAGGATTTTCCTAGGTTTTCCGCGACGGCTTCGATGTATTCATCTGTCGTCGGCAACTGTCGCCAAAGCGATGTCGTCTTAGTGCTTGGTGATCCAGCTGAACGCCAGATGTCAGTAAGGTTGAGATTGCCAAACGCATCTTCGCTGATTTTTTTGTCGCGAACGATCAGATCAGAAGGCATGGCCAGTCCTACCTTGGGGCACCTAAGGGCAACGCAATACATAATTGATGTCGACGGTCGTCTGTCAAGCGGTAGCATAGCTGAGCCCGCCGATTCGGTCACGCTTGGCTCCGCTGCCAATACCCCTTCCACTCCCGGCTCACCGGATGAGCCAGCGCCAGCCCAAGCGCGCGGTGGCATAGGCGGCCATTGTCTTCACGGCGGTGATCTTCCGCCCAGGCGGCGTGCGTCGCGTACTGGTGCAAATGTTGCGGACTAACGTGGTGGTGCTGGCCTTCCACCATCTTCCGCAGGCGAGCTAAAAAGCTTTCAGCTTGGTTGGTGCAAGCGCCATCCTTGCTGTATGCCTCAGAGTGGTTGATGCGCATCATCTTGAACTTGGCATGCAGCGCGTCCCAGTGGCTGGCTTCATCGGCGTGAACTTCGGCGTTGGCCGACACAACGGCCTTCACGAAGCCGACGCCTTCGGCTTCGGTCTTGGTAACGGTGGTGATCGTGCGGCCCTTGCGTTCGCGGGCAATGACAACCACGCGGCGCTTGCCGTTCTGGTTCTGCGCAAGGCGACGGTCGCGGCGGTTTTCCTTATGGTTGGCTGGTTTCACGTAGCCGCCAACGTAGGCACCATCCACTTCAACGGTTCCGTCAAGAATCGCGCCCTTAATCTCAGCGGCCATGGCTTCGCGGAGCTTGTGGCACATCACGAATGCCGTCTTGTGCTGGCAGTCGATATCACGGGCAAGCTGGAGAGCGGACACGCCCTTAGCACCGTTCACGACGATGGCGATGGACGCTAGAAGATCCACATAGGCCATCTTGCGGCTGGCGAAGATCGTGCCAGAGGTCGGACTGAACTGGTGATAGCATCCGGCATTCTTGCATTTGAACTTGCGGCGGGTGGTGATCTTGTATGCATCCAGGCAACCGCAACGCGGGCAAACCGGCGCGCCGTCCGTAGTATGCCAGCGCAGTTTGCAGAACGTCTCAAAGGCGCCTTCCTCACCGGCAGCAAAGATCGATCGGAGCGACAAGCTCCGCGCCTTTGCTGAAAGTAGGAAGTGTTGCGCCATGGATCTCTAGGTCAACTAAATTAGCTGACCTAAGCTGTAATGGGCGATATTGGCTTATGTCAACCAAAAAAGTTGACGTTAGCTGCGAATTTTGTAAAAGCATCATCATGAGCCCTGAACAGATAAGAGCGGCAAGAAACTGGCTGGCGTGGACGCAAGCCGAATTGGCCGAAAAGGCCAAGGTCGGGCTGTCCACGATCAGGGATTACGAGAGCGGAAAAAGAACTCCAATTGCCAACAACTTAGAGGCAATCAAGAAGGCGCTGGAGGCGGGTGGAATGAGGTTTGGGGAGGCCGACATTAGTGGCCCCATATCGACTTCGGTAAAGTCATAGGACGCCAAACCATGAAATCGGCCTTCTAGACATGCAGTGCGAATAGCAGTAGCAAAAAACCACGCGTGGGGCTGCGACAACAGCCGCACGTCGTGGCGAGCCTGACCGTACTACAGCGCAATCGTATCTAAGCCCTGCTTGGTATTAATGGCACGTCGGTACTCCTTGAAAATGAGCTGCAGAGAGGGCCAGCGTCGGCCGCATCTCTACTACGCAATACGCTGCCACCCACTTGATGGCTGCACACCAAGGCCGCGATCGCTGCGCCCTTGATCCGGAACCGGAAGGTCTAGCTTCCGGGTCGATTTACGGCCTCACCGTGTTCGCGGTCGGGGCCGTTTATTTTTGGTTCCAAGCCATCAAAATCATCAACGTTTGCGGGCGCAAGCTCGTATTGTCCTGCTGTGACACGGACTAGCGTGCCATCCTTCACCAGCTCGGTGAGCTTAGAACGTATGGACTTTCGAATAATTGAGATCCCCCGAACCTTGGTCTCTGCCTCCACGTCATCGGTTGTGAAGCGGATTTTGCTGCGCGACAGAGTAGTGATGATTTGGGGCCAGTGCCCAGTTCCAGATAATGCTAATCGCGAAGCACCAACCGGCGCAGGCGCGATTCGCTGTCCCGCCCCTCGCTGGGCTGCGCTGCTCGCAGGACTAGAGAGCAGCAGGGCGTGTTCATAAGCGCGAAGCTCGGCGCTTATGATTGCAACCTGATGCTGCGCCGCAGCTAGCTGGGCTCTTCGCTCGGCGATGGCTTGCTCAATTGTTTCCATGCCCCAGCTATGCCAGCGCAGCGCGAGATTCGTCAAGCGCAGCTCGGCCAGCGCACAGCGCAGCGCAATTTTTGAGTGGGGAAAGTCTAGACGGCCAGTAGCAGCCTGATCGTGTTGGTGCGTTTGCTACCTAATGCCGAATAAATTTCTCTGAAAATCAACGCGATAGATTCAGAAACGAAGGATAGCGCACTCGCGAAAACTTCTTGTGGTGCCCGCATTGGCATAAACCCGTCGCACAGCAGGGCCGGTCTATCCTCCATGCCCCGCGCCACAGCGATAGCCATGCAACTCGCGTTGGTGACTGGCCAGCGGATTGGCGAAGTTGCAGAGACGGCGCTTTCCGAGTTGAGCCTAAACGATGTGGCGCCGCTGTGGACGATCCCCGCCGAACGGGCGAAGAACGGCGTGAAGCACGAAGTGCCACTGTCCTCGTTGGCGGTGCGGCTTATCCGCGAAGCCCTTGCGCTCACAGCGGCTCGAACTCGGTGGCCATTGCCGCACGGGCCTTGAGGACAACGTCCGCTGGGACACGACAACGCTCGCGCCCTCAAATGAAGCACTTGTGCGGTGGGTTGCCGATCTGGGTGCAGAGTATGGCTGCAAGCCTGTCACGCCCGCCGAGGCCTGTCGAATTCTCGGACTGTCCGACGAACCATTTGTAGCAGCCTGTACCGACCGAGGAGGCTGAGTCTGTCTCCTGGCCCAAGACCAGACAACTTCTCCGACGCGGTGACCGCAAAACGACACGGCACCACAGTTGCAGCTCCGATTTTTGCGACGCCTATGACGGGGGCTCTGCCGATACGTCAGAACCACGCGGTGTTGCGAGGCAGCGTTCCATCTGCACCTATCGTATGGAGCGGCGGCCAGCCGAAGCCGACTTCAGCGCCGGACGATTTACGCCGCCGACGGCGCTCAGCGCCTTCGACAGGAGGCGCAGCAGAGTGGCGCGCTCAGGCCCGTTGAGGCCGTCCAACATCAAGTCTTGCACGCGTCGAGCGATGGGGGCTGCGACGGCGAGAATAGCAACACCTGCGGGCTCCAAATACAAGTGCCGCATGCGTCGGTCGACCTTGGTGATTTCGCGGCGAACGAAGCCCTTGGCTTCAAGACGATCAATAACGCCACCGGTCGTCGGCCGATCAAAAGCAATTGCGGTTGCCAACGTTGCCTGATCGATCCCGGGTGTTGCGCCGATCACTGCAAGCGCTGCAAATTGCACCGAAGTCAAATCGATGCCGGATTCAGCCACCTGAGCGTCAAAAATAGCCTGCGACGCCTGATGCATGCGCCGGACAAGATGCCCGGGCATGCCGTGAATTTCTGATGGTTCGAGGGCATCTATGGCTTTCAACGGCTCTATTCGTTGCTGGGCTCGGATCGACATGCTGCCTCTTGGGTGAGCTGCTGCTCTTCGCGCACAGCTGTGTCGGAGCCACAATAACGATAGGCAGGCACATGGCAAGCATCAAGATAATAGTTATGCTATTGAAATGCACAATTACGATATGTATCAATTTGTTCAAGGTCGCTGGACCACGGTGCGGCGAACGATGCACATTCCAACCACCTCTGGCGCCTCCAAACCCCTCGACGCGCCCGTCTGCATCAGCCAAGCTGCGTTTACTCATAAGCGTCTGCGATTCCCTTGGGCCACGGAGAACTACATGGATCCGCAAATTCAACGCCTGCTTATGCTCGGCATTTTCGGCATCGTCGCCGGCTGGCTCGCCGGAATGCTCGTGGGTCACCCAAAAGGCGGCTTCATTGGCTCGATGATTGCCGGCCTCATCGGCTCCATCGTCGGCAGTTACATACTCAGCGCGTTGAAGGTGCAGATGCCGTTCGGTAACGAACTGGTCAATAGCCTGGCGCAGGCGACCATCGGTGCAGCCGTGGTGCTGCTAGTGGCGCGGATCTTCCTCTAATCAGTAACTCTGAAACATTTTACGCGGGAGCGGCTGCCAGCAGCCGCGCCCGTTCGTGTTTGGCGTACCAGAATGAGAGGGCCGAAAGGAACACGAGGGCTGTGTAAAAGAACAGCAGGTCGAGCATCGCTGTGTTGAAGCAGTCCACCCCAACGGCCCAGGCGGGCATGACAAAATCCGGATCGTCGCTAGCGTCAGGTGTGAACTTCGGCATGCCGAACGCCATCAGGCAGTAGAAGCCGGTGAGTGGCAGCGTCGCCGCGAGCAGTGTCGTCCGCACGCCGCGCTGCGGCTGGCCAAAGCCCCGCAAAAATGCCTGGCTGTGATTTTCAACCGCAACGATCGGAAGACCCAAGACGAAGCGTGCGAGGAACGCTGCTATCAGCACGTCCACCATCAAAAATGCACCACAGACAAGGAATGTCAGTCTTGTGCTCAAAATACTGTCCTCGGGACTTGGTGAGGAACTGAACAGAAACGGCACGAATGCGAACGCCGCCATTGTCAACAAGACAGCGAGCGAAATCCCTGCGAGCGCGACGGTCCGCCCAAAATAGCCCCACAAGCGCTTGCCGATTGAAAGCGAGAGCGCGGCGGCCGGCTCGTCTAACACCAGCCAGCGATGCCAGCGGATCGCGCCTGCCGCGAACATCGGCCAAGCCGCCAGCATCAGTGCTGGTCCCAGGAATATGAAGCCCCATCCTCCAAGTGATGGAACCGAGGTGCTCACTGTCTGCAGCTGACTGCCGATGCCAAACAGCAGCATAAACGGCCAGAAGATGCGCAACGCCGCCCACGGGTTCGTCAGCGGCGTCAGATAGGCGCGCTTGAGCACGTCGGTGTCGAGATCCATGCTGATCAGCTCTCGTCTTTGATCGGCAGCAGGCCGAGGTCCGACAAGCGCACTGCCAGTTCTAAAGCGAGAACCGGGGTCAGCAATTCGCTCGCCTCATGGTCCGTTACCAGGGTGTAACCCTCAGCACCAAGCCGGCGAAAGATGCGCGTGACGAGCGTTGGCGCGTGCACCACCCACACTTCGCGCACACCGAAAGCGGCATAGATCGAAATCTTACGGCCAGTGTCGTAGCCGACGCTGCCATCGGCCACTTCGATGGCCAACTTGACCGTCGCGCCATGCCATCGGCCGCCTGCGTCGTCGGCTTCCAAGTGGTCGGGCTCATGTCTCGTGGGCGCGCGTGCATGTTCATGAGTATTTCTTGGCACAATTCCGTGCCGGACGAAATCCACGTTTCCATTGCTGAGAGGCGTGAACGGGCCTGTCACGCGTGGAACAGTGCACCGGCCCGATTTTGGGCACAAGGCCGCTGTAAGTTGACGCATTGGTTAAGTCGATGACCGGCGGTCTCTGGGCAAATTTCGCGGGCCCCCACGGGACAGTTCGAGATGCTGTGCAGTTTTTGAAGAGAGCCACAATGCACCCTCTGCCCGAGACGCGGTACGCCAAGAGCGGCGACATTCACATTGCCTACCAGGTGATGGGCGAAGGCCCCATCGATCTCGTTTTCAATACCGGCTTTGTTTCCCATCTGGAGCTGCAACTCGAAGACTCGCGTCCACTTAAAATGTTTGCGCGGCTGGCATCGTTCTGCCGTCTTATCCGGTTCGATAAACGCGGCGTCGGCTTATCCGACCGATTGGTCGCAACGCCCACCCTGGAAGAGCGCATGGACGATCTCCGCGCAGTACTGGATGCTGTCGGGAGCGAAAAGGCCGTTCATGTCGGCTCGTCAGAAGGCGGGCCCATGAGCATCCTCTTTGCAGCAACCTATCCCGAGCGTGTCACGTCGTTGATCCTCTATGGGACCATGGCCTGCATGCGCTGGGCACCCGACAACCCATGGGGCCGGACTGACGCCGACTGCGAAGCACGCTTGAAACTGATCGAGGACAAATGGGGGCAGGGAGCGTCCGTCGGCGTCTTTGCGCCGAGCCTCGCCAATAACGAAGAGTATCGCACGTGGCTGGGACGCACCGAACGCAGTGGATCAACGCCCGGTGGCGCGCAGGCTTTGCTGCGGCTCAACCATGACATCGACGTGCGCCATGTTTTGCCGGCCATCACGCAACCCACGCTGGTTTTGCATCGCTCTGGCGACAAACCCATCGATGTCGGTCATGGCCGCTATCTGGCCGGCCATATCAAGGGCGCACAATATGTCGAACTGCCGGGCGATGACCACTCGCCATGGGCAGGCGATGTCGATGCGCTCTGTGACGAAATCCAGATCTTCCTCACCGGTGCGGCTGGCCGGATCGACACCGGCAGTGTGTTCTCGACCTTGATGTTTACTGATATCGTCGATGCCACACAACACGCGGTCGATATTGGCGACCGGGCGTGGACCGATTTGCTCACCCAGCACCATGCAGTCGCGCGCCAAGAGATCGAGCGTCATCGCGGCCGCGAAATCGACAACGCGGGGGATGGCTTCTTTGCCGCATTTGACGGTCCAGCCCGCGCCGTTTCTTGCGCTCGCTCGATTGCCGAGGCGGTCAAAGAGCTCGGGATCGAGATTCGCGCCGGCGTGCACACGGGCGAATGCATGGTGATGGGCAACAAACTGAGCGGCATTGCGGTGCATATCGGTGCGCGCGTGGCGGCCCGTGCGGCACCCGGCGAGGTACTCGTCTCGTCAACAGTGAGGGACCTGGTGGCCGGTTCCGGCCTGGCGTTTGACTCGCGCGGCGCACACATTTTGAAGGGTGTGCCGGGCGAATGGCAACTCTACGCTGTGGCCTGACGACGATCTGCAGGATACTTTGGCAGAGTGCGTAATCGTACGGGCTTGAGTCCAAATGTCGAGGGTTGCGCCGCGCGCAGCGGACGCTGTCGCGCAACGGTCATGCACGCTCCCCCATTGCGCATTGGCGACTGATGTGGCGAACTCTCTCACGAACGCGGCGCATCACGCTGGTTTCCCGCACCAGAGGCCCGCACCAGAGGCCCGCACCAGAGGAAAGACCCAATGCGATATGAGGCACCGGAAACGATTGAAAAGGCTTGCCAACTGCTAGCCGCCGAGGCCGGGCAGGCCCGCATTCTGGCCGGTGGCACAGATTTGCTGGTACAAATCAAGACGGATGTGCTCGATCCGCCGCTGATTATCGATATCAAGCGGATCACCGAGATGCGTAAGATCACGGTGGACGCCAGCGGCTGCTGGATTGGTGCCGCCGTGACGGGTGCTGAACTGAAAGAGCATGCTCCCCTGCGCGCCGCCTGGCCTGGCGTGGTCGAAGCGGCCAATTTGATCGGCTCCACGCAGGTGCAAGGCCGCGCCACGATGGGCGGCAACCTCTGCAACGGATCGCCGGCGGCTGACAGCGTTCCCGCTCTGATCGCTGCTGGTGCCAAAGCACTGATCGTTGGCCCCAGTGGTCGGCGCGAATTACCAGTGGAGGACGTTATGATCGGCGTACGCAAGCTAGCCCTCACCAAGGGCGAGATTGTCACCGGCTTCGTCCTGCCGCTGCGGCCCAAGCATGGTGGCGACGCCTATTTGCGCTTCATCCCGCGCACTGAGATGGACATCGCGGTGGTCGGTTGTGGCGTCAGCCTCGTGCTGGATGCCGCCGGTGTCTGCACGGCGGCGCGCATGTCTCTCGGCGCGGTTGCCGAGCGCCCGTTGCTCGTCGATGCGTCGGCGTTGATTGGTACTAAAGTCGATGCCGCAGCGCTCGATAAGTTGGCTGCGGCCGCGAGCGTTGCATGCCGCCCCATTGACGATAAGCGCGGCACAAAGGAGTTCCGCGTCAAAGTCGCTGGCGTGCTCGCGCGCCGGACCGCCCAGATCGCGCTCGACCGCGCGCACGGCAAGACTGGTACGACGCACTGATTGCGCGGCATCTGGCTGCGCAAACCTAAATTCACGCGATATAGGCCGAGGATATCCATGGCAAAGCATCACGTCCAAACCACTGTAAACGGCGACCCGATTGAGTTTTTGTGTGACACGAGCGAGACCCTGCTCGATGTGCTGCGCAATCAGCTCAACATGACTGGGACCAAGGAAGGCTGTTCGACCGGCGACTGCGGGGCCTGTTCTGTGACCGTCGACGGCCGGCTTGTCTGCGCGTGCCTGATGCTCGGCGTTGAGGCGAACGGCAAAAAGGTTGGGACCATCGAAGGCCTTGCGCGCGGCGACACGCTGCACCCGCTGCAGCAGAAATTCCTGGAGCACGCCGCGCTGCAATGCGGCGTCTGTACGCCGGGGTTCCTGGTAGCCGCCAAATCGCTGCTAGAAACCAACCCAGACCCCACCGAAACCGAAGTCCGCTACTATCTTGCCGGCAATCTCTGCCGCTGCACCGGCTACGACAAAATCGTCCGCGCAGTGATGGACGCGGCGAAGGACATGCGGGGCAGCAAGGCTGCATGAATTGTAGGTCCGGTCGCGCGCGCAAGATCCAACAGGCGCGGGCATCGGAGCGAGATCGTCGGGTCTCGCTGAAACGCTCTACCCGACCTACGCGTACGCCCCGACTGGCGCTGTGATTTCAACCCTTACGCGACTACGAACCCTGTCCGGAGCGCCTGATATGCAAGACAAAGTTCAATCGCCAATGTCGAGTGAGTTTTCCGTCATTGGCACCCGTCCGGTGCGGCCTGATGGTGTCGATAAGGTGACCGGGCGCGCGCGCTTCGGTGCCGACTTCAACATGCCGGGCCAACTCGTTGGTGCGGTGTTGCGCTCGCCGCACGTGCATGCACGCATCAAATCGATTGATACAACTGCGGCGCGCGCGCTTGATGGTGTGAAGGCTGTCGTTACGCAAAAGGACTTCATTGAGCAGCCCGACGGTACGAGTGCCTTCGGCGAAGGGACGCTGAACCTCCGTGATGTGATCACCGTCGTGCTCGCGGGCGACAAGGTCCTGTTTGCTGGTCACCCGGTGGCTGCCGTTGCTGCCACCAGCCAGGCGGTTGCCAAGCAGGCGCTGAAGTTGATCAAGGTCGAATACGAAGTGCTACCGCACGTCATCGACGTGGACGAGGCGATGAAGCCCGACGCACCGCTGCTGCACGCCAACATGATCACACAAGGCGTCACGCCGCCGCCAACCAAACCGTCCAACATCGCCAAGCGGATGGAGATTGGGCTCGGTGATGTCGAGAAGGGCTTCAAGGAAGCTGACATCATCATCGAGCGCTCGTTCAAGACGGCTCCGGTGCATCAAGGTTATATTGAGCCGCACGCCTGCGTGGCATCGACTTCGGAGGATGGCCAGGCGGAACTCTGGGTCTCCACTCAAGGCCATTGGATCGTGCGCATGCTGTGCGCCAAGCTGCTCGGCTGGGACATCAACAAACTCAAGGTGACCGCAGCTGAAATCGGCGGTGGCTTCGGCGGCAAGACCGTTGTGTATTTAGAGCCGCTCGCGCTGCTGCTGTCGCAGAAATCGCATCGCCCGGTGAAAATGGTCATGAGCCGCGAGGATGTGTTGCGCTCCACGGGCCCAACATCCGGGGCCAGCATGACCGTGAAAATCGGCGCGACGAAAGACGGTCGCATTACTGCTGGTGAGGCGCTTCTGAAATTGCAGGCCGGGATGGTGCCCGGTTCACCGTTCGGCCCGGCGTGCATGTGTGCGTTCGCACCCTACGATCTCGCTAACGTGAAGGTCACTGGTTACGACGTGGTGTCGAACCGGCCAAAGGTGGCCGCTTACCGCGCACCCGGCGCGCCGATTTCGGAGTACGCCGTCGAAGCGGTGATCGACGAACTCGCTGTCAAACTGGGCATGGATCCCATTGAACTGCGACTGAAGAACGCCGCTAAGCAGGGCACCAAGGCCGCCTATGGCCCGAAGTTCGGTCCGGTCGGCATGGTCGAAGCGCTTGATGCCGCGAAGTCGAGCGCGCACTGGCGCACACCGCTCGGCAAGAACCAGGGCCGTGGCGTCGCCGCTGGCTTCTGGTTCAACATCGGCGGCGAAACAAGCGTGTCGCTGGTGCTCAACGAAGACGGAACCTTGGGGCTCACAGCCGGCACGCCCGACATCGGTGGCTTGCGCGCCTCGCTCTGCATGATGGCATCAGAGGAGTTGAAGGTTCCGCTCGAAAAAATCCGCGTCCAGATCGGCGATACCAATCAGCTCGGCTACAACTTCCTCACGGGTGGCTCTCGTTCGACGTTCTCATCTGGTATGGCCACCGTCGAAGCCGCGCGCGATATCAAGCGCGAGGCCATCAAACGTGCCGCCAAGCTTTGGGAATTGCCTGAAGAAGCGGTTGAGTGGGATGCTGCGGCCGGTGCCGTGCGCCCCGCCGGCCCCAACGCCGGCAAGCATAAACCGATGACTTTGGTCGATATCGCCAAGATTGCCGGCAAGACCGGCGGACCGATCGTTGGCTACGCACGCCTCAATGCGCACGGTGCCGCGCCGAGCTTTGCCTGCCACATCGCCGACGTTGAGGTCGATCCGGAAACCGGCCGCGCGTGGGTTGTGCGCTACACCGCGATCCAGGATGCCGGCCGCGCCATCCACCCAAGCTACGTCGAAGGCCAGTACCAGGGCGGTGTTGCCCAAGGCATCGGCTGGGCTTTGAACGAAGAATACATCTATGGTGCCGACGGCAAGCTGCAGAACCCAGGCTTCCTCGACTACCGTGTGCCCGTGGCGTCCGATCTGCCGATGCTCGACACCATCATCATCGAGGTGCCGAACCCAGCGCATCCGTATGGTGTTCGTGGTGTGGGTGAGACCTGCATCGTGCCGCCGCTGGCAGCTGTCTCTAACGCTATCTCCCGGGCAACGGGCATTCGCTTCAGCGAATTGCCGATGAGCCCGCCGCGTGTGCTCAAGGCCTTGGATGCGGCGCGCGCGACGGGTGCTGCCAAGATCTGATATTACCCCGCTGGGCCCGGTGGTTCTCGACCTGGCTCAGCGGCGTTGCGCGTGGACGTCAAACGTATCGCAGAAGACATGCACCAGCTTCTTGGAGCGGCGATCAATGACATCGCGCGTCCAGTTCTTGTCGATACCAATGTCGGCGGCGAGCGGTGACCGTGCGGTGACGCCGTCCGCCAGCATTAATCTTTGCTTGTTCGGATAGGTCAGATTGCCAAGCCGCGTGTTCAGGTCATTGGACACCAAACACAGATTGCCAATTCGCTCTGCATATTCGGTCGCGATCTTGTGGCTATTGCCAAACAGCGAGAGCCAGGCCTTCGTTTTGGGACGCAAGGGCAGTACGTGCTCTATGGTCACGTCCTCCCGGTTGACCACGACACTGTCGCCGGCAAGGGCCATTTCAAGCCGCACCAGCAGCGAGCGGAGTGGGATCCACTTGGGGTCGAGACGCGATTGGATGATGTCACGCATCTTTGCGCAGCTTTCGCCACTGAGCACGGAGCTACGCGGCAACCCGTCGAGCGTTCCAGTGGTTGAGACGGTCTTGAGTAACGCTGCAAAGCGGTCGCGCCGGTCGAGGTAGATGCCTTTGTCGTCGCGGTTCAGATAGAAGAACCAGGCGAGCCGTTCCACCCGCGCGAGGTCCGCAGCGAGGCGCTGTGGCTGGTCGCGGCCCTGATCTATCAGCTCCGATACAACCGGCAGCCACTCGTCGAAATCAAGCAGAGCGAACGAGCGGAGCAGCGTGTCGACGCGCTTCTTTTCCACCCCTTCTGGAAGACGGACATCGGCACCGCTGATCTCCTGGAAGATCGACAAATCGCCAGAGAGTTCGGTGTCGAGGAAGGCGCGGGCCTCAGCAGCCGTGCCGAAGCTATCGAGCAGAATGCGGTGCAGCGGCTGGCGTGGACGGACGCCTTTGGTGACGCGGGCGCGCCAGCCGGCGATGAAGCGCTTCATGCCCTTGGGGCCGAGTTCGGCTTCCATCTCATCCCAGCGGGCGAGGAGTTCGTCGCGCTTTTCCGGGTTATCGGTTGCGTACTCGACGAGCGCATAACGCAGCACGTCTTCGCTGGCGATAGGACGGCCGCGGTTGTTGACGGTCTCGAAGATGCGGAAGGCGTCGTCCTCCTCGCCGACCATGATCTCAACGAAGCGGCCTTGCTCAAGCGCGAACCGAATGAAGGCGGACTGCTCAACGGCCGGCAGCCGGCTCAACCAGGCGCGCGCGGCGATCGCGTTGGCGCGCATATGCTCGGCGCTGGTCATGTCCTGGGTGGCAAGCGCGTCAAGGGACTTGGTGCCAGCTACCGGCAGAATGTGATCGCGCATGAACTCATGATCACCACGATGGAGCGTCAGGCGCGGCGCGGAGCCGGCAGGCGTTGCAACGGAGAGTGCCGCCTGCAGCGCTGCCACGATCACCGGATCAGCGACCACGTCGCGGGCAGCGGCGAGCATGAGTGTGAGAGATGTGAGCCGCTGTTGGCCATCGACGACCTCGATGTGTCCGCGTGGGCTGGCATAAAGAATGACATTGCCGAGGAAGTGAAAGGCACCGCGTGTCGTATCGAGGCAGTGCTCGGCGTAGGCATCACCCAGATCGTCGAGCAGCTCGTCCATCTCGCGCCGACCCCATTCGTAGTGGCGCTGATAGCGGGCCATCTGGAAGGGCTGCGTGTGCGAGAGAAGTTGCGAAAGGGATACGTGTCGGATATCGAGCGGCATGTACGGGCTTTTTTGTTTGTGGGCGCAGGGTGGAGCGAGAGACGCGCGCCAAACGTGGGCGTGCGCGCACTGATCTCTGGTTCCGGAAAACAATATCTATACGGTCAATTTGCGGCGACGAATATTCGCCCAGACAATATGTTGAACACCGCGGCGCACTTTGCAAGTTAAGTTGTGGCAACTGCAACTTGTGCGTCCGCGGGCAGAACTTACTCCGCCGCTGCCTCGGTGACATTGGCAGCTGCGAGAGCGACGCGTTCGTCTTTCAGGCGTTCGGACATAAGGAAGGCGAGTTCAAGGGCCTGATCGGCGTTGAGGCGCGGGTCGCAGTGGGTGTGGTAGCGGTCGGAGAGATCGGTCTCAGTGATCGGGTTGGCACCGCCGGTGCATTCGGTGACTGCCTGTCCGGTCATTTCGATGTGCACGCCGCCGGCGTGTGTACCTTCACCGCGATGGATGGCGAAGAAGCTGTCGACCTCTTTCAAAACACGATCAAAGGGCCGGGTTTTGTAGCCATTGGCGGCGGTGATGGTGTTGCCGTGCATGGGGTCGCAGCTCCACACGACGTTGCGTCCCGCTTTTTTCGCGGCACGGATGAGTTTCGGCAGGTGCTGCTCAACTTTGTCAGAGCCGAAGCGGGCAATCAGCGTGAGCCGGCCAGCCTCGTTCTTGGGATCGAGGATATCGATGAGGCGCAGCAGGCCATCGGCCTCCATGGAGGGGCCGCACTTGAGGCCGATGGGGTTCTTGATGCCGCGGCAGAATTCGACGTGGGCGTGGTCGGGCTGACGCGTGCGGTCGCCGATCCAGATCATGTGACCGCTGGTGGCGTACCAGTCGCCGGAGGTCGAGTCTTGCCGTGTCAGCGCGTGCTCGTAGCCGAGCAGCAGCGCTTCGTGGCTGGTGTAAAACAACGTACCTTGCAGTTGCGGCGTGTTTTCGCTCGTGATGCCGCAAGCGCGCATGAAGGCCAGTGTTTCTGAAATGCGGCCGGCGAGTTCCTCGTAGCGAGCAGCTTGCGGGCTGCCCTTAACGAACCCGAGCATCCATTGGTGCACGCGTTCGAGATCGGCATAGCCCCCCACTGCGAAAGCGCGCAGAAGGTTCAGCGTCGCGGCGGATTGTCGATAGGCCTCAAGCTGGCGTTTGGGATCGGGCTCGCGCGCTCCGGGCGTGAACTCGGGACCGTTGATGATGTCGCCGCGATAGCTCGGCAACTCCTGGCCATCTTTTTTCTCGGTCGGAGATGAGCGCGGCTTGGCGAATTGGCCGGCAATGCGGCCCACTTTGACAATGGGGAAGCCGCCCGCGTAGGTCATCACCACCGCCATCTGCAGGAAGACGCGGAAAAAATCGCGGATGTTGTTGGCGGAATGCTCAGCGAAGCTTTCCGCGCAATCCCCACCCTGGAGAAGGAACGCCTGCCCGCTTGCGACTTGGGCCAGCGACTTTTGCAGCTTGCGCGCCTCGCCCGCAAAAACCAGCGGCGGGAAGGAGGCAAGACGACGCTCGACATCGGCGAGTTCAGCGGCG
>JANNEU010000023.1:0-9051 GCA_031379035.1 Hyphomicrobiaceae bacterium | reverse complement strand
GGATCGACTTCACCAGCGCCCGTCGCGCCGGCTCCTGTCGCTGCCATTGCTGCACCTGCCGCTGTCGCCGACATTCCGCGTGCGGCTGCGACGGGTGGCCCTCGCTTGTTGAATGCGCCTGCATCGGCATTGCCGTCTTCTCAGGCTGCTGCGCCGGCTGCTGTGGCTACCAAGGTTGCGGCGGTTGGCCCCGTTGCCCTGCCGTCCGCCACGGGCAAATTCCGCTGGCCTGCCAAAGGAACGTTGCTCTCAGCGTTCGGTAAGCGCCCGGATGGCGCGCACAACGATGGCATCAACATTTCTGTACCAGCCGGCACTGACATCGCCGCGGCCGACGCGGGCACGGTTGCTTACGCGGGTAGTGAAATCAAAGCCTACGGTAATCTCATTCTCATTCGTCATGAGGGTGGTTGGGTGACTGCTTATGCCCATGCCGATCAGATCTTGGTCAAGCGTGGCGATGCCGTCACGCGGGGCCAAGTGATTGCAAAGGCTGGCGCGACCGGCACCGTCGATCAGCCGCAGGTGCATTTCGAACTGCGGCAGGGTTCCAAGCCTGTCGATCCGGCACCACACATGGAAAAATAAGCGACGTTACATATTCAGTCATTTGGCACCCGCCGCGCCCTGCGCTGGCGGGTGTTGTATTTTTTGCACACGACTAAAGTCTTAATTCGCAGGCATGGGGCGACGTGTGGCTCAAAACTCACTAGTCTACCGACTCAAGGCCTGGGGTGTGCAGTTATAAAAACAACGAGCGCGCGCGCCGACAGTGCTTTTTTTGGGGTGGACATCAAGGAGAGTTTGGAATGGCGACGACCTATGAAAAGGAGGCCGCGAAACCGCGCGGCATGACGGGCGAGGAGGTGAAAGTCATCGTCGCCTCGTCGTTGGGGACCATCTTCGAGTGGTACGATTTTTATCTCTACGGTTCGTTGGCGGCCATGATTGGTGCCAAGTTCTTTACGGCGTTTGATCCGAACACGCGCGCGATCTTTGCGCTCCTCGCATTTGCTGCGGGCTTCCTTGTGCGCCCATTCGGTGCACTGTTCTTTGGTCGTCTCGGCGACTTGATCGGTCGCAAAGCGACCTTCCTCATCACCATTCTGATCATGGGCGTTTCGACGTTTCTCGTCGGACTTTTGCCAGACTACGCAACGATCGGCTGGCTCGCCCCAGTGATCCTAATCGCACTGCGCATGTTGCAGGGCCTCGCGCTCGGCGGTGAATACGGCGGCGCGGCAGTCTATGTGGCCGAGCATGCCCCACCAGGCCGGCGCGGCTTCTACACAGCCTGGATCCAGACAACAGCAACCCTCGGGCTGCTGCTATCGCTTGCGGTTATCGTGGGCTTGCGGACTTGGATGGGTGAAGCTGCGTTCCAAGACACGGTCGTCAACGGCGTTTCGCAGGGCTATCCCTTGTTCTGGGGCCTCAAAGGCGGCTGGCGCATACCGTTCCTGGCGTCCATTTTCCTGCTCATCATCTCCGTGTTCATCCGCCTCTCCATGAGTGAGAGCCCGGCGTTCCAAAAGATGAAAGAGGAAGGTACACGCTCTAAAGCACCGCTCGCTGAAGCGTTCGGTGGCTTCCCAACCTGGTTGTCGGCCGTTCTCTCGCTCCTTGGCGTTGGTGCTGTTGGTGGCGTGTATGCCGCTCTGCAGGGCTATGGCGCGTGGGGCTTGCTTGCGATCCCAGCGATCATCCTGCTGATCATCGGCAACATGGCGCGCTTCACCAACGGGCGCATCGTGCTGATCGCCCTGTTCGGTCTCGTCGTCGGACAGGCCGTCGTTTGGTATACAGGCCAGTTCTATGCGCTGTTCTTCCTGCAGTCGGTGCTCAAGGCTGACTTGCTGACGGCGAACGTGCTCGTGGCCTGGTCGCTGATTATCGGCACGCCGTTCTTCCTGTTCTTCGGCTGGCTGTCGGACACGATCGGCCGCAAAGTCGTGATCCTGACGGGTTGCCTCGTTGCAGCGCTAACCTTCTTCCCGATCTTCTGGACGCTGACGAGCTTGGTGAACCCACAGCTTGAAAGCGCGCTGGACAAGGTCAAGGTCGAAATTAAGGCTGATCCTGCGGATTGCGGTTCGGTGTTCGACCCGGTTGGCGTCCGCGTGTTCACTGCTCCTTGCGATATCGCACGCCGCACACTGTCGGCTGCGTCGATCAAGTACGTTCTCGTACCTGCTGCGGCGGGTGCCAAGACCGTTGTCGCGGTCAATGGTACTGACGTCGTGGTCGACAAAGACTTCGGGCCCAACGTCGGCAAGGCAGCGGTTGCAGCCGGGTATCCGGCGGTCGGTGACAAGAACATCCTGAAAGTCACGGGCATGTTCGATGCGCTGACGAACTTCAGGGCATTGATGGTCATCGCACTGCTGACCTTGATGGTGCTCTACGTGACGGCCGTTTACGGGCCGATTGCGGCGGCGCTTGTCGAGTTCTTCCCGACACGCATCCGCTACACCGCCATGTCGCTGCCGTATCATATCGGTAACGGCTGGTTTGGTGGGTTGCTACCGGCGACATCATTCGCGATGACGGCATCGACCGGCGATATCTACTTCGGTCTCTGGTATCCGGTCTTCTTCGCGCTGCTGACCGTCGTTATTGGTCTGTTCTTCATCCGCGACGCTGGTGAAAAGAACATCGAGCACACCCGCTAAGTAGCGGCCAGGATCAAACACAAACAACCCCGCGGCAGGCGACTGCCGCGGGGATTTTTTTTTTGGGAAATCGTAGGGCGCAATAGTCCCGTCGGGCGTATTGCGCCGTGCTCAAGACAGCTGATCGATTTGAGAGTGCACGGCGGGCGCCGGCGCAATACGCTGCAACGCTATTGCGCCCGACGGCTGCGACCTAATCCGTCTTCGCGGCCAGATATTTTTCCAGCCAATGGATGTCGTAGAGGCCGTTTTGAATGTCGGGCTGGGTGACGAGATCCTGGAAGAGGGGAATGGTCGTTTCGATGCCGTCGATCACGAACTCATTGAGGCCGCGCTTCAGCCGCATCAGGCACTCGGTGCGCGTTTTTCCCGAGACGATCAGCTTGCCGATCAAGCTGTCGTAATAGGGGGGAATGCGATAGCCCTGGTAGATACCGCTGTCGACGCGAACGCCAAGTCCACCTGGTGGATGCCAGTAGGTTATCAGGCCAGGTGAGGGCCGGAACGTCCGCGCGTTCTCAGCATTGATGCGGCATTCGATGGCATGGCCCGAGAAGGTGACGTCTTCCTGTTTGACGCTCAGCCCGTTGCCGGCGGCGACACGGATCTGTTCGAGCACCAGGTCAAGGCCGGTGACGGCTTCGGTTACCGGATGCTCTACTTGCAGCCGCGTATTCATCTCAATGAAATAGAACTCGCCATCCTCGTAAAGAAACTCGACGGTTCCGGCCCCGCGATATTTTAGTTTTTGCATGGCCTTGGCGCAGGTCATCCCGATCTCTGCGCGCTGGGCGGCATTGAGCGCTGGACTGGGGCTTTCTTCCCACACTTTCTGATGCCGGCGCTGGAGTGAACAATCGCGCTCGCCAAGATGGATGGCGTCGCCTTTGCCGTCACCGAAGACCTGGATCTCGATGTGACGTGGCTTGGTCAAATATTTCTCGAGATAGACAGCGTCATCCCCAAAGGCTGCTTTGGCTTCGGCTTTGGCAGTCTTGATCGCACTGTCGAGTTCGTCAGCGGTGCGCGCGAGTTTCATGCCGCGGCCGCCACCGCCGGACGCAGCCTTGACCAGTACCGGGAAGCCCATGGCTTTGGCGACTTTCATCGCCTGCAGCTCGTTGGTAATCGCGCCGTCGGAGCCAGGCACCACAGGAATGCCGAGTTTTTTGGCGGTTTCCTTGGCGGCGATTTTATCGCCCATGATGCGGATATGCTCAGACGTCGGTCCGATAAATGTAATATTGTGCTCTTCGAGGATCTCGGCGAAGCGCGCATTCTCCGAGAGGAAGCCGTAGCCGGGATGGATGGCATCGGCACCGGTGATTTCGCAGGCGGCGAGCAGGCGGGGGACGTTCAGATAGCTTTCGGCGGCGGGTGGCGGTCCGATGCAGACGCTCTCGTCAGCGAGGCGAACATGCATGGCGTCGGCATCGGCGGTGGAGTGCACAGCGACGGTAGCGATGCCAAGTTCCTTGCACGCGCGCAGCACGCGCAGTGCGATTTCACCTCGGTTGGCGATCAGGATTTTGTCGAACATGTTGTTTAGGCAGTAGGCAGTAGGCAGTAGGCAGTAGGGAAAAGCTAGTTCGCCGTCACCTACTGCCTACTGCCTACTGCCTACTGCCTCTCCCTTATTCAATCACAACCAATGGCTCGCCGAATTCGACTGGTTGACCGTTGTCGACAAACACTTGGACCACAGTTCCCGAGCGCGGGGCTGGAATGTGGTTCATGGTTTTCATGGCTTCGATGATCAGTAGCGTCTGGCCTTGGGCGACACGGGTACCGACATCTACGAATGCGGCGGCACCCGGTTCGGCCGCGCGGTAGGCTGTGCCGACCATTGGTGAGTTGACGGTGCCGGGATGGACCCCGGCAGTGGCCGGTTTGCCTGCAGGTCCACTCGTCGCCGGTGGTGCTGCGTGCGTCGCATGGGCCAGCATGGGGGCGGCAACGGCGGCCATGGTCAATTGCCGGGCAACGCGAACGCGTAGACCCTCGCGCTCGATCTCGATCTCGCTGAGACCGGTCTCGTTCAGCAGCTCTGCCAGCTCGCGGATCAGGCCGCTTTCGGTGCCTGTCTTGTCTTTTGTGTCTTTGGCCATGCCCCAGTGGGTCCCATGTCGAAATAGGCAAACCGCGCGGATCATAGCGCCCTGTTTGTTAAACAGGCCACCAGCCACGCGGGCCCCGTCTAGCAGCTTTCCTCCATACGAGAAAGGCGTGCGTCCAAGGTTGTGGCCGGTGCGGCTTGTTAACCAACAGCCAATGTCCTGGTGGACGTGCCGATGGGCCTTGTGGCTGCGTTTGGTGCATGATGCTACGCGCTCAAAAGTCTCGGTTTTGTGTTGTCCGGTCGGGCCTGGTTGCGGGTTTGGCTGGTTTGGCATTGATAGCGGTTGCCGGAACTTTGGCGGCACAAGTCAGCTTGCAGCCGTGCGCGCGGGTCGTGGAAGCGAACCACGTCAGCGCCATCGCGGCTGCCGAGGCTTGGCGCGCACAGCGCTGGGCAAACACCAGGAAGGGTTGGACGACCGACTACCAAGTGCCGCCCCCTCCTCCGGCACCGCTTGGGATCGGATTGTTGGCGCGAGGCCAGGAATTGGGCGCAAGTCACGGGCCATCGGCTCCTATTGCCGGGGTTGCAGCGGTGGCGAAGATGGCATGCCTGAGCGGCCCTCCTGAGCCTGACGGCCGTTTTGTGGTGCATTTTGTCGGGAACGCACTGCGGTTCAACGAGAACAAGCAGGGCTGGTCGCGGCCGCTTCGAACAGCGCTGCTGCATGCACTCGTGGTTGGCCGGCCCACGGTTGATGCGGCCTGGGTGGTGACTGAGCAACCCGAGGCCCCCACGGCGCTGATACCGGGCGCGCACCTGTCGCCATCGATGCCGGCCGTTTTGCCGACTGTCTTGCCGCGCGCTGCCGCCACGACCACGCGTCCCCGCCGCTGACAGATTGTCGCCATTTTTCTGCTGTGACGGAAAGTTACCTTGGCAGCGGGACGTGGAGTGGCTAACTCGGGACACGCTCGGCGCGTGCCTGGCGCAGCGGCTCGGCGTCTTTCAAGAAATCCGAAACAAATCAATCCGCTACAAGACATCTGACGATCGACGGGTGCATCTGGTCTCGCATCGTATCCCGCTTACGCCCCCTAACCGCTTGAGGTGACATGCGCTTTTTATCGAACGCCGCGACCAGCCGTGCCATCCGTCTGCCGGGTGCTTTGACCCTTGCTACGCTGCTTGCTGCGGGCAACTTGGTTCTTTTGGCTCCGGCCGCGCAGGCGCAAGGGACGCCAATCGCCACAGTCAACGGTAAGCCGGTGACGGAGGGTGACCTCAAAATGGCTGAGGCGGAACTTGGTCCCGAACTGGCGCAGCTGCCGGAGGGTTCGCGCAAGCGCATCCTGCTTGAGTACGTGATTGAAAACCAGATTTTCTCCGACGCCGCTGAGGGAGCCAAACTTGGTACAGGGGCTGAGTATGAGGCGCGTATGCAGTACTGGCGCCGCCGTGCCTTGCGCGATCTCTACTTTGAAAAAACCATCAAGGCCTCTGTCAAGGACGAGGACGCGAAGAAGTTCTACGATGAGCAAGTCAAGGCCATTAAGCCGGAAGAAGAAGTGAAGGCCCGCCACATTCTGGTTGAGGAAGAGGCCAAGGCGAAAGAGATCGCGGACAAGCTTGCCAAGGGCGGCGACTTCGCTGCGCTCGCCAAAGAGTTCTCCAAAGACCCTGGTTCGAAGGAGAACGGCGGCGATCTTGGGTTCTTTGCCAAGGGCCAAATGGTGCCGGAATTCGAGGCGGCTGCGTTCGCGCTCGAAAAAGGCAAAGTATCGGCACCCATCAAGTCAAACTTCGGCTGGCATGTCATCAAGCTTGAGGACAAGCGCCTGCGCGAACCGCCGGCTTTCGAGGGTCTCAAAGAGCGCATCGTCAACTCGCTGCTGCAGAAAAAGGCTCAGTCCGTCGGTACCGATCTGCGGAACGCGGCTAAGATCGAGTATCTCGACGCCGACATCAAGAAAGCAGTTGAGGCTGAGAAGGCTGCCGCGAGCGCGGCGCCGGCTGCCGCTCCCGGTGCGGCCCCTGCACCGAACCAATCTAAGCAGCCGCCAGCGAAGAAGTAACACGGCCGGTTGGGCACTTATGGCCGTCGTGACACGCCGACCGGGGGTTCTCCTCAGGTCGGCGTTTGCGTTTGAGCTTCAATACTTCGCAAGCCCGTTGACGAACACGCCGCGGCTCTTGTTGGAGAGGTCCGTGAGGTTGTCGGAGTAGTCGGTGAAATTGTACCCCACGCCGACCCGGAAGTTGTCGTTGATGTGCTTGTAGACTGCGATCAGCGCGCCGGTCTTGCGATCGGACGCCGTCGAGCTGTCCAACGAGCGTAGCTCGGCGAGGAAGTCCCACTCGCGAATCGCCTTGATGTCGAGCCGCAGAATGGCGAGCTGTGCGCGGGCATCGAACCACGGCCCATCGAGCACGCGATCCTTCAACTCGCCGATGCGATAAGCGTATTTGCCGCCAATCGTCAGCCACGGCAGCAGATCGTAGTTGGCATCCACTGCCAGGATCTGGCTGCGCTGGGCGTAGCCGAGCGAGAGCCCGCCGGGCAGCACCTGACCGGGGCTCGGCGCATCCTGGAAGTAGGTATGCTTGAAGAGCATATTGAGGCGGTCGTTGGTGACCGGACGATAGGCGAAGCCGGTGGTGGCTTCAAAGAAGTTGCCATCAACAAAGTCGCCAACTGTCTTGGTGTTGAACGCACCGCTGAGCTTGCCGACCATACGCCAGTCTTCCGACATCTTCAGTGACAGCGTGTTGGCTGCGAGCCATGTTTCGCGCTCGCGCAGCGGTGTTTCATCGTGACGATATTCAACTTTGCCCGAGTAAGCGAGGCCGGCATGGCTATAGCCAATGGAGCCTGACGCGGCGACCCGTTGGAGATCGCCAGCGAAGGGATCGTGCAGTTTGCCATTTTCGATGGCGAGGCCGGTCTTCCAATGCTGCAGCGGCACGAAGTCGAGACCGTAGGCGTGGGTCAGTCCGGTGTAGCCAATGCCTGAGCGATAGCGCTCTTCGCCGAAGACGCTGAAGCTGTCGGAGTAACGGCGACGGGCGCCGCCGACGAGCATGCCCTGCGCGCCGGTCGAGATGATATCGGTGCGATCTGGATCGAGGGTGTAGTTGACGTAGACGGTTTGCTCGTCGTTGACCTTGTATTCGGTGCCGAGTTTGCCGCCGAGCCCGCCGTCGCCGCCAGAGATTTCGGCAAGGCCAGTGAGGTTTTCGGTGACGCGGGCGGTGCCGCCCACGCCGATGCGGTTGTTGGGATTGCGGGTGCCGGTGCGGTCGAGTGTTTTCTGGCCGAAGATGTAGGCGGTCCAATCGCGATGTGAGTCGTAGTCGAGCCGGATCGCGCTATCGATGCGGCGGCCTTCTTGATTGAGGGTTGGGCTGGCGGACAGCGTGCGCAAGGTTTGCGTGTCGCCCTTCAGGCCAATGGTGCCCTTCCAGTACTCGTTGAAGGTATAGATCACATTGCCTTCGGCCGACTGGTAGGAGCGGAATTCGTCGCGCTTGTCGGTCAGTTGCGCACGCAGGCCCCACTGTGCGTTGAGCCTAGTTGTGGCTTTGACGCCGGCTTCGCTCGCTTCGCGGTTGGTGGTGATCTGGCCGGGGCTGGAGAAGTCGCGATCCTTGTGTTGCCAGAACGCGGCGAGGCGGCCATCCAGCCCGGTTCTCAATTCAGCAAGGTCGGCTGCGGCTTCGATGCGCTTGGCATAGGCAATGCTGCCATTGCTTTGGCGACTGATGAACGTGAAGCCGCCGTCGAGAGATAGCGTTTCGCCATCGCCGGTGCCATTGGAGCGTGCGACTTCGGCTTTGATGTAGGTGCCCGGCGTGGCGCGGATCATGACATCCGTGCCGACCATCTTCTGGTCGCGACCGGCGCCGGTCTGTTCGTAACCGGTGACGCCGACTTGGACGTGATCGCCGACCCACTGGGTGGCGCGGCCACCGGTGGCCTTGTCCTTGTTGGCTTCGAGGCTTGGCGCGTACTCGTAGGTGGTGACGAGGAACTGCTCCTGGCCGGAGAGCGTGCCGGACTGCACGATGAAATCGCTCGTAGCGGTGGACGCCAGCGGCGACTTGAGCGTGATACGGCCTTGCAGATAGTTGATCTCGTAGTCCTGCGTAGGCACGAGCACTTTGGTTGCGAGCGCCAACCCGGTGTCGCGGTCGCGCACTTCGATGCTGACGCGCTCGGAGCCCAGCGTGATGTTCTGGCGGCGCATATAGTAGAGCGAGCCGCCGGTGCCGCGGAAGATGTCGCGGCCGGCGATCGTGCCGGGCTCTGCGGCGAACACT
>JANNEU010000017.1:0-31683 GCA_031379035.1 Hyphomicrobiaceae bacterium | reverse complement strand
CTGCGCGACAAGGGGGCGCGGCATGATCTGATCGATGCGGTGTTTGCGCTGCCGGGGCAAGATGATCTGGCGCTGATCGTCAAGCGCGTGGAAGCGCTCGGTGCGTTTCTCAAAACCGACGACGGCACCAACTTGCTGGCGGGCGTCAAGCGCGCAGCCAACATCCTGTCCATCGAAGAGAAGAAAGACAAAGCCAGCCACGACGGCGCGCATGATCCGAAGCTGCTCGCGGAACCGGCCGAAAAAGCACTGGCGAAAGCGCTCGCCAGTGTGCGTGCCGACACTGTGGCGGCGATCAACGTCGAAAACTTCACTGGCGCGATGAATGCGCTGGCGGAGTTGCGCGGGCCGGTGGACGCGTTTTTCAACGACGTGACGGTCAACGCCGAAGATGCAAAGCTACGCGCGAACCGGCTCAAATTGCTGTCCGAGATCCGCGCGACGACGCTCGGTGTTGCCGACTTCTCCAAGATCGCTGGAGCGTGACAGCTCATCAAGCGACCGATCCGTAGCAACCGTGTTTCTTGCGCAGGCTGCATTTGAGGGTTGAATGGCTTTCCGGTCTTGATGATGGCGTTCATGAGTGCGACCGGTTTGCCGATGCAAGCGATAGTAGCTTTCCTGTGCGCTTTGCCGCTGGCGCACATGGGCGACCTTTGCAACCTCTCGCCGAGCCTGCCGGATCTCGATCCGACCATGGCCATTGTCACTCATTGTGGTGAATTGAATTGCCCTGACTTCACGGCAGTCGTTGATAATCTATGATTTTTGCACGTCGTGCATGGCAACTCAGGGTCACCAGAGTTGGCAACCCTGCTCGTCGGCGCGCCAACTGGCTTGCGCGGTTCGGCCCAGTAAGCGGACTCGCCCGTACCTCGTATGCCGGTTCCGTTGCAACTCGCAGCCACGTCAACAGGGCGAACGGCTCGTCAGCTCCGCACTTTTCCCCGGGATTGCCTGTTGGGGTGCGCTGACAAACGCCCCGTATCACGCTTGCTCTCCATGGTAGCACTGACAATCCGGCCAAGTGTAGTCGCGGCTGTACGCAATTCGCGATTATCGAAACCTGAATACCCGAGGACAAGCCCTTGCCGGTGCGGGGCGGCCAGATACAACGGACTGACAGGCCGGACGACAATGCCTTGCAGACGAGCCGCGTCGGCGATGGCGACGTCGGAAACACCGTGCCGAAAATGGACAACCAACTGCATCCCAGCCTCCGGGACTTCGATATCGGCGACGTCGCCCATGTTCGTTTTGACAGCGTCCACCAGCACGTCTCTCGCCTCGCGATAAACCTGCCGCATGCGCCGGATGTGACTGGTGAAAAATCCTTGCGCCATAAAGTCGGCCGTCATGGCTTGCTGCAGCAGCGGAGGCGAGCGATCGCTGAGGAACCTGGCACCGCGAAACATCGCCACAAGGCCGTGCGGCACAACGGCAAAGCCGAGCCGCAGGCCAGGAAACAGCACCTTGCTCAAGGTGCCGACATAGATGACACAGCCGCCACGATCGAGGCCCTGCAGCGAGGACAGCGGCTTGCCAGCGTAACGGAACTCGCTGTCGTAGTCGTCCTCGACGATCCAGGCACCAGTCTCAGACGCCCACGCGAGCAACTCCAAGCGTCGCGCCATGCTCATGACAACGCCGGTCGGGTATTGGTGCGACGGTGTGATGTAGACGGCCCTGGCATCGGGTGCTGCGGCCTTGCCAGCGCTGACATCAAGTCCACCGGCGTCAACCCGGATCGGCACCAGCTTGGCGCCTGCGGCGGCCAGCGCCTCCCGTGTCGCGGCATAGCCTGGATCTTCAATCCAAACGGCATCGCCAGGGTCGAGCAGCGTTCGGATCGACAGATCGATCGCCTGTTGTGCACCCGACAGGACGATGACCTGGTCATCTGTGCACTGCACGCCGCGGGCCGCGCGCAGGTAGGCTGCGATTTCGCGACGCAATCCGGGCTCGCCGCCGGGATCCGAGTAAGCGAGATTGGTCCGGTCGAAACTGCGCAGGTGCTCCGCGCCAACCCGCCGCCAAGCATCGATGGTTTTGGCGTCAACGGAGCAGCAGCCGGTCATGAACGGTGCGCGCGGAGATTTGATCAAGTCCGCGCCGAACTGGCGATACCGCTCACCCGCCTGGGATACGCGCGCGTGAGTTGGCGGAAGTATCTTTCCGTCGTCGTCAGTAGCACAGGTCAAGGCCGCGGGCACGTCCTCCGACACGTAGGTGCCTGAGCCGGCGCGGCCAACGACGTAGCCTTCAGCCAGCAGCTGGCCGTAGGCCGACATTGTCGACGTTCGTGACACGGCCAGCCGTTCCGCGAGCTGCCGGCTTGAGGGAAGTTTCAGCCCAGGTGCCAGCACGTTCGAGACGATGGCCGTCCGCAGCCCCACATAGATCTGCAGAAAGATCGGGCGATCGCTGTCATGATCGATCGACACGTCGAGCAATTCTGACCATTTGCCCTGTGAGTGTGCAGTCGTCATCGCTCACGCCTGAATGCCATGACAGCAAGCCCGGCCAGAAGTACCCGTCCTTCATGGCGCGGCCGCTAGGTTATACCGAACAAGGCGCTCGCGCTCTTCTCCGAACGGGGCAGCGACTCTTCTCTCGTCATCGATTCAGAGTTTCACACTCAAGACGCTCCTGCAGACAGCGGAAAAATACGATCTGGACAGCTTTCGGCGTGCGCTTACGGAAAGTGGCTTCCTCAAATACACAAAATTAGCTCTTTCCTAAACCACATTGCAGCGCACGTGTCACCTCCGCATCCGGGTGGGCCGGCAAAGCGGGCGCGTTTCTTGAGCATGTCTGTTTCTACATTTGGACCGTAGTAAGCGCCGTGAACGCTTTTGCTCTGCCACCCATTCCGTCATCTAACGGATCGATTTTCGCCTGGACTGCTTCCCCACGATCCAGCGCTATTGCACGCGCTTCGGCCAACGAAATAACGGGCGTGTGACCGGTAACCGGGCGCTGAAGCACGCTGTTGAGCCCTGAGGATGCGCGCCACGCCTTGCGGCCGGTTGCCCGAGGTCGGCCGGCAAGGCCCTTGCGCTCCGTATCGAAGGCATTGGTGCGCTATCCCTTTTTCGGGCTTGGCCTACTCGATGAAGAGTTCGCCGAGACAGCGTTGCGACAGGGGTGGCTCAAGTGCAATCCAAGAGACTCCTCCGGGTAAAAAATGTACTTGGGACGACCGCTGACGCACAACACGCATGACGGTCGTGCAACTCAAAAATACCGAGCATATTCAGCAGGATTCTGGGTCCCAAAAAGCGTCAATGAGGCGCGAGAGAGTTCAAATATTTCTGCCACTCAAGTGCCAGATCGAAGGTTCGAATCCCTCATCAAATGTCGTTGTTATGACCGGCCTTGAGGGTCTGCGCTTCAGCGCGGAAAATCTAAAGAACGGTCACTTATTAATGTTGTTGGCAACCGTGCTCAGCGTCGTTTTCACATTGCTACCGATCTGTGTGGCACCGGCGATAATGGCGAGCGAGATGATGCCGGCGATCAAACCATATTCGATGGCTGTCGCACCGCTTTCATCGCCGCGCGCTCTTTTGAACAGCTTGATCATTTCGAACCTCGGGCCAGCCGTGTCTACTGAGCCAGACCTTGCGGTGCCAAGCGCTCACAATGCGTTAAGAGAGTACGATCTCTCGCGCACATGAGTTTCTGCCAAATCTACGCCGAGCCCTGGCGTGCCGCAGCGTTGGGCCGGCCACGATCCCGCCGCACGTTAAGTTATCTGAGTAAAATCAAAGACGAAGCCCGGCGCGCCAGAGCGGGGCGTCACGACGCGGTCAGGATCTTTGCCGATTTCAAGCGACGCCTAGCCGCATCTATGGATTTCACCGGCACAGTTGAGATATGGTAAAGACATAATGTCGGCGGGACGCTGGCGTTCTTCTGGCGTCATGCTGCGTCTGGCACGGGGAGCGGGGGCCACAATGGGCCACCCCATGGGGAGTTGGTGAGTACAATGGTAAGACAGACCTTCGCGCGCCTCGGTGGCGCTTGCTTTGCTGCCGTCGCAGCCTTTAGTCCCGCACTGGCACAAAAAACGCCGCTTACGGTCTATACGTCGATGGAGAACGAGCAGCTGAAGCTGTTCAAGGACGAGATCGAAAAAGCCGTACCGGAGGCCGACATTCAATGGCTGCGCGACACAACCGGTGTGATCACCGCGCGGGTCTTGGCCGAAAAAGCCTCGCCTAAAGCCGACATCATCTTCGGCCTCGCGGCATCGTCTCTGCTGCTGTTCAACAAAGAAGGCCTGCTGGAAAACTACAAGCCGGCCGGCGAAGACAAACTCAAAGAGGCGTTTCGCTCCAAAGACGGCTCCTACGTCGGCATGGACGCGTTTCTGGGCGTGATCTGTTACAACACCGTTGAAGGTGGCAAAGACGGTTTAACGTCGCCAGCGTCTTACAAAGATCTGCTCAATCCGAAGTTCAAAGGCAAGATCGTGATGCCGCATCCGGCATCCTCCGGCACCGGCTATCTTATGGTTGCCGCGTGGTTGCAGACCATGGGTGACGCCGATGGCTGGAAATACATGGATGCTTTGCACGACAACATCGCGGTCTACACGCACTCCGGTTCTGCCCCGTGCGTCCAGGCGGCGAAGGGTGAACGCGTTCTCGGGCTCGGCTACGACATGCGCGCGGCCAGCGAAAAGACCAAAGGTGCACCCATCGACATCGTGCTGCCGACGGAAGGCGCTGGTTGGGACATGGAAGCCGCGTCAATCGTCAAGGGCAGCAAGAACACGGCCATCGCGAAGAAGGTGCTCGATTGGGCTGCCACGAAAGGTGCCAACGAACTCTATTCCAAGTACTATGCGATCGTTGCGCATCCGGAAGTAAACAACCAACCAAAGAACTATCCGGACAAAGCAGATTCGAAGATGGCCAAGATCGATCTTCAGACTATGGCCAATAACCGCGAAGCCATTCTCGCTGAATGGTCGAAACGGTACGAGAGCAAGGCTGCGCCCAAATAAATTCGGCAAGTAAACTCAGCAGTCGTGTCATTTTACTTTCGGCTTGAAAACCTGACGTAATTGCCCGCCACAGCAATTGCGTTATCGAACCTCGGCCGCTCCAGCAACGCCGAGGTTCATTTGCATTGTGGCGGCACGCGCGCCCGGCACTCGGACGGTCGAGAGACCAGGACAATGGAACAGATGGCTGATCGTGCTGTCCCAGCCGTGGCGTCGCCCCATATTCGTATTCATCACCTGACCAAGCGGTTCGGCGCATTCGCAGCGTTGAGAGCCGTCACGCTCAATATCAATCGCGGCGAGCTTGTGTGTTTTCTCGGACCCTCGGGTTGCGGCAAGACCACGCTGTTGCGCGTGATCGCAGGCCTTGAAATCCAAGACGAAGGCACCATTGAAATCGACGGCAAAGATGTGTCAGGCCTCCCGCCGTCCGCCCGCGATTTCGGCATTGTTTTTCAGTCTTACGCCTTGTTTCCAAACCTGACGGTCAATGACAACGTCGCCTACGGTCTGGTCAATCGAGGTGCCAGTCGGGCTGGCCGCACCGCCCGCGTTGTCGAACTTTTGGAACTTGTCGGGCTCCCCGAGCAGGGCCTCAAGTATCCAGCTCAACTCTCTGGTGGCCAGCAACAGCGAGTTGCCCTGGCGCGCGCCCTGGCTATTTCTCCCGGCTTGTTGTTGCTGGACGAACCACTCTCGGCCTTGGATGCGCGTGTGCGCGCCCGCCTTCGCGATGAGATCAGAACTTTGCAGCGGCGCCTGGGTGTGACGACAATCCTCGTCACCCACGATCAGGAAGAGGCGCTGTCCATGGCCGACCGCATCGTCGTCATGAACGACGGTGCCATCGAACAAATCGGCACGCCCGAAGAAATCTATGCGCGCCCGTCGTCCGCGTTCGTAGCCGATTTCGTTGGTAAAATGACCTTTCTGGATGGCATCGCAGAGGGTACCGGCAGCATCGCTGTCGATGGTTTCGCACTGCAGGTGAGTGAGCCGTTGCAGCCAAAACCGGGCGCATCCGTGCGGCTTGGTTTCCGGCCGGAAGAGGTTCAAGTGCGCGGCATCACGGCATCGACACCCAACCAATTGGACGTCACCGTCTTGGCGACCGAGTACCTTGGGGCCTTTTGCCGCCTCACATTGGCGGTGTTGCTATCCAAAGATTTGTCCATTGCAGCCGATGTCTCAAGCAACGAAATGCAGGATCTTCGGCTCGCAACAGGCCAAACCATAAAAGTCGCCCTACCGCCCGCGCACCTTCGTGTCTTTCAGGACGCAGTCGGCACCTCGGGCGGAAGGTCAACATGACAATGGCCGCTGCTACGCCAGCAACAAAAGGCCGACGCCGCCCCCGAACCGGAAGCGAACGCCTGCTGATGGGTGCCAGCGTCATGTCGGTGCTGGCAATCCTGGTTCTCATAATTGCCGTGCCGCTAGGCGTTCTGTTGCTGAAAAGCTTCCAAGACAAGACCGGCGCATTCGTCGGGCTCGCCAACTACGTCCGCTACTTCTCAACGCCGCAAATGGTTGGGTCGCTTTGGAACAGCCTTTGGGTCTCTGCCCTGACGACCAGTCTCGTTGTGCTGTTAGCCTTCGGTTATGCCTATGCGCTCACGCGCACCAAGTTGCCGGCAAAGCCCGTCTTCACAGCAATTGCCATGTTGCCGTTATTCGCACCGTCGTTGTTGCCGGCCATCTCATTTATTTACATTTTCGGCAATCAGGGGTTCCTGAAATCCTGGTTGTTGGGCGGCACGATATATGGCGCCGTTGGGATCGTCATGTCGCAGGTCTTCTATTGCTTCCCCCATGCACTTTTGGTGCTGACGACCGCACTCGGCCTCGCCGACAGCCGTCTCTATGAGGCCGCCAGTGCGCTTGGCACCAGCACATGGCGCACGTTCTGGACCATCACCGTGCCGGGTGTGAAGTACGGATTGGTCTCGGCAGCCTTTCTTGTTTTCACCCTCGGGATTACCGACTTCGGCATCGCCAAAGTCATCGGCGGGCAGTTTAGCGTTCTCGCCACCGACGCCTACAAACAAGTGATCGGACAGCAGAACTTCCAGATGGGTGCTGTTGTCGGCTTCATCTTGCTGCTGCCGAGCGTCTTGGCCTTCGCGATGGATCGCATTATCCAGCGCCGGCAGGTTGCGCTGGTGTCGGCGCGTGCCGTCCCGCTCATTCCGCAGCGGCGTCCGGTCGCCGATACTGTGGCGTTGATCTACTGCCTCACGCTCGCCAGTGTCATACTCGGCGTGATTGGTATGGCCGTCTGGGGCTCGTTCATTACCTATTGGCCCTATAATCTGTCGCTGTCGCTGAAATGGTATGACGTTATTGAATTCGAGCCGACGGGGTGGGGGCCCTATCTGAATTCTCTGAAAGTCGCGGGCCTTGTCTCTGTGCTTGGAACGCTTTTGGTGTTTTGCGGGGCTTATCTGATCGAGAAGGGCGAAGGCTTTGCTCGTCTGCGGGTGGCAGCCCACTTACTCGCCATGATCCCGATGGCCGTGCCCGGGCTGGTCTGTGGCCTTGGCTATGTCTTCTTCATCAATGCCGGCTGGAACCCGCTGAGCGTATTCTACGGCACCTTGACCTTGCTGGCCGTCAATACCATCGCGCATTTTTATACAACGGCGCACATCACTGCCGTCACAGCTCTCAAACAGATCGACCGGGAATTTGAGGCGGTCTCTGCCTCACTCAAGGTGCCTTTCTACAAGACATTTATGCGGGTCACAGTGCCCATCTGTATCCCGGCCATTCTTGATATCGCCCTCTATATGTTCGTCAATGCGCTCACGACGGTATCAGCGGTGATCTTTCTCTACAGTGCGCAGACCAAATTGGCGTCGATCACCATCGTCCATCTCGACGAGAATGGCATGACAGCCGCCGCCGCTGCGATGGCCACCATGATCCTCATAACGGCGCTGGCGGCAAAGCTGCTGCACCTCTTCATCAGCACATACGTTCTCGGTACCCTACAAGCCTGGCGCCAGCGATGACACATGACGCTCGCCTGGCTGGCGCACCCTCGCCAGAATGAACCCGAGAGACTCGCGCGCAGATTAACTCCATCTCGTTGAATGTGATTATGAATTATCGGGCAGCGCTGCGGATTGCCGGGTTGATCAGCCGCACTGTCCCCAGAAGCTATCCGCTGTGTGGCGATGCAGCCCGTGACGCCATGGTTCCGCCGCTGTAGAAGCGGATGTTACCCTGCAGGGATTGTGAATGAACCAAGCCGCGCCAGTGCCAACGACGAATACGCCGGTCGCTGCAGCCATTGCTGCGGCGCTGGCGGCGATGCCGTCTGTCGCATCGGGTCCCGGCAAAACGCACCGTCCGGCACCGGTCATCGTGCGCCGTCTCGCGACCTCTGTGGCCGATGCAAACGCCACCGAACGCGAGCTTCGTTTTGCCTGGTCCGGGAGTCCCTGGGGTCTGGTTGGTACCTGTCTATTCAATGCGTTCCTCACGCTTGTCACCATCGGCATTTATAGCTTCTGGGGTCGCACGGAAGTTCGCCGCCGCATTTGGAGTTCCGTGCGCCTGGATGGTGAACCTCTGGTTTACCATGGCACTGGCAAGGAGCTTTTTAAGGGTTTCATCGGAGCCCTGCTCATCGTCTTGCTACCGATTTTTCTGATCAGCACGGCGTTAGTTGTTGTCTACGGGCAGGCCAGCAGCGGCTGGTTGCTCTATCAGGTCGCCTTGCTGGCAATTGTTTATCCAGTTCTGAAAGCCGTCGCGACTTATCGCGCGCGACGCTACCGGCTTGCGCGCACGTCATGGCGCGGCGTCCGTGGGAGTATGGCCGGTTCGTCGGGAGAATTCGCCTTTCTAAGCTGGGCAACGTCGCTGCTGTATCCGCTGACGTTGGGTTGGATCGCACCGTGGCGCGCACTGTATATCCAGCGATTTCTGGCTGGCGACACCATGTTGGGTGATCGCGCGCTCGATCTGAAGGGCTCAACGCCGAGCCTGTATCTGCGGTTTGGCCTGCTCTGGATTGGCACTGTAGCAATTGGCCTATGCGCCCTGGCAGCGGTAGGTGCCATCCTGGGGCCGGTGCTGGATCAAACACCGGAATCCTGGGCCCGCCTCGAACCAATTCATGGCATAAAGATTGCCGGAGTGATCATTGCGGCCTTGTTCATTTGGTCACCGATCAGCGCGTTCTATCGGTCCAGTTTGTATAATCTGACAGTCAACGCCACGTCGCTGCTACCGCCGTCCACGGCTGCAGGGCCGGTCCCAGCACCGCGCTTCAAACTGACGACGAGCGGACGTTCGCTGTTGTGGCTTTTTATTACCAATCAAGTCATCACCTATGGCAGCCTGTTCGTTTTGAGGCCGGTCGCGATGGCTCGCACGATGCGCTACTTCGCCAACCATCTGTCCATCGTCGGTCATGTCGATCTGGCGACGATCCACCAGAACCCCAACGCAGCTCTCGCCGAAGGTGAGGGCCTTGCTCAGGCTTTTGATTTTGATGCCTTCTGATATGCAGCCCAGTGATACGCAACCACGTGCGGCCGCCCGGTATGGCGATGGCTTGAGCGCCATGCGTGTGGCTGCAGACGTGCGTCTGGAAACCGAAGGCCTTGTTTTCCAGTTTCCTGGCGTGCCAGCCACCCTGTGGTCCTATGCTGATCTGCGCACTGCGCAACCGATCCACGGCCGCGCTGTTGACGCCATTCTCATGTCGCGCAAGGCCGACCGCGCATCACTCTTCATCGACGACACGCAACTGCTCGCGCAACTGCTCAAGCATGCGCCGCACTTGAAGCTCGCCAATGAGCGCTGGCGAACGGTGCGTCCTGGCCTCGCCGTCGGAACGCTTGCGCTGGCTGCTGCTGCCGCGATCTGGAGCTTCGATCTCTCGCCCTCCAAAGGCCTTGCCAGCGCCATGCCTGAAAAGGCACGCGCCTCACTAGGCGAGCACGTGATCCGAACCATGCCTGCGAAAGCGCGCTGCACCAACGTCGAGGGTCGGCGCGCGCTGACTGTTCTCGTCCGTCGACTGATGCCAAACGGCCCGATCACTGGTGATACGGTAACGGTGCTTGACTGGCCGCTGCTGAACGCGTTTGCGGTTCCCGGCAACCGTATCGTCCTCACGCGCGGCCTGATCGAGGCCGCACGCAGTCCTGATGAGATCGCCGCAGTCATCGGCCATGAGGCTGGCCATGTGGCCGAGCTGCATCCGGAAGCGAGCCTTGTGCGGTCGGTCGGGTTCTGGGCGCTGGTGCAAATGCTTTTCACCGGCACACCCGGTGCCATCGGCAACATCGGCACCGTCATCGCCCAGCTCGGCTACACCCGTTCGGCCGAACGTGCCGCAGACGATCATGCCTTGCGGCTGCTGCGGAATGCTGGAATTTCGCCTGTCGGCATGGCCGATTTCTTTCGTCGTATGGAGGCACGGGCATCATCGCCCGCGCAGCGGCAGACTGGCGTGGGAAACGATATTTTTTCGTCTCATCCTTCCAACGCTGAGCGTATCCGGGGCATTGAAAATCAAGCCTCCTACAACGCCACGCCGGCCATGTCGGCGGAGGATTGGCAGGCTTTGAAGTCGATCTGCGGACCTGCTGCAGCAGTGCCCATCGAAACGGTCAACGCTCCAGCGGCAAAAGCTGCCGCAGAAGCCAAACGTATCGCTGACATTAAAGCCGCTGCCGACAAGAAAGCTGCAGATGAAGCGCTGGCCGAAGCAAACCGTGTTTTGGCGGCGAAGCAGGCCGCCGAAGCCAAAGCCGCCGCTGACAAAGAGGTGGCCGATCAGCTCGCCGCCGAGGCAAAGCGTGTGACCGATGCCAAACGCGATGCCGAAGCGAAAGCAGTGGTGCCGCCCGTGGGCCAGAGCGTAGAGGCGGTACAAAAGGTTGCCGCCGCGACCGAGCCAGCTCAGCCGCTATCGGCGGTTGATGCCCGCATTGAAGCAGCGAACAAGCGCATTGCTTCCAATGTCCAGGATGCCGGGGCCTATTTCGAACGCGGCCAAGCTTTTGCTGCAAAGCGCCAGGCCGCTGCGGCCATTGAGGACTTCTCGCGCGCTCTTGCCATCCAGCCAACCGATGTGCCTGTCCTCTTTTGGCGCGCGTCGCAGTACGCTGCGCAAAAACAGTTTGATCTTGCCATTGCCGACTACACGGATGTCCTGCGCACACAGCCCAAAAATTATGCCGCCTTGAACAACCGTGGCAGCATCTATCGGTCGCAGAAGAAGCTCGATCTCGCGATCAAGGATTTTACGGCAGCGATTGCTATCGACAGCAAACAGCCCATGGCGCTCACCAACCGTGCACTGGCCCATCGGGATCGATCCGAACTCGATGCTGCCGTTGTTGATCTGACGGCAGTGCTGTCAACCAATCCCAAGAGCGCCAGCGCGTTGGTGCGTCGTGGCGAAACGTTAGAGCTCAAAGCCGCCAAAGACGCCGCTATTGCCGACTACCGCGCCGCACTGGCATTGCCGGAGCCCGCCGGAGCTCCCTCCGAACCGCACAAAACCGCTCGAGCGCGCCTGCTTGCCCTGGGCGTTGCTACACCCTGACTACCTGCGCGGCGCGCAGCAGAGCACGGTTGTTTAGGCGTCTGCTTTGTGTCCCGCACCGAAGCGCTTGGCGATGTAACCTTCAACAATGTCCTTGAATTCCGCAGTGATGTTGGCACCACGCAATGTCATGGCCTTCTTACCGTCGATGAAGACAGGTGCCGCAGGTTGCTCGCCGGTGCCCGGAAGGGAGATGCCGATGTCGGCATGTTTGCTCTCGCCCGGACCATTCACGATACAGCCCATCACCGCGAAGGTCAGGCTTTCGACGCCCGGGTAGTTTTGCTTCCATTCCGGCATGCGGTCGCGGATCATGAACTGTACGTCGCGGGCTAATTCCTGAAAGACCGTCGATGTTGTGCGGCCGCACCCAGGGCAAGCCGCAACGATCGGCATGAACGCGCGCAAGCCCATGGTCTGCAGGATTTCCTGCGCAACTTTGACTTCCGTTGTGCGATCCCCGCCTGGCTCCGGCGTCAGCGACACACGAATGGTATCACCAATGCCGTGCTGCAAAAGTATGCCCATGCCAGCTGTCGACGCTACGATACCTTTCGAACCCATACCGGCTTCAGTCAGCCCGAGATGCAGTGCATATTTGCAGCGCTCCGCAAGCAGCGAATAGACGGCGATCAGATCCTGCACAGCGGAGACCTTAGCCGAGATCACGATGCGCTCAGCGCCAAGGCCGATGTTCTGGGCAAGTTCAGCGGACATCAATGCTGATTGCACGATCGCTTCGTGCATCACACTGCGCGCCGGCGCGGGGCGCGCGAGCTTGGCATTTTCGTCCATGAGATGAGTGAGCAGGTCTTGATCCAGCGAACCCCAGTTAACCCCGATGCGCACCGGCTTCTGATACTTCAGCGCCATCTCGATGATCGAACCAAACTGCTTGTCTTTCTTGGCCTTAAAGCCAACGTTGCCCGGGTTGATGCGATACTTGGCCAAGGCTTCTGCACAGGCTGGATTGTCGGCCAGCAGCGTGTGGCCGTTGTAGTGAAAGTCGCCAACCAGCGGCACCGTGAGGCCACGCTTGAGTAGTTTCTCGTGAATGTGCGGCACGGCTTTCGCGGCCGCATCGCGATCAACCGTGATCCGTACCAGCTCGGAACCGGCGCGGGCCAGTTGAGCCACTTGCGTCACCGTCGCGTCGATATCAGCCGTATCTGTATTGGTCATCGACTGCACGACAATCGGTGCGCCACCGCCGACCGTCACAGCGCCAACATTTACGGCAGTCGAGGGACGGCGGGCTGCGAGCGATAGCGTCATGCTGGGTTCTTTCATACGGGACGAAGGTGGCTAACATTCAAGGTCTGCTCACAACTTCCAGCCTGAATGCATGGCGGCGACCCCGCCGGTCAAATTGCGATGGCTCACCTGTTCAAATCCGGCGTCGCGGATCAGTCCGGCGAATGCGCTTTGGTTGGGAAACCGTCGAATGCTCTCAACCAGATACTGGTAACTCGCCCGGTCGCCGGCAGCCAGCTGACCAAGCGCCGGTATGACGTTGAACGAGTGGAAATCATAGAGCCTGTCGAGCACCGGAATGGTGACCGCCGAGAACTCCAAGCACATGAACCGTCCGCCGACCTTGAGAACACGGTGCGCATCCTTGAGCGCGCGGTCGAGATGCGTAACGTTGCGGATCCCGAACGCAATCGTATAGGCGTCGAAAGTCCGGTCGGGAAACGGTAGAGCCTCGGCATTGCCTTCAGTCAGCGTGATGCGGTGGGCGAGCCCGGCAGCATCGACCCGCCGCTGCCCGACAGCCAGCATCTCCGGACTGATGTCCACGAGATCGATCATCGTTCCCGGTCCGGCTGTGTTCGCGATGCGGAGCGCGATGTCTCCCGTTCCACCGGCGACATCAAGGTGTCGGAACGTCTGCCCCCCCCGTTGCGGGGCAAGCCACGCAACGAAATCTTGCTTCCAGAGCCGATGCAGTCCGCCCGACATCAGGTCGTTCATCAGGTCATAGCGCTCGGCGACGGAGGCGAACACGCCGTTCACACGGGTCTGCCGCTCCTCCGGCCGCACACTCTCAAAACCGAACGTTGCCGATGTATCGGCTGGCTGTGAACCAGCAGGCGGCGATTGCGACGGTGGCGGAACGGTTGAGCTCATGATCTCTCTATACCCGATCCGCGAACCCGGTAAAATGTGTCACGGCGGCCCCGCTTGGGTCGTGCGCTCCGAGGAGAAAAAGCATGTCCCGCACTATTTTGATCACTGGCGGCTCACGCGGAATCGGCGCCGCGACCGCCCGGCAGGCCGCCAGCGCCGGCTACGACGTCGCGATCACCTACGCAAGCAATGTTGAGGCCGCAGCTGCGGTCGTCCGCGACATCGAAAAACATGGCCGCAAAGGCTTGGCAATCGCCTGCAACACCGTCGATCCAGAGGCCATAAAGGGTGCCTTCAAAGCCTTCGACAAGAGCTTTAAGCGCTTGGACGCCTTCTTCAACAATGCCGGGATCTTGGGCAAGGCCGGCCCTTTTGTTGAGATTTCAACCGACCAGCTGGTCAATGTTCTCGCCATTAACACAACGGGGGCCTTTGTTGCGGCCCAGGAAGCTGCCCGCCGCATGGCCAAGTCACGGGGTGGCGAAGGCGGTGCCATCGTCAACATGTCATCGATTGCATCCAAGTTAGGCGGTGCATTTGAAGCGACCGACTACGCCTTTTCGAAGGGCGGTATCGACACGCTGACCGTGGGGCTCGCCAAAGAGCTAGCCCCTGAAGGCATCCGGGTGAATGCGGTTAGGCCGGGCCTGATTTACACCGAGATCCACGACAGCAGCGGCATCGCCGGCCGCGTCGACAAGTATAAAGACTTGGTGCCAATGAAGCGCGGTGGCACCGCCGACGAAGTCGCCGACGTGGTGCTTTATCTGCTGTCCGAGAAATCGTCTTACGTCACCGGCGTGCTCGTCGATGTGGGCGGCGGCCGCGGACTCTAACGTCCACAGTATCAACCTGAGCATAAAAATGCGGGGTTCCCGTTGCCAGGAACCCCGCAGTGTATGTGAGTCAATGAACGCAGGAGGCGAATGACTCACAAACACACGTTACCTCACGCACGCTCTGCGTGTCTTTCGAAAATATTAGATAACTGAGTTCCATCCCGCGCATGCTCAATAGCTGCTTGTGTTAACGCTTTTTTGACCATCTTCAAAAATCCTCGCGCACGCGGCAACTATTCATCAGCAATCAAAGTATTTGCGTCACTGTTTCCGCAGCTATCGCGAATGTCGCGAAGGAGACATGTCCATGACGTCGACCAATACTGTCGCGACCGCCGACCTTTGGATCGGTGATGTCTCTCAGTTGCGCCGTTCATTCTGGTTGTCGCCTCTGCTGTTGGGGCTCGCCGCGCCGGTCATTGTCGGCCTTGTTCTGTTCCCCGAACTCCTCCGTGACGCGCTTGGCGCTGTCGGGCTGCTTCTGGGCCTCGTGCTTCTCATCGCAATCGGAGCCTATGTGATGAGCGTCCTCTCACCGGGGCGGCCCGCCGCGCTCTCCGTGCAGCCGGAATCGGGCTTCGTGTCAGTGGTCGTGCGCGGTCCGTTTGCACAATCTGAAATCCAGGTCCCGTTCAAAGAGGTGGCCAAGCTCAGTGCGCTCAATGGCTTCGATCACGACGGCTACGAGCGGTCCATGGTCGAACTGAAGACACGCGACGGCGACATCTGGATCATTCCCTGTGAAGCAGACGAGAGCCAGCTGACGCGCTTGCGCGGCCTGATCGGCGTGCAGGTCCGCAAGCGCTGAGGTTCCCGTAGCGCGACAATAGCCCAGCGTTTGGGCTTCCTAGATACATAGGATAGACTATAGCGCTTCGGCGATTCCGGCTCCGTACGATGTCGTGCGTTTCTGCCCCTGCCGGTGGATTGCGCAATGCCAGCCCCCGCTACACCCATCCCTAATCCGCCGGCCGAAAGCACCGCGCTTGCCGAGTCCGCGGCGTTGGCAGCAGTCGCGCTGCCGTCTGGCTTGCGCGATGTCTGGCCGTCAGGTGTCACGCCCACCTCAGACTACGTTGCCGCCGTCCAACACATGCGCGACGGGGCCGGGCACCTGTTCGTCACTGGCCGCGCCGGCACCGGCAAATCGACCCTATTGCGCACCCTGCGCGACCTCGTGACCGACGAAATCGTCATTGTCGCGCCAACCGGCTTGGCTGCCGTGAACGTGGGCGGCCAGACCATCCATTCGTTCTTCGGGCTGCCACCGCGCCTCGTCCGCCCGGACGATATCCGCCGCAGCCGCAATGGCCGGATCATGAGGAAAATCAAGCATCTCGTGATCGACGAAGTGTCCATGGTCCGCTCCGATCTGATGTGGGCCATCGACCAGTCGCTGCGCATCAATCGCGGCCGGCCACGCGACCCCTTCGGCGGCGTGCGCCTGATGTTGTTCGGCGACCTCCACCAGCTGCCCCCTGTCGTCCAGGAGCATGAGGTCGCCGACCACCTCGAAGAGACCTTCGGCGGGCCATTTTTCTTTTCCGTGCCCGCACTGATGGAGGGCGACGGCACGACGTTGCTCGAACTCAATCAGGTGTTCCGGCAAAGCGAGGGGCCGTTGTTGGATGTCTTGAACAAGGTGCGCGAAGGCCGCGTCGACGAAGACGATCTGACGGTCCTCAACGAACGCGTCCGTCCCATCCGCACCTTGGCCGAGGGGGAAGCCTTCGTGATCCTGACGCCCACCAATGCCGCCGCACAGCGCATCAATCTGGCCTATCTGACAGCGTTGAAAGGCGCGCCTTACACCTACACCGCCGGGACGACAGGCGAATTCAATCCCAGTGCTCAGCCCACCGATCAGACCTTGACCCTCAAAGTCGGTGCCAAGGTCATCATGCTGCGCAACGACGCCGACCGGCGCTGGGTCAATGGGACGATCGCCCGTATCTCCCGGCTCGAAGAAAAGCAGGTGTTCATCGCGCTCGACGGCAAAGAGTATGAGGTCGAACCCGCGTCCTGGGAGAATCGGCGCTACGCCTACGACCAAGCCGAGCAGAAGATCGTTGAGACCGTTGCCGGCACATTCACGCAGTTTCCGGTGCGGCTGGCGTGGGCGATGACGATCCACAAGAGTCAGGGGATGACTTTGGACAATGTCTATCTGGACCTTGGCCGCGGGACCTTTGCGCATGGGCAGGCTTATGTTGCGCTCTCGCGCTGCCGCACTCTGGAAGGGCTGACCTTGGCACGGCCGTTACAGCCGCGCGACGTGATTTTCGACAAGTCCGCGATGCGATATCGCGATGTTTTTCATCGGCTTGCGAGTTGATTTCGGTAGCGCGTGGCTGTGGCGACGCATAGTCGTGGCGGCGCTGGCGACCGCGTGCGTGCAGACAGTGCAAGAAGCGGCCCGTCGAGGTGGCTATCCGGCACGGCTCGCAAGAGTGAGCAATGCGGCGGGTCGGGAGTTCGATCTCGTCCAATTTATTTTTGCGGCCTGTGGCGTGAATCGTATTGCCGTCGCGATGGTGCCGCAGCACACTCAGCCGATGCTTGGTTCCCCCGCTAAACTCGCGATCCGTTCCCTGCGTACGAGCGATGCGCCCGCGCTTGCGGCCGTGTTCAGCGAAAGTTGGCATCTGGCCTATGATGGCCTCATCCCGTCGTCGCATCTCAATCAGATAATCAGCCGCCGAACAGAAGCGTGGTGGGCGTCACCGGCGCGTGCGCGCGAGCGCAATCTCGTACTTGAGTTCGAAGGCAAAGTGGCAGGTTACGCCGCATTCGGTGCAGCGCGATCACGGTCGCGCGCCATGGGCGAGATCTATGAATTGTATCTCGGTCCGATCTACCAGGGTGTTGGTCTTGGCGAGCATCTGTTTGAAGCCTGCCGCCATCAGCTGGATCGTGCCAAGTGCAAAGGCCTGCTTGTTTGGGCACTTGCCGAGAACACACAAGCCACCAACTTCTATTGGCGCCGTGGTGGCCGGCCCGTTGCAAGCACGGTCGAAACGCTCGCTGGCAAGAAACTCGAGAAGATCGCGTTTACGTGGCCGTGATGGGCGTAAATGGGGACATCGTAAATGGGGACAGCCACCTTTGGTGCGGGCTGTTCGCCGACTTGGCAATGACTGTGCCTAAAGGTGGCTGTCCTCATTTACGGTCCAGTTCGTCGATGGTTAACCCGCATGGTTAACGCCCACGGCGGCCGACACGCAACGGCACCGCCCGCGGCGGCCGGCGCACAACGGCAACGCCGCGTCCGGCCGGCTCCGGGTTACCGGAGTCGGACGCGGCAAAAGGCATGAAGCGCGATGGCACCGCCGCGGGCGCTTTCACCCGCTTAGCTCGTCCGGGTTTTCACCGGCCTACGGTCGTCCGGGTTTTCACCGTCCTGAGTTCGTCGGCGCTTTCAACCGCTTGAGTTCGTAGCCGCTTGCAGGCCCTTACAGCTTGTCACCGCGTCAGCGACCGGTGCCTGTTCGACGGGGCGGTTTCCACCACACTCCACCATCGGCGCGGACCGTTTCAGAGAAACGTTCCGGTCACCGATCCTTTTCAGCCCACCAGCGCGCTCGCGATCACGCCTCTGCTGGACTAATCTGTTGCATTCAATCTAACACAACCGGCGCGAACATAAATCATTTCCACACTCTAAAGTTAAGGTGGCAGGACGCGCAGCCACACCATCGATGTAGCGCGAGACCCGGGCGAGGATGGTGGGACGGAGAAATGTCGCCCTGGACCGGCGGGTTACGCTAGCGCTAACCCGCCCTACGGATTTCTCACTCCCTCGGTGCCGGGCGATTGATGGTGGACGCCGAGCTCCCGCCACAGATCCGGCGCGCTATTCTGCGCTGAGCAGGCGTTCCACAAACCCCGAAATCGCATCCAGCACGGCACCCTCCTGATCGCGGTGCGGGCTGTGGCCGCAGTCAGAGAGCACGACCCGCTGTACGGGTCCCGGCGCCACTTCAGCGATAGCATCGAGCTGGGCGAGCGTCCCGTATTCGTCGTCTTCGCCTTGGATGAGAAGCGTCGGAACCGCGAGCGCGGCGCACTCGCGGCCGAGGGACCAAGTTCGGAAGCGCGGATCAAGCCAGATGCGCGACCAGCCATGAAACGCATCATCGACACGGGCGTGATGGCGGGCGAGGCGGGCCTTGAGGTCGGTCGTTTCGTAAGTCTCAGCGGCGCGCGCGATGCTCTCGATGGAGCACGCTTCCACCAGCACATGCGGGGCCATCAGCACTGTGGCCGCAACGGACCGCGTGGCCGAGGCCGCGTGGATCAGCGCAATTGAGGCACCGTCGGAATGCCCGATGAGAATGGGTTTGCTGATCCCCAATGTGTCGAGCAGCTCTGGCAAAACCTGCAGCGCCTCATCGTGCATGAAACTCGGCTGTCGCGGACCGGTAAGCCCATCCGAAAGTCCATAGCCGAAGCGCGAATAGACGAGGGCCGGTGCACCCACCCGGCGCGCAACCTTGTCGGGGAAGTCGCGCCACAGGCTCACACAGCCAAGTCCCTCATGCAGGAATACCAGCGGCGGGCATCCGGTGGCCGCGCCAGGAATGCGACGCACCTCAAGCTGGCGGCCCTGCACTGTAGCAAACGGCATTGACGAAAATTCCTGTGCGGCTGACGTGGGCACCGGGCGCGATATGCGCCCTGCCAAATCACCTCGTCATCCCGGCGCAGGCCGGGATGACGAAAAAAATGCGAGATCATGGTTCTGTTCCGTAACTCCGTGTTGCCGGCTAAACCCCCAACGTCCGCTGCATTAGGGCTTGATCGGCCAGCAGCGCTTTCGGCGCGCCGTTAAAAACGAGTTCACCTTTGACGAGCACAACGACCCGGTCAGCGACAGCGGTCACTTCGCTCACCGTCTTGTCGACGACCAGCGTCGTAATGCCGGCATCGCGGACCAGACGAATGGTTTTCCAGATCTCGTCGCGAATCAGCGGCGCCAGGCCTTCGGTGGCTTCATCCAGAATGAGCACGCGCGGATTGGTCAGCAGCGCCCGTCCGATCGAGAGCATCTGCTGTTCGCCGCCCGATAGCTGCGAGCCCATGTTCGACGCACGTTCGCGGATGCGTGGGAAGAGATCGAGAATACGCTCGACGGTCCAATCACGCCGACCATCAAGGCCGGGCCGCTCGGCGAGCGTGAGATTTTCCATCACGCGCAATGTCGCAAAAATCCCCCGGCCCTCAGGTACGTAGGCAATGCCACGCTGCGCAATCCGGAAGGGTTGCGCATTGCTGCAATCATCGCCGTCGATCCGCACCGATCCGCTGCGCGACTTCACCAGACCGAGAATAGTTCGGATCAGCGTCGTCTTGCCCATGCCATTGCGGCCCATGAGGCCGACGGTTTCCCCTTGCGCCAAATCCAACGAAACGCCGCGCAGGATGTGGCTTTCACCGTAATAGGTGTGCAGATTTTCGGCTTTGATCAGCGGCGCAAGCATCAGTGCCCCCCGAGATAGGCGGCTTGCACGGCAGCATTGTCGCGCACGGCCTGCGGCGCGCCAGTGGCCAGCACGGCACCCTCGACCAGCACGGTCATCACATCAGCGACGCGGAACACGAAATCCATGTCGTGCTCGATCAGCAGCACGGCGTGATCGCGTGACAAATCCTTGAGCAGTGCCGCGATGCGCTCGCCCTCTTCCTGGCCCATGCCGGCGAGCGGTTCATCGAGCAGCAAAACCTTGGGGTCGGTGGCTAGCGTCATGGCAATTTCAAGCTGACGCTGTTCGCCGTGGCTGAGCTCACCAGCGACGCGCGCGCGCGACGCCGTGAGGCCTGCGCGTTCGATCGCGTCGTCGGCTGTGGCGATGAGTGTTGATGCATTGGACGCGCGACCAAATAACGACGCTACGGTGCCGGTTGACGCCTGCGCTGCCAAGCGCACGTTCTCATGCACGCTGAGCGGTAGGAAGATGTTGGTGCGCTGAAACGAGCGCGCAACGCCGGCACGCGTGCGGCGCCAGGTGTTGAGACCCGTGATGTCGCGGCCCTCGAGCAAGATGGTGCCGGCACTCGGTGCGAACTCGCCTGCCAGCAGGTTCACAAGCGTCGATTTGCCAGCGCCGTTCGGCCCGATAACCGCGTGCAATTCGTTGCGGTGGAGCGACAGCGAGACATCGTGCGTGGCTTTGAGGCCGCCGAAGTTCTTCGACAGGCCGCGCGTTTCAAGAACGGCATCAGTAAGAGGCTCAGCCATGGCCACCTCCCGTGCCCTGATCGCGACGCCACAGCGAACTGATCCCGCTCAGGCCTTTGGGCAGCAGGATCACCGCCGCCAGAATGACGAAGCCCTCGACCAGCAGAATGCGCTCCGTAATCAGATGGGCAAATTCGCGAATGCCGGTCAGCGCCAGCGCACCGAGGATCGGGCCATGCAAACTCCCAAGTCCACCGAGCAGGATCATCAGCAGCGCTTCGGCCGACTGATGCCAGCCGACGATCTCCGGGTTCACGAAGCCACGATGCAGGGCCCACATATGCCCCGCCGCCCCCGCAAGCGATCCCGCCAGCGTGAACGCGATCAACTTGATCGTGAACGTGTCATAGCCGATGGCCCGCATGCGATGTTCATTGACCTTGATGCCTTCCAGCGCACGTCCGAACAACGTCTTCAGCAACAGCGCGAGCCCCGCATACATCAGCACCAACTGGATCAGCGCCACGTAGTAGATGCCCAACGGGCGCTGGCGTCGCGGCAGTTCCAGCGTGGCGCCGAAGGCGGACAGCAGCGGCTTGCCGAGATACGCGCCATCCGTGCCGCCACCCAGCTTGGTGTCGTGAAAAATGAAAAAGATCATCTGCCCGAAGGCGAGCGTCACCATCAGGAAGAAAAAGCCGCTGGTGCGCAGTGAGAACAGCCCCACGACAAGCGCAGCGATGCCGGCAACACCCATGGCCAGCGGCAGCGTAATCCAGATCGGTTGCGCCGCATTCTCAGGTGAAATCAGATACACGGCATAAGCTGCCAGACCATAGAACGCGCCATGACCCAGGCTCACGAGCCCCGTCGCGCCGACCAGCAGCTGCATCGACAGCGCCAGCATGGCTGCAATCAGCGCCGAGGTGCCAAGTTCCACATAGAACGTGGGCATGAACTGCGGTGCAATCGCAAGCACAAGCGCGCCACCCAACAGCGCAAGCCAGCCGGCCTTTGAATGCGGCAGAAGGCGCGTGTCTGTCATGAGGCACGCTGCCCAAACAGTCCTGCTGGCCGCCACAGCAGCACAACCGCCATCAGTACATAGATGGCGAGACCTGAGACCTTTGGCGCGTAGGCTTTGCCCATGGTGTCAATCATGCCGATCAGCAGCGCCGACCAGAACGCACCCGACACTGAGCCCAACCCGCCAATAACAACGACCACGAACGAGATGATCAGCAAGTTGTCGCCCATGTTCGGATAAACGGATGACAGCGGCGCATTGAGCGCACCCGCTGTCAGCGCCAGCGCGGTTCCGACGGCAAAAACCGTCAGATGCACCCGCCGCGGATCAATGCCGAGCGCATCAACCATGTCTGGCCGCTCAGCCGCCGCGCGGATGATGGCACCCATCTTGGTGCGTTCGATCCAGTAAAACAGCGCGGCTGCGAGTACGAGGCACGATCCGATCACGACAAATCGATACGCCGCATAGCTGAAGCCCTCGACGATGGGGATCGAGAAATCCAGCGCCTTGGGAATGTCGACCGAATAGAAATCGTTGCCGACCAGCAGCGAGCGGCTTTCTTCAAACAGCAGAATAAGCGCAAACGTCAGCAATACCTGATCGAGGTGCTCGCGTTTGTAGAAATAACGGAACAGAAACCGCTCCAGCAGGCTGCCGAGCAGCACACCGCCGATCAATGCGACCGGCAGCGCGAGCATCAACGAGCCCGACGCGCGCGCCACTACAAACGCCACGTAAGCCCCGATCATGTACAGCGAGCCGTGCGCAAGATTGATCACGCCGAGCACGCCGAAGATCAGCGTCAGCCCCGACGAAATCAAAAACAGCAGCAGTCCATACTGCAGGCCGTTGAGTATTTGCGCGAGGAAGCTCGGGAGCAAGCTGGAGAGGGTCATCGACGCTTTCGTCCCTTCTCCCCTTATTGATAAGGGGAGAAGGTACCCGCAAGAGTTTGGGGAGAAGGAAAGATCGTGCCGTCAGATCTTGCAACCCGTACCCGGATCGGCGAGCTGCGGGATGATGGTGGACATCACTTTGTTCTGTCCGCCCGTCACTTTGCGCAGGTAGATGTCCTGCACGACGTTGTGGGATGGCGACATCGAGATGGAGCCACGCGGGCTGTCGATCTTGGCGCTCTCCATGGCCTTATAGAGCGTCTTCTCATCTTCGAGATTGCCCTTCACGGCTTCGAGGCCGGCCGCCAGCAGTTGGGCGGCGTCATAGCCCTGCACCGCATAGACGTCGGCTTCGCGGCCAGCTTTGGCTTTGAAGGCTGCGCGGAACGCGGTGTTCTTGGCATTCTCCAAGCCGTCGCCGTAATGCAACGCCGTTTCGATGCCGTCGGCTGCCGCACCCTGGCCACCGAGCGTGCCTTCGGTCAGGAAGCCCGAACCGCACAGCGGCACCTTAATGCCGGCCGCTGCGTAATCCTTGACGAACTGCACCGCACCGCCGCCCGCGAAGAACGCACCGATCGCATCAACGCCGAGACCCTGGATCTGCGCCAGCAAAGGTTGGAAGTTGGTTTCCGGGAACTTCAAGGTCAACAACGACAAGAACTGCCCGCCGTTGGCCTCAAGGCCTTGCTTGAAGCCCTCGCCGCTTTCATTGCCGGCGGCATAGTCCCAGGTGATCCAGCTGGCTTTCTTGACCCCCTTCTTACCGAGGTGAACGCCCATGGCGTAAGCCGGCTGCCAGTTCGAGAATGACGTGCGGAACACGTTTTTGGCGCACAGGTCGCGGGTCAGCGAGACGTTGCCGGCGTTCGGCATGATGGTCAGCGTGCCGCTTTCCTTGACGACCTTGTGGATTCCCATCTGCACGCCGGAGTGGACGGTGCCGATAAGCACATCGACGTTGTCGCGCTTGACGAGGCGTTCGGCGTTCTGCGGGCCAAGGTCGGGTTTTGATTCATCATCGAGTTTGATGAACTGGACGTCGCGGCCACCGAGCTTGCCGCCTTTTTCTGCGAGATACATCTCAACAGCGTGCGTGATGTTTTCGCCGAGCTGCGCAAACGTGCCCGAGTAAGGCAGCATGAGGCCAACTTTGAGCGGCTTGGCCTGCGCAATGGCCCAGCCGGTTGGGACGCTTGTGGCAGCGGCCAAGGCTGCGCCGCCCTTAATAAGAGCACGGCGATTGACAGAGTTCACTTTGGACACGGATGCTTCCTCCCGATGGGGCCTGGTCGGGCCCATGACTGCTTGGTTATTGAGCTAGCCTTGATTGTAACGGTTGGTTAGCACGGCAACGGGGCGGGATGGAATAGGCGCATTGTAAGATAGTGCACGTTATTTTTGTTGCATGAATTATATTGCGGATTAGGTGCGCGCGGCCGACCATTGCGCAATAGACTCCAGTGTCGCTTGAAGGGCGGTCCCTTCCGGATCTTGCTCGGCGGCGAGGCGGGCTTGCAGGATCTGGTCGGCCAGATCTGGTGTGGCGACCGACGTATTCAATGCGGGCTCGACGAGGGACGTTGCAATCAGGTCCCAGTTGGCGAGGCCGCGCGCATAGGTGTCGCCATATCCGCGCACGAGCTTGGCGGAGATGATGAGTTCGCGCGCTGCTGCGGGATTGCGCTTGGCAACTTCCTCCACCAGATGCAGCCACCGCGAGAGCCAGGCTTGCTCCGCTTTGTATTTCAACGTGCGCGGCCGCCAGCCCTTGAGACCGGCAAGAAATTTGAGCCGCAGAAAACCGCTCAAACGCGTGGTGGTGACATTCAGCGGCATGGCCTTCTTCGACCAGCCGCGTTTGTGCACCAGGCGCATCAGCGGCTGTCCGAGAATGGGCGGCAGCAGCCCGAGGATTTCTTCTGAGCCAGGTTTCATGAATTCAGTGATATCGACAATGTCGCCGGGCCGCGCGCGCGCTTCAGCCGTGACGCGAGCCACGCGCGCATCACGAAGCTTCAGCTGGGCGACCCGGATCACATCTTCCACGCTCATGCGGATGGCAAGATGGCGGGCGAGGTCTGCGAGCAACGCGTCATCGACGCCGGGCACTTTTGCGAAGCGCCGCAGGTGGGCGAGGTAGGTCTCAGCGTAGGCCGCGCTCTGATAGTCCGTCAGGCGCTTCACGCCTTCGGCAGCCAACACACTCGTGCGGGCTTGGAACTCAGCAAGCGCAGAGACCGGGCGACTAATAGGCAGTGGGTTGGCAGCGGACGTCGGCGGCGTGGCGGCAACTGCGGCAAAACCCGCGTCGAAGCCCTTGAGGTTAGCATCAATAGATTTGCCTTCACGCCGGATGGCGTCGCGGAGTGCGTCCGCTGTGAGCGGCAAAACGTTTGCGCCAGCCAACGCACCGAGCATAACGGCACTGAGTGGCGACTTGGCCTCTGTCGCCGCTGTGCCAAGATCGGCAAGTAAGGCCGTTTTTGCTGCTTTTTCCAACACCTCGATGAGCCGCGCGCTATTAACGCGCCCGTCCGCCATCGCCATCTTCTCGTCCATGGTGAAGACGCGCGCAGTATTGGCGATCAGCGTAGTGCGGTCAGCTGTGATCATACCTGTGCTGGCCAACCGCGTGGCTTCCAGGAGTTCACTGGCGATGAGAACATCAACCTGACCCGGTGCCGGATTGAGCGCGAGCACGGGGCGCGGCCGCGTCGGATCAGTGGCGATCATCTCGATGTAGTACGTCGTCGCGCCCGTGCGCTGCGCGACGCCAGGAATCGACGTGCGGCTCGCAACAAGGCCTGAGGCAACGGCCGCTTCCGTGATCCAACCCGCCAGCACGCCACCGCCTTCTCCACCAAGCGCGGCAATGAGCAGACGTGTGGGTTGCGGCAACGCGACGGGGTTCATGACTCAACAATGCTCTGCGCGACAGCGACGTGGCTCATGGAAGGCGCCACTCCCTCCCGACATGGCCGCGTCGTGCGGAGCACGCGGAGCGTGACGGCGGCCACCCAAGCAAGTTGGTGTGTTCGGAGGTGTTTTCGGCGTGCACACATGAGATGAAGGTCGGCCGTGATTGGCATGTCGCGTATGTCTCGGGCTTGCTTGGGTGGCCGCCTGCGCGGCCATGATGAAAAAAGTGGAAGTCAGATATGTTTCGAGACTCGAAGCTATTCCGCCGGCGCGAGTGGAGGCGCACGATGGGCACCGAAGACGCGCATCAGCGCTTGCGACATTGCACGTTTGAAGCGGTCGAACCGGCCCGGGTTCTGGATCACATCAATCCGCGCAAACGACGGGCACAGCTGGGCTGCGTGCGCGATCTCGCCGCACAGGCCACAGCCGACGCAATCGTTGTTGACGTGCGCGATGGGGTCCGTGCGCAGCGGATCTTCGCTGGGTTTCACAGTCAGCGATGGGCAGCCCGACAAGCGAATGCACGAGCGATCCCCGGTGCACACTTCGGGATCGATCCAGAAGCGCTGCCGGACCACGCGTTGGCCTGACGCAATCGCTTGCGCCGTGGCCGGCCGCACGCGGCGCTGGCGGGCAAGCTGGCATTCACCGTCGGCGATGATGACCTTAAGACCTTTGTCCTTGGACTTGAGCGCTGCATCCAATGTGCGCTTGACGTTCTTGACGCCGTACGTGCGCACCCGCCTGACCCACGTCAGACCCAATGCGCGCAAGCTGCGTTCGATCTCGATGCCCTTGCCGCGGCCCTCATCGTTGGGACGGCTGGAGGGAAGGTCCTGCGTGCCAGTAGCGCTGGAATAGCCATTGTTCATGACGATCAGCACGCCGTCGTCTTTGTTGAACGCAGCGCTCGCAACACCTGAAAGCAAACCGTTATGCCAGAAGCCACCGTCACCCATGATGGAGACGGGGCGCTTCTGCTGCACACTCGACACTGCGGCGGCTGAAGCGAGTGACATGCCATAACCGAGAATGGAATTGCCCTGGCTGAACGGCGCAAACGTGCCGAAGGCATGGCAGCCAATGTCGGCGGCGACATGCACGCCGCTGGTTTCCTGTTTGAGGATCTTCATAGCGGAGAACACGGGACGCTCGGGGCAGCCGGTGCAGAACGTCGGCGGTCGCGCCGGCAGAGGCGTTTCGAGGGCCGTAGCAACAGCGCTGGTGCGTGCTTTGTGGGCGGCGAGCCAACTGGTGAGCGCGCTCACGTCGCGGCCATATGTGCCGAGGAATTTTGCCAACCCGTCAGCGACGACCAGCGGCGTGTATTCGCCGGCCATGGGCAGGCAGTCTTTGCCGTGCAGTTTTGTCTGTAGATCAGCCTTACGGAGGATCTGGCCGATGGCCTGTTCGAGGAAATCCGGCGCGCCTTCTTCGACAACGAGAACAGCACGCTTGGCAGCGCAGAAATCGGTGATCTGCTTGGAACTGAGCGGATGCGTGACGTTGAGTACCAGCGTGGAAACGGCTGTGTCGCCGTAGATATCTGAAAGTCCTGCCTGCGCGAGGCGGCCGTTGAGCACATTGAACAACCCACCTTGCACAATAACGCCGACATCGCCATTGGCGGGTCCCAGAAGTTCGTTGAGCTGGTGGTCGAGAATGAACTGTTCAGCGATGGGCCGGCGGCGAACGACCTTATCAATTTCCTGATTGAAGGTGACCGGCGGGTGGGAGAGTTTCGCGTAATTGAAGACGGCCGGATCAGCGAGGCGCGCGTTGCTCGAAACCTTTGACGCGACGTTGGTCTTTGCATCGAAGCTGCCGTAGACGTGGCAAGCGCGGATTCGCAATTCAAGCATCACCGGCGTGTTTGACACTTCCGAAAGCTCAAAGCTCTTCTCCACCATGCGCACGATCGTGGGCAAATCAGGCCGCAGATCAAGCAACCACACCGACGATTTCAGCGCGAACGCGTGCGTGCGTTCCTGGATCACACTGGCACCTTCGCCATAGTCCTCGCCGACCACGATCAGCGCGCCGCCGATAACGCCGGCAGAGGCAAGATTAGAAAGTGCGTCAGCGGCGACATTGGTGCCGACAATCGATTTCCAGGTCACCGCGCCACGTACGGGGTAATTGATCGAGGCCGCCAGCAGTGCGGCCGCCGCTGCTTCGTTCGTGCACGTCTGGAGATGCACGCCAAGTTCGGAGAGGATGTCTTCAGACTGCAGCAGCACATCCAGCAAATGACTAACCGGCGCACCTTGATAGCCGCCGACGTAGCCGACACCGGATTGCAGCAGCGCTTTCGTCACCGCGAGAATGCCCTCGCCATGGAAGGTCTGGCCATCGCCCAGTTTCAGGTTGGCGATTTCTTTGCGGAAGGAGACTTCCATGAGCGAGATGTCCGGAGCCAATTGAACAGGTTAGGCTTTCGGCATACGCGTCGTAGAGGCCGTGCCGCAAGGGCTCGCCCGAAAATGGTTGTGGCATTGGTTCATGCAGGTCTTTGGCGCAGACGCGGTTTGCACGCGCACTACGCGTCCAGATCGAGGATCAGAGGGTCCAGAGCAGCAGCCAGGGTGTCCGCCATGGGGCGCTTCGCGCGTCGGATGCACCGGCACTTGCGGAGACGACGGGCGTGCTCCAAGAGGCGCTGGGCTCAGCTGTCTGCAACCGGGGCGGCTCAATCGGCTCCACCGCCCGAGCCTGCGCGCGGGCCTGCATGATTTCGTAGCTGGTTGTCGTCGTCTCGTGGAGCCGGGAGGCGCGCATGACATGTCTCCGATGCGGAAACCGGGACTTGGAGCCGCAGCAGAGAGGATTATCGTCTGTTGAACGAAAAAATTCAATAAAAAATAGAATTTTATAGGAATTGAAATCTATTTATCTTCTGAATCGACCATTCTAGTGAAAGATTTTCCTCTTGTCGCCACGTTGGCACGCCATGCAGTGCGCCGCACCACCGACGTGCGCAACAGACAGGCTTGAGGCAACCTATCGCGGTGGTTTGACTTGCTGTGAACATCTGAGCCGCGTAACGCAACGTTTCTCGATGCACGTCACAAAACCTTTACTGGCAATCGTCGAACGGCCCGCTGCATGACCTTGGACTTATCGATTGCTTTTGGTGTGATGCTGGCAGGCTTCGTCAGCTTCCTTAGTCCGTGTGTCTTGCCATTAGTCCCGCCTTACTTGGCCTATCTGGGCGGCACCAGCGTTGAGCGCATGACGGCCGGCGATGACAATGCCAGTGCTGAAGCCGGGCGGCGCACTGTGCTGGCGGCGCTCTGTTTTGTGGCCGGCTTTACGACGGTATTTGTCCTGCTGGGCGCCAGTGCGTCAGTGCTCGGCAACCTGATCCAGACCTACAAGGGTGCGCTCTCCACTGTCGCCGGTCTGATAATCATTCTGTTCGGCCTCCATTTCCTTGGGCTGTTGCGCATTCCGCTGCTCTACAGACAGTACAGCATCGAAACCGACATGCGCGGGGCCAGCTTTGCCGGCGCCTATCTGATCGGTCTCGCGTTTGCCTTCGGGTGGACGCCCTGTGTCGGTCCGGTGCTGGCGACCGTGCTGACCTTGGCGGCCAACGAGAACAGTCTCCAGGCGGGGGTGACCTTGCTGTTTCTCTATTCGCTGGGGCTGGGCATACCGTTTGTGCTGGCGGCGATCGCTGCGCGGCCGTTTCTCGCTCTGTTCAAACGGTTTCGCGGGCAACTCGGCGTAGTCGAGAAGGTGATGGGCGCGGCACTGGTGCTGACCGGCATTCTATTTCTCACCGGAACAATCAGTTGGGCTGCGCTCTGGCTGCTTGAGAATGTGCCCGTCCTAGCGCGGCTGGAGGAATGGATCATGCCCAAGGGGCTCGGTGCGGCAATCCTCAAGAAAGGTGCCGGCTGATGGCGGACCAAGTCCGTGTCCCGGCAGCGCTGACGATTGCCGGTTCGGATAGTTCTGGCGGCGCAGGTCTGCAGGCGGATCTCAAAACGTTCACGGTGCTTGGCGTCTACGGTGCCAGCGTCGTTACCGCACTGACCGCGCAGAACACCCTTGGCGTCCAAGGCGTGCTCCCCGTTCCAGCAGCCTTCGTGATCCAACAGCTCGCCAGCGTACTCGGCGATCTGCAGGTGACGGCCGCCAAGACCGGCATGCTCGCCACCTCCGAGATCGTCGAGGCGGTTGCAGCTCGGATGCGCGCTACCCCGCATATCCCCCTCGTCGTCGATCCGGTGATGATCGCGACCAGTGGCGACAGTCTCCTGGCCGAGGGTGCCATCGATGCGTATCGCCAGCATTTGCTGCCACGTGCAACGCTGGCTACGCCCAATCTCCCGGAAGCCGCGCGCCTGCTCGGCGAAGCCGAAGCGCGAACCGTCGAGGACTGTATACGCCAGACAAAAGCGTTCGGCCGTTTCGGCTGTGTTGCGACCTTGATCAAAGGTGGCCACGGCACCGATCCCGAAGTTGTCGACGTGCTGTGTGACAACGGCGAGATCGTGCTCTTCCGCCATCCCCGCATCGTCACCCGCAACACCCATGGCACTGGCTGCACGTTGTCCGCAGCCATCACCGCGCACTTGGCGTTCGGCGTGCCGCTGCGCACGGCAATTGCAGCTGCACTGGCGTTCCTGCAGCGTGCTCTCAAATCTGGCGCGACGCAGACGGTTGGCAGCGGCTCAGGACCGGTCGATCACCGTGTCGACCTTCGAGTTCCGCAGCAAAATCTGTGACATAAAAAGCGCTATGCCAAGGTGCGGTAGAATCTTGGCAAATCGACTGCCGACTGGCATTGTGCGCGCGAATCTATGGTTCCGGCGCGATCGCCGCTCCTCCGTTCGATGTCATCCTCACCGGACCTTTTTTACGGGGAAACCTCTATGTTGCTCCTGAAGCCTCGGGTCGCGCCTTTGCGGCAGACTCGCACGTTCTTTCGCACTGCCGCAGCTGTTGTTGTGATCGCGTCCGCAAGCGTCGGCGCGTCAGCAGCTGTGAACCTGCAAGACATGGCTGGCTATTGGACCGGAACTGGCAAGATTGTTCTCAGCAACGGCAACAGCGAGAGCGTGAAGTGCGTGGTGACCTACAAGGTCACCGGTGCCCAGCTCAAGCAAAACGTGCGCTGCGCGGGTCAGGGTTATAGCCTCAATGGTACTGCTGATCTGGTGATCGCGCCGAGCGGTGCCGTGACCGGCAGCTGGACTGAGAACACCTACGCGGCCAAAGGCGACGTCGTTGGAAAAACAACAGACCGCGGCTTCTCACTCGCCATCACCGGACCGACATTCACCGCTGTCATGGATGCGACAACAACGGCCTGCAAACAGTCCCTCGATATCGTGCCGAAAGGCCTCGATGTCAGCCGGATTTCGCTCGGTCTTGGCAAATGCTAATCGCCGTTTCGTTGAAGATTTGTGCTATCTCGCAGATGCGTTCTATCGCCGGAATTGAAAACTGCTTCGCGCTGCAACTATAAAGAATCTGCTAGGCAAAACGCGCTGAAAAGCCTATACATATCCCACCTACCGCCGCGCTATCGGGGGATATGCGGGGCGATAGTCCAAGAGAAATCTTGGGGGTGGCCGTCGAAGGCGACGTTCAGGGACGCACTCCGGTTTACCCGGAAAGCCGGCTTGGGAAACCAAGCCGGTTTTCCTTTTTTGCGGACCGCGCACGGTGTTGACTTTTCCTGCTGACATCGCGATTTCCGACACGTGCAGCGGGTCACTCATCACGGCGTCTGCTGCGGCATAAGCCGCCAGATTTTGGTCAGTGCGTCCGCGTAACCGGACAAGCGCGGCAGGGTAAGCGTTGACCAATCCGCTGGTGCCGTCCACAAGCTGGCGCGATGTTCAGTGCTCAGCTGTTCAATGCCGCTTTCGAAGCGCGCGAGCTGGGCAATCAGAACTTGAAACACATGATCAGTGGGCCGCTGGCGGACCCAGCTATGACTTTGGTCGAACCATCGCACTTTGAATGTGGGGCCGAGTTCTTCGGTTATCTCGCGGGTGCGAATTGCTTCGTGGGGCAGCCATTCTTCGCCGACATCAATGCGGCCGCCCGGCAGCTCCCAATAGCCAGTGTCTGCCTCCTGCAA
>JANNEU010000015.1:0-3827 GCA_031379035.1 Hyphomicrobiaceae bacterium | reverse complement strand
GAGTTCATCGGCGCCGGCATCATCGCCTGCGGCCTGCTGATCATTGATGGCCGTCCCTTGAAATGGCTGCACCGCCAATTGGGCAGCCGCCGATGAGTCCTGCCGGCACGACGCGCTCATCGCTGACACAAGCAATTCTTTGGATGGGCCTCGCGCTGCTGTCGTTCTCGGCCATCGCCATTGCCGGTCGCGAAGGGGGCCGCATGCTGAGCACGACAGAATTGATTTTCTGGCGCTCGCTGCTCGGCATCGTGGTGCTTGTGCTGGTCTATGCGCGCAACGGCGGACTTTCTGCGACGCACTCGACCCTGCTGCCGCTGCACGTCGCGCGCTCGCTCGTGCACTACGCGGCGCAATACGCGTGGCTGTTCGCCGTCACGCTCATTCCACTAACAGAGTTATTCGCACTTGAATTCACCGCACCGCTCTGGGTTGCCATTCTCGCGCCACTGTTCCTCGGCGAAAAACTCACCCCCGCGCGCATGGCGGCCGCCGTACTCGGGTTTGCTGGCGCGCTCATCGTCGCCGAACCCGGCGTGCTGTCAGGCCGGCTGCAACTGTCCGCCTCCATCGGCACGATCGCGGCGGCGTTGTCCGCTGTCGGCTTCGCCTGCTCGATGCTCATCACCAAACGTCTGACGCGCCAGGACCCAGCGCTCCGCATCCTGTTCTGGATGCAGGTGCTGCAGGCCATCATCGCCGCCGTCATCATGATCGGCGGCGGCCTGACAACCGGCACTTGGCCCGCCTCATGGACCGGCAGCACGCCGCTGATCGCCTGGGGCTGGGTTGTCGTGCTCGGCATCGCCGGGCTTGCCGCCCACTTCGGGCTCACGCGCGCCTTCGGATTGGCAGACGCCATCATCGTCGCGCCGATGGACTTTTTGCGACTGCCACTCATTGCCGTCGTCGGCGCGCTCGCCTACGGCGAACAGCCCACCACCGCTCTCGCCCTCGGCGCCGCCATCGTCGTTGTCGCGAATGGCCTCAATTTGTGGGCCGAGCGAAGAGCACAAGCGCGCGTGGCCATGTTGGGTTACGGCGCGAAAGGCGCATAACCCGACTTACGCCCTCCACTCCCTACGCCTTCGCCTTCACTGGCCAGTACCGCCGCGCGAACGCCACCGTCGCCGGCAGAAAAATGAGATCACCGATCAGCGACGCCATCAGCGTGATCGCACACACCTTGCCGAACAGCCGCAGCGAGGGCAGGCTCGAAAACATCGTCACCCCGAGCCCGAACGCCAGCACGATGGTGGTCAGAATAATCGCTGGCCCGACCAGCACGCGTGCACGGCGGATCGCATGCTCCGGTGCCTCGCCCGGCCGCTCCTCGCGATGCAACCGATTCAAGAAATGGATCAGCGCATCCACGCCGAGCCCGAAGATGACAACCAACGCGATGACACTGGAGAACTCCAATCCCTCGCCCATCGCCCACAGCACCGTCCCCGCGGCGACAATTGGAAACAACGACGGCAACACGCTGATCACCGACACGAACGCTGAGCGGAACACAAAACCCAGCAGCACCGCCACCAGCGCCATCGCCACCCACAGCGCTTCGTTCAGCTGCTTGATCAGCCGCGCACTGTTGCGCGCCGCAATCGCCGGCAAACCGGTCACCGAAATCTCATAGGCCGGGTGCAGCTTGCGCAGACCGTCCAACGCGCGATCCAGCTTCTCCACCGTCGGCAGCAGCTCGCTTGCGTCCTTGTCCGGCAGCCGCCCGGTCACCAGAACCGACTTCTGATCGTCCGCAATGAACCGCTGCACCAGATGCTTCGGCAGCAGCCCCACATACTTCTGCACAGTCTCGATGCGCTCATCGCCGGCGTCCATCAGCCAGCGGCGCAAACTATCCAGCGACCACACGTTGCCAAGCCCCGCCGCCTTCTCGATCGTCGCGTGCGCATCCGCAATCACGCCCAGCGTCTCGCGATCATAGAGCCCGCGGTCGCCTTTCCACTGGATCATCACGTGCACGGGGTTGGCGCCTGTCAGCTTCTGATCGAGGCGGCCCGTCGCCTGCAGTGCCTGCTCGCGGTCGGGCACCTGATCGGCCAGCCGGTAGCGCGGCACCAACGATGCGTGCGCCAGCCCGAACAGCAGGCTGAGCACCAGCCCCAGCGCCGAGATCATTCCCGCCCGCGCCACCACCCAATCAACTACCGCGCCAACGAACCCTGCCAGCGCCTGCATCGCCGTGTCGCTCGACGTTGTGGCCAGCGTCTTGCCGTCGTTGTCGCGCACCAGCGCCAGCCCGATGATCGGCATCGCGCCGATCACCGCCAGATACGACACGCACGTCGCCAGCGCGCCCGCCTTACCGAACGTCTGAATCAAGGCTGAGTCTGAAAACATCAGCGCGATGAACGACACCAGCGCCGTCGCGTGCGCGATGACGCAGGCCGGTCCGACGACGCGCATGGCAAAGCGGATCGCCTCGAGCTTGCTGTCACCGGCGCGCATGCGATCCCGGATCGCATAGGTCACCTGCATGCTGTCGGCGAAGCCCATCACCATCACCAGCGGTGTCATGACATTTAGAAACAGATTGAGCTTGAAGCCCGCCCAGCCGAGCAGGCCAAGCGATAGCAGCACCGCCAGCACCGGCGGCAGCGCCGCCAGCAGCATCAGCCGTGCCGAGCGAAAAAACAGCCACGCAATGCCAGCGCCAAACAACAGCCCGAGACCGTTGTAGGTCAGCTGATCGCGCTCGACAGCGTTGCGGATCTCAAGTTGCATCACCGGCGCGCCGGTCAGCTGCACTTTCAAGCCGGCCGGTGCCAGCTCCTTGCGCAGCACATCGCCGATGCCGGCAATGATCTTGGCCGTCCCCTCCACACCAATCGCCTCGCGGTCGAGCGCGAGCACGGCCATCGCCAAGGTGCCATCATTCGACAGGAACTTGCCATTGACGATCTCGTTGGCGCGCAGTTGTTTGATCAGCGCGTCGTAGGCATCCCCGTCCGGCAGCTCATCCGGCAAAATCGGCGGCACGTAGCCCGTCGCATCCGGCTTGCCGCGCGCCGACAGCATCGATACGACGCCGTTGACACCCTCCGCCAACTGCAGATCGATCATGCCGCGCCGCAACGCTTCGATCTGCGGCTTCTTGAGCAGATCTTTGCCCTCGATCACCACCAGCACGTCGTATTCGTTGGACGGAAAGCGCTTGTCGACTTCCTCGAAGCGCTGGAACTCCGGCGTCTTGGTGCGGAACAGCTCGGAAAGGCTGTCATCGACCTTGAGCCGGCCCAGCCCAAAGGCCGCCACCACCGCCAGCACGGCAAACACCGCAAACGCGATCCACGGCTGCGCCAATGTCGCGAGCCCGAGCCGGTGCAGGCCAAAACTGAGGCTGAGTTCGGGGTGCAGCACCGCAGCGCCAGCCGCCGGTTTTGGCTCAATCATCGGTCCTGCCAGGGTCTTGCCAATCCGCGATTCGGTTTCCGCTAAACCGTTAGCAGCCCCCGCCCCCCAAGACGAGAGGCAGCCTCGTCGCTTCCGGCCCCCGTCGCGTACGGCCCCCCGAGGGTCCCGCCCGCAGCGGGGTAACCGCGTCGGAAGCCGCCACAAAAGTGTAGGAAGCGACGGAAAAATCACACGAATGAATGGGAATGCGTCCCATGGAATATCCCAATCCGGTTGCACCAAAAAATAATTCCAATAGTACCTGTCGAGCGGACTCGGACAAACGTTGGACATTCAAGGATGTGGCTTCCGTAAACGCTCCACCAAATCCCAATATAGTTGGCATGGCTCTTTGTTGTTGGGGTGTGGGAGTGTCTTCTTCCAACGCGGAAAATTGAACCTGAATGATA
>JANNEU010000013.1:0-4724 GCA_031379035.1 Hyphomicrobiaceae bacterium | reverse complement strand
TCCAGCCACATCGTGCCTTCGAGGTCGAGATAGTTCGTCGGTTCGTCGAGCAGCAGAATTTCCGGCTCTAAAAACAGCACCGCCGCCAGCGCCACCCGCATGCGCCACCCGCCCGAGAATTCCCGGCACGACCGCGCCTGCGCCTCCGCATCGAAGCCTAAGCCGGCCAGAATCGACGCTGCCCGTGACGGCGCCGCATGCGCGTCAATATCGTTTAACCGGATCTGGATATCGGAGATCCGCAGCGCATCCGTCGCCGTTTCCGCCTCCGCCAGCAGCGACGCCCGCTCCATGTCCGCCGCCAGCACCCAGTCGAGCAGACTGTCGTCGCCCCCTGGCGCTTCCTGCGCCACGTGCCCGATCTTGAAATTGCGCCCGATGGTGATTGAGCCGTCATCGGGCGCAATCTCGCCGATGATCAGCCGCAACAAGGTCGTCTTGCCCGTCCCATTGCGCCCGATCAGGCCCACCTTGTGCCCCGTCGGGATCGCCACAGTGGCACCCTCAAGGATCGGTCGCCCCTCGATCCGGTATGTCAGCTCGTTGATGTGCAGCATGGTGAGGGCGAGATAGCGGAGACGGGGCGGGATGTCCACGTGGGGACGATCGTCGGCTGGTAACATCCTTCGCTCAGTGCATCTTGACAGACCTTTGGAATCTTATCATCCAGACAATAAGTTCAGTAAGTTTCCAAAGGTCCCTATAAATGGATGCCGCCTCGAACCCGTACGCCCCGGGAGCCGGAACCCGCCCGCCCGAACTCGCGGGCCGCGACGACGTCCTCAAGCAAGCGCGCATTACAATTCAAAGGGTCCAAAAAGGCCTATCCTTTAAGAGCTTCATCTTTATCGGCCTTCGCGGCGTGGGCAAGACCGTTCTCCTCAATGAAGTTCAGAGAATTGCCGAGGAGTTTGACTGCAAATCACTTCACATCGAAGCCCACGACGGCAAGTCGCTTCCAGCACTTCTGGCTCCCGGGCTTCGAACATTGCTTCTGAGCCTCGACACGATGGCCAAGGCCACAGATGCAACGCGGCGCGGGCTCGGCGTGCTGAAGAGCTTCGTCGGCTCGGTAAAGCTTCGCATGGGCGACTTCGATATCGGTCTCAGCCTTCCCGCCGAAAAGGGGGCCGCTGACAGCGGCGACCTTGAGGCTGATCTCACGTCTCTCTTCCTGGCTGTCGGCGCCGCTGCAAAATCCCGCAGCAAAACGGTGCTGATCACCATCGACGAACTCCAATATCTCAGCGTCGAAGAATTGAGCGCTTTAATCATGGCCGTGCATCGCGTGGCTCAAAAAGGTCTGCCTCTGTTGGTGGTCGGCGCGGGGTTGCCACAACTCGTTGGGCAAATGGGCGCCTCAAAGTCTTATGCAGAGCGGCTTTTCAGTTTTCCCAAAGTTGGGCCACTGGAGCCGGCTTATGCTCGGGCAGCAATTGTCGATCCTGCCACGCGTGAAGGTGTCAAATACACCGAAGGGGCGCTCGACGAGATTCTCCGGGTAACAGAGGGATATCCCTACTTCCTGCAGGAGTGGGGATACCATGCATGGAACGTCGCGAAGTCGTCGCCGATAAGCGAAAAGGATGCCCGCGCAGCAACGGCCGAGGCAACGACCAGTCTCGATGACAGCTTCTTCCGTGTCCGCTTTGATCGTCTCACGCCGCGTGAAAAAGACTATCTGCGCGCTATGGCCGAACTCGGGCCCGGCCCGCATCGCTCGGGTGACATTGCGGAGAAGCTTGGCGTTCTTGTAGAGAGCAGTGCGCCGCTCCGCAGCGGTCTGATCCGCAAAGGCATGATTTACAGTCCGCAACATGGCGACACGGCATTTACTGTTCCACTGTTTGATCAATACATGAAGCGCGTCATGCCGAAGATGCCAAAGCGGAAAGGCAAGTCATAACACCGAGCGCTTGAATTGCACGTGCGCCCGCCCTTCCATCACCCCAACCGGAGCCTCCCCCATGCCCTGGTATTCCCAAACCTGGACCTATCTCGATGGCAGCTGGCACGAGGGCAACCCGCCCATCATGGGCCCGCGCACCCACGCCGCCTGGCTCGCCTCCTCCGTGTTCGATGGCGCCCGCATCTTCGAAAACACCATGCCCGATATGGACAAACACGCCGCCCGCGTGAACGTTTCTGCACTCAAAATGGGCCTCGAACCCATGATGAAAGAAGCCGACATCGTCGCCCTGGTGCACACCGGTGCCGCCAAGTTCAAACGCGGCAGCGAGCTTTATGTCCGCCCCATGTACTGGGCCGAAGCCGACAGCCCCGATGGCTTCTTGCCGGACCCAGCCTCCACCCGCTTCTGTCTCAGCATGTATGAAGCGCCGCTGCCCGCGCCCACCGGCTCATCGCTCACCGTTTCAAAGTTTCGCCGCCCCACGCTTGAAACCATGCCGACCGACGTCAAAACCGGCGCGCTCTATCCCAACAACACCCGCGCCGTGCGCGAGGCCCGCAGCCGCGGTTACACCAACGCCCTCGTGCTCGACATGCTCGGCAACGTCGCCGAAACCGCCTCGTCCAACATCTTCATGGTCAAGGACGGTGTGGTGCTCACGCCCAATCCCACCGGCGCGTTCCTCAATGGCGTCACTCGCCAACGCGTCATCGACCTCTTGCGCAAAGACGGCCTCGAAGTCCGCGAGACAACGCTGCGCGTCGAAGACTTCCTCGCAGCCGACGAGATCTTCACCTCCGGCAACTATTCCAAAGTCGCCCCCATCACCAAACTCGAAACCGTCGAACTCCAGCCCGGCCCCATCTACCGCAATGCCCGCGCCGCCTACTGGGCCTTCGCCAAGTCGGGGGAGTGGGCTGTGTGAGAGCGAGTGGCGAACGATGCACCGCTCAGAGGCGGCGCTCTTCGCCAGCGCGTTCATGCCACTAACGCCTCGCGGCATTCGTCCGCGGTCCTCATTTCAATTGCTGGGCAGCCATGGCAGAACGCCTTATGCTCTCAGTTGAATTTGATGTGGTTTCAAGCGTCGGGTAATGACCATGCTGCGGCGACGCGCACTTATTGCTTTACTCACCGGCGCAATGGCCGCGCTGCACTTCGCGCCTTCTGTGATCGCGCAAGCCGGGCCACGCATCACCATTCTGCACAGCGGCTTCCCCGATCGGACGCCGATCCACCTCCTCTACGAAGCTCTCCGGACACTTGGCTACGAGCATGGCCGCACAGCAACAATCGACATCTTCGCCGCGGAAGGTGACAGCGGCCGGCTCGCCGCTCTCGCCGCCCAAATCGCCGCCGGAAAGTCCGACGTCATTATCGGGCTCACCACTCCGGCCGCCCGCGCACTGAAGCAAGCAGGCGTAAGGGTGCCCGTCGTGTTCGCCTTCGTGTCCGATCCGATCGGTCTGGGCCTCGTCGACAGCCTCGCGCGGCCCGGTGCGAACTTTACGGGCTTAACCTTCGGCGATGCTGGTCTTGGCGGTAAGCGCCTTGAGTTCCTCATCGACGCTTTCCCGGGCATGAAGCGCGTCGCCGTCCTCCGCGGCGATTTTCCGGAAAACGGCCCGCTCCTGGAAAACATTACGCGATCCGCCGCAACGCGAGGGATTGAGATCATCCCGCGCGAACTCCGCGGCATCGAAGATCTGGCGCCGGCCTTTGCCGACGTCGCGCGCGCTGGCGCCCAGAGCGTCATCTTCCTCACCGACAACACCATGTTTACGCATCGCAAAGAGATTGCGGCGTTGGCGCTCACGCACCGTCTGCCGTCGATCCATTCTTTCCTGCTTGAGGCGCAGGACGGCAGCCTGATGTCCTATGGCCCCAATTTGGGCGATGACTACCGGCGAACCGCCGCGCTCGTCGGCAGAATTCTGAAGGGCGCAGTCCCGGCCGATTTGCCCGTTGAGGAACCCACGCGGTTCACATTTGCCGTCAACCTGAAAACCGCGAGTGCGTTCGGCATCACTTTGCCGCCATCGATCCTCGTCCGCGCCGACGAAGTGATTGAGTGACAGCCGTGGGTTGATGGTCTTTTCGGCGAGCCGTCCCACCGGATTATTTCCGAAATTCGTGCAGCCGGGGCATTATTTCGCGTCACTCGGCCGCCCCGCAGACCAGAATTCCCCTGCGACGCCCGGGCTATTGCACAGCGCCACCAACGCGTTATGTGTGTACCAATGACTGGCTGCCCCCACAGGTGGTCTGGCACAGTGTTTCGGGTTCCGTGATTTTCGTCATGGCCGCGCAGGCGGCCACCCAAGCAAATATCGGCTTGGCGCGCGCAGAAGGTCTCGCGATATCATCTCGATATCGTTGGTCGGAGATGACGAAGCTGATTTGACTTGCTTGGGTGGCCGCCTGCGTGGCCATGACGGAGTGGAGTCGGCTCACGGGAACCGGGCCATAGGCTGGACAGCTCTGGTTGTCATGGCCGGTCAATACATGCCGTTCGACACCCCGAGGATGTAGCCCATGTCCGCCACCACTGCCCCCATCGAAACCGATGCCCTCATCATCGGTGCCGGCCCGTGCGGCCTGTTCGCCGTGTTCGAACTCGGCCTGCTCGACATCAAATGCCACCTCATCGACATCCTCGACAAAATCGGCGGCCAGTGCTCGGAACTTTATCCCGAAAAACCCATCTACGACATTCCGGCGCTGCCCATCGTTACCGGCCAGGAATTGACCGACCGCCTGCTCAATCAGATCAAACCGTTCGGCGCGCAGTTTCATCTCGGCGAACGCGTCG
>JANNEU010000479.1:0-3326 GCA_031379035.1 Hyphomicrobiaceae bacterium | reverse complement strand
GTCCGCCAACTGGTTATGGAGCACGCTGGTGTAGTCGGCACCGGCCGCGATGGCTTCGACATCCATGAAAATGTCCGCCTCGGCGAGATAGCGCGGTGCCAGCCGTGAGAACAGACGCGCAGTGACGTGCTGTGTATCAGCGCGGCGATAGGAGACGAAGACGGGTGAGGACATGGGGGCTTTCGGTGTGCGTCGTTAGTCGCTCTCAAGTAATGGGCGGCGCTGCGGAAAGGCTATTTCCAGTTCGGTGGACGGCTGAAGAAGTTGCTCCCTTCGGCCAGCGCGCCCCAGGGGTTCGCCCCGCCCAACTGCGTCAGCGGTGTAGCCGCCGGCAGCATCTTCCAGGGGCGCAAATGAAAGACACTGTAGGACCGTATCAATTCCTCCTGCGGATCACGCATTTCAAGCTGTAGCAGCGCACGCTGCTCCTTGGCTTTTCCAGAAACAATCTGGATCTGCAAATCGAGCAATTTTTGTGCGTCGAAAATCGCGCGGATGTCGCAATCCGACCGGCCGTTTATGTCCTGCATTTCGAACACTTGGATCAAGAGTTTTGGATCCCGCGCCGTGAGTGGACGATTGTAGAACTTGCCCCCCATCGGTTCGTAGGGGTTCGGATTTGAAACTGTCGGTTTCGACTGTGGCCAGAGCGTTTGAAATCCCTGATGGTGTCGCGGAACTTCATCACCCTTTATGTTCATAAAAAGATGCAACATGGCATTGGACCTGAAGCCATTGCCTTCGTCGGTGCTCGCCTTGCCCTGCACGGAGGTACGCTTGTAGTGCTGCGCGCATTCTCCATTTGCGGAGTTCATGCATTGTGCAGCGGCAACGTTTGTACATGCCGAAGCCAGCAAGGAGCCGGTCAATCGCGGCGGTGGTGCGATGCCGTAGATCTCGATATTCATGGAGATCGCCGCTGAAACGCTGTCAACGAACATGACGTCGTTGTGTGGGACAATCATGAAGGCCAGAATGGCACCCTGAGGCATGCGGTCGTCAGCGCCGACGGCGAAATACATCGCGCGTCTTAAGGTGTCGTAACGCTTATCCGGTGCGACGCTCGGCTTGCTAACGTGCTTTCCCGTATCTGGGGCAGGACCAAAAATCACCTCACGCATGCGCTCAAGTGCGTCGCCGTAGGCTTTCTGGACTTCCTGCGAGACTTGTTCCGGTGTCAGGCCTGCCGCCCTGCTCGCCGGAAAATTCAGCACTGGGGCATGAAATCCAAGCCTGCCGCGATAGTGCAGGAAGCGACCAGCGGCTTCGTTGTCATATCCGCTTTTCCTATCGCGCGGTTCGGCGCTCATAAAAATGATCGAGCATGCGGAGATGCAATCGGCACCGTCCTCCACCACCATCATCCAGTTGCGTCCGAACAATTTGGTGATTTTCAATGCCTCACGCAAATCCCCACCGGGCGAGGATAGGCACAGCGCAAAATAGTCATCCTTCGGCTTACCGTAGCTGTTTTCGGGTTTGTCGAAGGGTTTTGCCTCGGCGTAAAAACTCTCAACCTGCGGCGCGAGCCGCATTGCATCGCCTTGGTCTTTGGGATCTTCAGGGTCCTTGCCCCAGATCACGCCATCCAGCCGGGCGTTGCAGACTGGTTTGAAGAACAGCTCTGCGGGATTGTTGCGGGCCTCGGGGTAGAGGATTGTGAACTCGGCGCTGGCTTGGGCGGGAACCGACGATGCGATCGCGTTCAGGAGTGCGGCCACGACCGCAGCGAGTAGCGTCAAGCGACAGGAGATGAAGCGGGGTGCGGACATGGGAACCTGCTCGGTGTCGATGTCGATGGCTGTTGTCAGTGGACGGAATGCGGTGCGCAAAAATTATTCCCAATTCGGTGCCCGGTCGAAGAAGTTGCCGCTCTCGACGAGTTTGTCCCAGAAGTCTGGCATGCTCAGCATGTTGATCGGCGTCGCGGGTGGGATCATCCGCCACGGCCGCAGGTGATAGCGGCTGATGTTGCCGGGGTCGAAGTCGGGCACCAGGAGCGGCGTGACAAGCACGCGCTGGCCAGCAACTTTGAAGGCTGCGAGATCGAGATGGAGGTTGGTGAGGCGGTCGCCGTGCCAAGTGGCACGGATGTCGCACATGGAGTGATTATTCTTATCGATGTAGGTGAAAACCTCGGCGGCTTCTCTGCTTTCTGGCGGAACGCCTGACGCCGGAGCAGCGACCTCGGTCTTCGGCAGCTCCACTTTTTTCGGCCCATAGTTTCCGAGCCCGATGTCTTGACCCATCGTCGCGTAGAGGGCGATCGCGTTGAAGGTGAGGGGATAGTTGCGCGCCACCTCACCAGGCGTGGGTTTCGACTTGCGCTGTCCGGTCAGCGTCGCCATCCACTCCAGACACTCACCATCGGGGCTGTACAAACATCTGGCCGTTGCGACGTTGATGCACGCGGATACCAGCAAACTTGCCGACAGCGCGGGTGGTGGCTTGATGCCGTAGACTTCAATGCCCCAGCTCATGGCCTCCAGCAAACTCGTGATGCGGAACATATCCGCGTGCGGCACCGACAGAAAACTCATGAGCAGATCGGGCGGCATAGCGTTTGGCAGCTGGCCGGACCCGAGGAATGACTTAACGGACAATTCCTCTCGACGGTCGTCTGGGAACGCGACTGCGCGGATGCGGTCGAGCGCACCGCGATAGGCGTCCTTGGCTGTCTGCACCACTTGGTCCGGCTTCAGTTTTTTCGCTTCCTTGAGCGTGAAATTCAGCTCGGGACCGTGAAACCCGAGGCGGCCGAGATGATGCAGGAAGCGCCCGGGAGCGACTTCGGAAAACATAAAGACGCGATCACGCGGTGCGGCGCTCATGAACACAATCGAGCAGGCCGACTCGCAAATGGCTCGGTCCTCGATCACCATCGTCCAGCCGCGGAAGACTTTGCCGATCTCGACTGCTTCGCGCAGATCGCCGCCGACCGACGCCAAGCACAGCACGTAGAAGTGACCGTCGGGCAGCGGCCCGTAGGTGGCAGCTTCGGTCAGGAAGGCTTGCAGCTTGATTTTGAGTTTGGCGGCATCGCCGGTGTCGCCCGTTACATCGGGATCGGGGCCCCAGATCACGCCATCCAGCCGCGCGTTGCAGATCGGCTTGAAGAACAGTTCCGCCGGATTGTTGCGTGCCTCGGGGAACAGGATCTCGAACTCGGCGCTGGCCAGGGCCGGTGGGATGGCCGCGTGCAGCAGTCCGGTGACCACGGCGGCGAGCAGCGTCAGGCGCTGTAGCAGCCGACGAGACAAAGTCTGGGTGGGTCTAAGCACAAACTGCCTCCCCGATTTATGCGTCTATAAAATGCAAAAGGTCCG
>JANNEU010000470.1:0-4593 GCA_031379035.1 Hyphomicrobiaceae bacterium | reverse complement strand
GATTGGCCCATCCAACCAGCCCACACCGCACTCGCTTTGATCCGCCTTCAGCAGGATGCGCGCCTTGAGAATCGCCTTCGCGGGCGCCTTGCCTTTGGAAATGAAAGCGTTGAGCCGCGCACGCTCGGTGTCGTCGAGTTCAACGATGAATTTCTTAGCCGCCATGATCGATTTGCCTTGCCGGTTGGTCCCGACAAAGCAAGAATCAGTGTTCGCGGTGCCTGCACATGAGTCAAATTAGCCGGGGCAAGCCACTAGCCTGTTAGAGCCAAGCCGTGGGTTTCACAGCAGACGACTGATCGATGCCTCAAGCGTGTCCCGCTCAACCAGTGTCAGATCCTGCAACGCGTGCAGTCCCAGCTTTGTGCGGCGCCAAAGAACATCCTGCGGCGTGGTCGCCCACTCATCAGACTTCATGTAGGCAATTTCGCGCGCCGTCAGCCCGCCGAAGAGGTTTTGGCCCATATCCGTCGGTGTTTTTGCGTCACCCATGACAGTGCTCACCAGGCTGCCATGTCGCCGTGCCAAACGCTTCAAGTGCTTCGGTTCAAACGCTGGATAGCGACGCAACAAATCTGCCGTGAAGGCTTCAAAGCCATCGGCCGCTATGTCGCCGCCCGGTAGCGGTGCTGATGCTGTCCATGCGGGGCCGCACTGCCTGCCGATGTGCGGTTGCAGCTTGGCCAGCGCTTCTTCTGCAAGCCTGCGATAGGTCGTGACTTTACCGCCATAGACTGACAAACGCGGTGGTTGGTCGCCACCGGTCTTGAGTTCCAGATGATAGTCGCGGGTCACCGCTGATGGATTATCGCTGGCGTCATCATACAAGGGGCGTACGCCCGCATAGCGCCACACGATATCTGCCGCTGATAGTTGAGCTTGGAAGAACCGATTGGCGAGCTCAAGCAGATAGTGTTCTTCATCAACGCTTGCCGACACATCCGCAGGATCGCCGGCATAAGTGATGTCGGTGGTGCCAATGATCGTGAACCGCTCTTCGAAGGGAAGTACGAACACAACACGTTTGTCGGTGCCCTGCATCAGATAGGCATCGTCTGCACCGGGGATACGCCGCACGACAATGTGGCTGCCTTTGATCAGGCGCAGATGCGCCTGATTGTGCTCAGTGCGATTGCCCAAGGCTAGGCCGTCGATCTTATCGACCCATGGGCCTGCGGCATTGACAAGCGCGCGGGCGCGCACCTCGCGCTGCTCGCCGCTATTGTCCAACATAATGCGCCAGAGGCCGTCGATGCTGCTCAGGCCGACCACGCGTGTCCGCGTAAGGATTTCTGCGCCCCGGTCGCGCGCGGCCTTCGCATTGAGCACTACCAGACGTGCATCGTCGACCCAACAATCCCAATAGGTGAAGCCATTTGGATACTCTGCTTTTAGCGGCTTCCCTGCCGGATCGGCTGCGAGATTGATCGCGCGTGATCGGGGGATGTGACGTCGACGGTACAGGTTGTCATACAAGGCAAGGCCGGCACGCACCATCCAACGCGGGCGAACGCCCGGGACGTGCGGCAGGACAAACCGCAGCGGCCAAATCAGATGCGGGGCTTTGGCGAGCAGAACTTCGCGCTCCGCTAGCGCCTCTCTGACGAGCCTGAATTCGTAGTACTCCAGGTAACGCAGACCGCCGTGGACGAGCTTGGAGCTGGCCGACGAGGTCGCGCTCGCCAGATCGGACTTCTCTGCAAGCGCGACCCGCAGGCCCCTACCGGCCGCATCCGCAGCAATCCCGGTGCCATTGATTCCGCCACCAATGACGAACAAGTCAAGAACGGCGTCCTTGGGGGGTGTTACTGCTGGGTTCGTCACTCGATACCTGCGTGCCGTGGGCTATGCGTTGAACTGTGCTGCGCAAAGCTTACGAGTTTGTTGCGTCTGGTCCATGAGACACTCTCCCACTAGCGGCGCTGAGATAAGTGCACGGTCATCTACGGCAATTGGTAGTCGCCGAGCGCACGTGTTATGGCGCTGTCGTTGGTGCTATACAAAGCGCTGCTGCAATTCACCGTCGATCAGTGATCCCATCCCCTGCCCCACAATGAATGATACGACCCTCAATCAGACACTCCGGCTGCTGGACTGGTACGCGGCTATGGGGGTCGATGCCGTCGTGGGCCCACACACTATTGACTGGTCGATGCACGGTGCCGCGCGCCCAGGCGCTGGCTTTGTAATGCCGCGCCGTGCGGGATCGGCTGCCGCAACTGCCACAGCCGTTCCCTCGGCTAACACACTGCCGCCTGCTCGTACGGCCACGTTGCTGCCTGCTCCCTCAGTGCGCGAACGCCGGCCGTCGCCCGCGACGCCGGTCGCGGCACCGACCCGTGCATTCTCAGCGACGCCACCAGACGCCGCCGTATTGGCGGCGCGCGCACAGGCCCCCAAGGCCGCTTCGATTGAGGCGCTCGGCCAGATGCTCTCCAACTTCGATGGGTGCGGCCTTAAGGCGACTGCGAAGTCGCTGTGTTTTTACCGTGGTGCGTCGCAAGCGCGGCTCATGGTGATCGGTGAAGCGCCGGCGCGCGAAGACGACTTGGCCGGGGAACCTTTCGTTGGACCGGTTGGCGACCTTCTCGATCGCATGTTGGCAGCGATTGGGTTGACCGCTGGCGTGTGCCACATCACTAACGTTGTCTATTGGCGCCCGCCCGGTAACCGCATGCCGACGCCACAAGAAACCGAGGTCTGCCGGCCATTCCTGGAACGGCAAGTGGCACTTGTAGCCCCCGACGTTGTCTTGTTGTTAGGCGCGGCAGCCGCCAGACAGGTTTTGGGTGGTGACGACAGCATTATGAGGTTGCGCGGAAAATGGCGAGATATCGAAATCGGCGGCCACGCGACCCGCGTGATGGCATCGCTTCATCCCTCATACCTGCTGCGTACACCAAGCGCCAAGCAACAGGTGTGGCGTGATCTGCTCGCGGTCAAAAGCGCGCTCGCGCAGTGATTGCAATTTTGGTATCCAACTGAATGAATTTTGATCCTCTGATTTGGGCGGTGGGCCTCAGTGCGAGCGGAGCCATTGTCGGTTTCCTCGTCGGCATGACAGGCGTTGGAGCCGGATCGCTCACAACACCTCTGCTGATTTCTGTTTTTGGTGTGCCAGCCCCTGTTGCAGTTGGGACCGACCTCTTGTTTGCGGGCATCACCAAGTCAACTGCCGCGTGGCGCTTTCAGAAGCACCGCAACATCGATTGGCGCGTGCTGGCCTGGTTGGCCGCCGGTAGTCTGCCCGGTGCCATCGCAACGCTGGCATGGCTCAAGTGGGCCCACCCTGATACAGTGATGTTGTCGGCCTTCATCAGGAAAGCGCTTGGTGTCATCCTGATCATCAGCGCCATCGCGAACGCGGCTTACCCATGGCTCGTGCGTTCGCGCGGATATGACGATGAAACTGACGAAACAGCCCCAACGCTGAAGCGTCCGTGGACGCTCGTGCTCGGCCTGGTGATCGGCATCTTGGTCGTGCTCACGTCAGTGGGAGCCGGTGCCATCGGCGTCGCGGCGTTGATGTTGCTTTATCCAACCCTCAGCGTGCGCCGTCTGATCGGGACCGACATCGTCCACGCGATCCCGTTGACGTTTGTTGCTGGTTTTGGCCATCTCGCGCTCGGTAGCATCGATCTGCGTGTGTTGGGGCTACTGCTCGCGGGCTCGATCCCGGGGATCGCCGCCGGTGCGCGCGTGACCGGGCGGGCACCGGACTGGATTGTGCGATCCGTGCTCGCCATTGTGCTGTTGCTGGCAGCCTTCCTGTTGTTGAAGAAATAAGATCTTCCATCGCGCGCCACGCGTGTCACCGGCGCGGCGCACTTGAGATGACGCAAAATCATGCCGACGATCACGCCAACGACCAACCGCTACGTCCTCGCCAACGCGACCGTGCCCCTCGCCTTGGCACCGGGCGAAACCGGTTGGAAAGACGATACAAGCGGCCTTCTCCGCTGCGATATCTGGATCTCGCACGGCAAGATCGACCGTATCGAGCCCTATGTTGAGAACCGCCAGCGTGCAGCCGAAGTCATTGACCTAGAACGCCGCCTGGTCTTGCCGCGTTTCGTCGATGTGCATACCCACATTGACAAAGGGCAGATCTTACCACGCACGCCCTTAGCCGATGGTACGCATGAGATGGCGCGGCAAACTGTTGGTGCGGATCGTGATGGCAACTGGTCACGCAACGATGTTCAGGCGCGCATGGATTTTAATTTGCGTTGTGCCTACGCACATGGCACCGGCGCGCTGCGGACCCACATTGACAGTATCGGCAAGCAAACCGGCATCTCCTGGCCGTTGTTCTCCGAGATGCGGGAAAGCTGGAAATCGCGGATCAAACTCCAGGCGGTTGCATTGTTCCCCGTCGATTTTGCCGTCGATGACACGCCGCAGTTCGACGCGATTGTCGCGATGGTCGCCAAACATGGCGGCATTCTCGGCGGCCTGACCTTCGTCGGCCGCGCACCTGACGACAAACTCCGCATCGCCCTTGACCGCATTTATCAGGCAGCGGGCGCACACGGCCTCGATGTTGATTTTCATGCCGACGAAAGCGCATCTCCCGACGCGCGCACGCTGGAA
>JANNEU010000458.1:0-20308 GCA_031379035.1 Hyphomicrobiaceae bacterium | reverse complement strand
ACACGTCCGGCCGTGATGGCCGTCGCCGAACAGAGCGTTCTCGTGCAAAAGGGTGGCACCGGCTGGCGGCCGGCACGGCGCGGCTGGTTCCACTAAAGCGGGTGGGACTGCCGGCGTCGACGTCGGCGATCCCCCTTCGGCCCCATTTATCCCCTCCAATTAGACCCGATTGACGGGCGTATCCACCAGGATGCGCCCGTTTTCGTGCGGCACTGCGAGGAACAGAACAGATTTGATCGGATACTGTTTGACTTCCGCATCCCTGAAATGATGCTATTGAGGGTACACGGACGCGTTAGCGCCGAACACGTGCACTCATATTGACGCCGCATAATTCTGGTCGGGGTAGAGTACATCGTGTGGGACGTACGTGCGTGGGCATGCCGTGTAAGCGGAGCCGCCCTGCGCGATGCGTTGTTGCATGGGCTACAGGAGGCAGCAGGCCGTCATGAAGCGCACGACGATTGCGGTGATGAATACCAAGGGCGGCGTCGGCAAATCGACGCTCGTGCTCGCTATTGCCGAGACGCTGACAGCGCTTTTCAACAAGACAGTGCTGGTGATCGATTCCGACTCGCAAGCCAGCGTCAGCTCTATGCTGATGACCTCTATGCGTCTGCACAAGCTGCAATCGGACGCGACCACAATTGTTGACTTGCTGGCCAACACCGTGTTGCAGCAACAGCCGCTCGATTGGCCGAAGTATGTGGTGGGCGGCAGCTCGGACATCGACGACGCGAGCGGCCTCTATCTGATCCCCAGCGACATGCAACTGACCCTGTTCGAACGGGAGGTCTCCAAGGAGGCCCAGCACGGCGCCCTGCGATCGACCATTCAATCACTGCTGGACGGCGTTCGATCTGCCTTCGACATCGTGCTGATCGACTGTCCACCGGGGCTATCGGTGTTGACAGAGTCATGGCTGCGGGAGGCGGATTTCCATGTTTCGCCGACCAAACCGGACTACATCTCCGTCTGCGGCCTGGAAGTCTTTCGGCGGTTCAAAGCGCTCAATCCGGAGATGGGGTTCGCCGAAAATCTCGGTGTCGTGGTCAATCTGATGGACCCGAATGGTACTCAAGACCGCGACTACGACGCGTGGCTCCGGGAGCGTGGCGACAATCGCTGTTTCACACAGCCCATCCATCGCTCGATTGCACTCCAGCACATTACGCAGTTTTCTCCTGAAGGCCGCTCATGGCTCGGGAAATATCCCGGTGCTGTTGGTGCAGCCATCAAATCGGTATCGCTCGAGCTTCTGCAGCGCGTCGAGGAGGCCAATGCTGCGGTGGCCGAACCGCCGCCGGCCAAACTTGCGGCGGGCTGAAAGTGCCCTTGCCTGCCATTGCGGAGACCGCTGAGCCATGAGCGAACCGATCCGGATCTGGTTCCAAGGTGCGACAGATCGTGTTCAGCACGGGGCCTATATCACAAGGCTGGAAGCGCACCTGAAGGCTGTCGTGGAGCCGACGACCACCCTTTCATTCAACACGACCACGCCGCCTGCTACGACGACGCATGCGGTCACTGAATTTCGTATCGCCCGAAACATCATCAAGAACACAGTGATTGCTGAACGCGAGGGTTGGGATGCGGTAGCGATCACGCACTTCCAGGATGCCGGCTTGGCCGAGGCTAAGTCCGTCGTTTCGATCCCGGTCATGGGGCTTGGCGAGACCACACTGACGTATGCGCTCACACTTGGCCGCAAGATTGGCTTGGTGACGATCAATCCGGCCTTCGTCCCCTGGCATGAAGATCAAATCGTGCGCTACGGCTTGGGTGGACGAACAGTCGGCGTACGCGCGGTGAATTGCATGGTCTCAGACTTCATGCAGGCCTTTGCGGATCCAGACGGCGAGGTGGCCAAGACCCTGCGCACTCAGTTTGAGCACGAGGCGCGGCTGCTGCTGGCCGCTGGGGCCGACGTGATCGTGCCGGCTGGCGGTTTGCCGATGCTGATGTTTGGTGCCAGTCATGCCGCGTCCATTGACGGCGCACCCATCTTAGATGGCCTGGCGGTGCTGGCGAAGATGACCGAGACCGCCGTGCGGCTCAAACGGATTTCTGGGATCGCGGTCAGCCGCAAATCGAACTATGCGCATCCGCCCGCCGCAGCCCTGGCGGAGTTCCTCGAACACGGCTGAAAATCGACGGATAGCCGCCTTCCTGGACGAAAGCGTTCCACTGTCTTTCCACCGCAGGCTAGAATGCCGGGTTGCGTTGCGGTCCCACCGGGCTATATGGGCGGGTAAGTGCAAAATGACCGGGCGTGGGGGTGCCACCGTCCCGAGGGGGTCCTGTGCTAAAGATCGTGCAAAATGCCTGGGCGACCTTATTTGGCCCGTCCGGGAACGACAAATACGCCGCAAGCCTGCGGCAAATCTCAAGCATCGCTCTTGAGTGTTCTGCTCATTTCCGGGCGACGCAGGGCAAAGATGTCGCCGGCACAATTGCGTTTGAGCACAAGGCCGACCGGGTCGTCGATGAGGTCCATGAGCTGCTCGACAACTCGTTCATCATGCGCTTCGACATTCCCGATGCGATGCGGCTGACGGATGAACTGGACGATGTCATCGATGGAATGCGCAAGGTTGCGCTGCATATCGATGCTTACCAGAAGTTTCTCGGCCAGATGCGACCCGAGGCCATCGAGTTGATGAGCCTTGGCGGGGACATGCTGACGTTGCTCGATAGCCTTGTCGCCATGCTGGCCGAGCCCCGGTTGTCGCTGGCGCGCGTCCGCGCGGTTGCCGACAAGATCGACGAAATGGAATCGCACGCCGACAAAATTGTGGCGGTGCATGAGCGAAAGCTGGTTGAAGAGTTTTCAACGCCTGGTGCTGTCGGCCTCGGCTTTATTGCGTGGCATCAGTTGTTCCATTTGCTGGAACAGATCACTGATGATGCGAACCACTGTGCCGGACTGATCCTTTCGCTTGCCCGCAAGGAAGCGTAGATGGAGGCTCTCACACTCGGCTTGCTGATTGCTTTGTTTGCCGTGCTGGCGGCAGAGTTCGTCAATGGTTGGACGGACGCGCCGAATGCTATCGCCACCGTCATCTCCACGGGGGTCATGACGCCGCGGCAGGCGGTCATCATGGCCGTGATCATGAACACGATCGGCGCGATGGCGGGAACGGCCGTTGCGGCCACCGTCGGAAAGGGCATTGTCGCCCCGTCCTCGCTGACGCTTGCATCAATCACCGCGACAATGATCTCGATCATCATCTGGGGCAGTCTTGCTGCGCGTTTCGGCATCCCGGTCAGCAAGTCCCATGCACTGCTGGCGGGCCTCGCTGGCGCGGCGTTTGCCGGCGGCGGCTTGGATGCCTTGCAGTCGGCGGGCTGGCAGAAGGTCGGCGTCGGCATGGTGGCCTCGCTGGCCTTTGGCTTTGGTGGTGCCTTTTTGCTCGGCCGGCTGATCACCAAGTTCGCTGCCCAAGCGCCACCCACGCGCGCGAAGCGGACATTTGATCGCCTGCAAATGCTGTCGGCCGGGTTCATGGCCTTCAATCATGGGCTGAATGACGGGCAGAAGTTCATGGGCGTGTTCGCCCTGACCCTGCTGGCGGGCGGCGCAATTCCGACGTTTCAGATTGACTGGTGGGTGATTGTCATCTGCGCGCTGACGATGGGTATTGGTACCAGCTTCGGCGGCTGGAAGATCATTCAAACCGTTGGCTCAAAGATGACGCGGCTGACGACGTGGCAAGGGTTTGCGGCGACCATGGCTGCGTCGACAACAATTTCGGTTGCGTCGGCCTATGGTATACCGTTGTCGACCACCCATACGATCACCAGCGCCGTTGTCGGCGTTAGTGCCAGCCGTCGGACATCAGACGTGCGATGGGGCGTTCTGAAAAAGATCATTCTGGCATGGTTCGCAACATTTCCGGCCTGTGCGGTTATAGCTTATGTTGCGGCAACTTTTGCGAATTGGTTGGCCCGCTGACCTGTTGAAACCCGAGACGCGAACCACGGTAATGGCGAAAGCATATCAGGTTGCAGCCATACCACTTCGGCGGAGTCGTTCCGGTGCGTGGGAGGTTTTGCTGATTACATCCCGCGAGACCCGACGCTGGGTCGTTCCTAAAGGCTGGCCGTGGCGCGACCTTGAGGATCACGAGGCGGCGGCGGGGGAAGCCTGGGAGGAGGCCGGCGTTCGCGGCGCGACCCACTCCAAAAGCATTGGTACTTTCACCTATAACAAGCGCCGCAAGGATAAGCTGCACACGCTCAAGGTGCTGGTTTATGTTCTCGAAGTCACCGAGGAAGCCGCCGTTTGGCCGGAGTTCAAAGAGCGTCAACGCGGTTGGTTCGAACTTCCGATTGCCGCTGATCTGGTCGCCGAACCTGACCTCAAGGCCCTCCTGCTTGAGCTGATGGCGCGCTAAGCATTTTGCGCCCGTGGCATGCTGGGCCACTTGCACTCACCAACCCTGTCAACGCCTTGCCGATGGCAGGGGCACGCGCGTTGGCAGAGAGGCGGCCCAAATAATTGCAAATAGCAATTGCAACAAGCTGTGATTCCAAAACAGCGGGTTCTCGACGAAACAGTAGATAATCAGAACGACCATGATGATCATGGACCATAGCGTGGTGCCTGATCGCTCTGTGTAGAATCTGCTGGCTGCGCGATAGGCCGATATGCTCAGGGTGCCAACGAACAGGAGCAGCCCAAAAACACCAAATGCGACGGCAACTTCCAAAAAGCAGTTGTGGAAGAACCACAAATCTTGACCGATCACATAGCGCAGGTAAAGCACGGTCGTCCCGGTGCCTTCCCAATACCCTTTGAAACCAAGACCAAGCAGCGGGCTGCTCCCGATTGCGTCCCACGCAAACTGCCAGAGAATTGTTCGGCCGGTCAGCGTCGGGTCCTTGCCGACGCTGCCGAGAGCCAAGTCAAATGGGTTCAAACTCAGCGTGATCAGAAGCGTTGCGAAGAAGGCGGCGGTGAGCAACAGCAGGCCAAGGCCAAGCTTTAAGAAGTCACGACCGAGACGATGGCAAAGGGCCAGCGGCAGGATCGTGAGCACCACGGCGGTCGTGGATAGCGCGGCGCCGGACTTGGTCATTGCCAACGCCGCAAGCGCCAGAACGCCACCCGCCAAGGTGAGTGTGCGCTTCCAGCCATCGAGAAACAGGCAGAAAGCGGTCGTCAACAACACGAGGGTATGCAGTCCCATCTCATTCTTGTGGTGATAGATTCCGCGAAACTCTTTGGTCCACCCATTGGCGGAAACCGGGTCGATGACGAGCAGAGCAAACGACGCCAACAGCGAGATTAGCAGCGCGATGAAGAGCAATCGAAGCACCGATGCCAACCCTTTGATGCTCTGCAAGTAGAGGCCGATCAGCATTGTCATCGCGAGCTGGACGCCATGATACAGGCTGACGGCCGGAGCCAGCGACCATAGCGCCGACGCGCTTGCTATGAGTGGCCAAGTCATCAACAGCCAATTGCGGCGCACCTCAGCCAGCAACTTCGCCGGCTTGCCGACTGCCATTGCAAAAACACTGAGGTAGGCTGCCAGCCAAAACGGCCGCGATGGGCTCTCGAACGGCAGGAGCTGGGTTGGGGCTGTGGCGCCGATTAAAAATATGACCCAAAATGCATCGCCCGCGGAGGCGAGCACCTTGCCTCGCCGTCCCGTCAAATGGCCAACAAACGCTGGAGACGCGGCCGACAGAGTGGCGGAGACGGGCGAGGGCGGCATACACAATTCTCGTTAAAGTCAGCACAGCGCTGCGCACCTGTGCGTTATCTCGGCAGAGCAACCATGATCACGCAAGCGAACACGTAGCGTGTTGCCAACGCAGCCGCAGCGGCCAGCGTACCATATCGGTGTGCCTCTTACGCTATTTGAGTAACGCGGCGTCCGATGACGAGAGAGGGCGTAGTTGTTGTCAACACAGGTACCTCCAATAGGCTTATTCACAACGAACCTGCGTGGGAACGCACCGCCTTTCGACTTATCAAGAGGTGCCAATGGTGAAATGCCCGCGGTCACGTCAAACGCTACGGTGCGTTGTCATTGATTGTCGGGAGTGTGGGCGTGCCGCAGACAGAGAAGCCGCTGGTGACCATTGTTATGCCGGCTTTGAACGAAGAGCGCCATATTGCAACGGCGATCCGGTCGATCGCACCGCCGAAAAGTGGTATCGACTGCGAAATCCTGGTCATGGACGGCGGCAGCGCAGACAATACGCAAGCCATCGTGCGCGAACTTGCCACGCAGGATAGCAGGATCAGGCTCATTCAAAATGAGCGACGAACTCAGTCGGCGGCTATGAACCTCGCTGCTAGACTGGCCGACCCGCGCTCAAAGGTGTTGATCCGCGCCGATTGTCACTCGCGCTATCCTGAGGGGTTTGTTGCGGGCTGTGTGCAGACGCTGCAGCGTACGGGCAGCGCCTCCGTCGTTGTCGCCATGCGCACCGAGGGTCAGTCTGGCCTGCAAACGGCGATTGCTGCCGCACAGAATAGCCGCCTCGGCAATGGCGGGGCGCAACACCGCATGGCCAACCGCTCAGGCTATGTCGATCATGGTCATCACGCCGCTTTTGACCGCACGATGTTCGTGGCGCTCGGTGGCTACGATGAAGCCTTCCGGCACAATGAAGATGCAGAATACGATGTCCGGGTGGGCCGCTCGGGCGGTCGCATCTACCTCGCGCATGATCTCGCAATCGAATACTACCCGCGCGCTACCTTTGCAGCTCTCGCGCGGCAATATTTCAACTTCGGCTGGGGGCGCGCGCGGACCCTGAAGAAACATGGCATGAGACCGCGGGCCCGCCAGATGCTCCCTGTCGCGGTCTTGCTGTCGGGCCTTGGTGCCGGCCTCTTGGGTGTGCTCGCGAGCCCACTCTTTTTTGCCTGGCCGCTGCTGTACACAGTGATGTGTCTCGTTTGGGGTTGCGGCCTAGCGCTGCGCGCTGGCAGCGCAAGCGTGCTCCTTTCGGGTCCGGCCGCTATGGTGATGCATCTGAGTTGGGGTGCTGGATTTCTGGGTTTTGCCGCTTTGGCAGGTCCCGATTTGGCCCGCAGCCAGCCCCCGTTGGCAACCACGCCGCAGGGCTGACGACACACGATTGGCGCACGTGGCGACTTTTTGATGCGGCGCGGCTGCCGGAACGGTTGGTTTTGATGTGCCGCGAGCGGCGTCGTGGATGGCCGCCAAATTGATAAGGTCTCTACCCCGCTGCCCCCATGATAACGTTGAGTAGTACGAAAGGTTTGACCCGGCTGCTCACTGCAACGCTCCAGCCCGGTGCAAAGTCGGACGATCCGTTGTCGTTCTGGTTACAGCGTCGCAAACCGCCGGGGGTGGGGCAAATGCCTGCGGCAGGACTACCCAGACCCGAATGCAGCAGAGACGTTCCCATGACAAATGCCCGAAGCTTATTTGCCGATGGTGCCAAGTCGGATGCTTATGGCAACACGGCCAACGTAAAAATTGCATTTTTTGGCCATGAGCGGAACGAACCGACTATCGTCAAGCGGGCCACGGCCTTTCTCACACATGGGGCGCGTGTAACAGGCTTCATGTTTACGCGACGCCGCAATAAAGCTGATCGAGAGCCAGCCTGGCGCAATATCGATCTGGGCGTCACTGAAGATGGAAACTATCTGAAGCGGTTGCCACGCCTTGTTCGAGGCATATGGGAAGTGCTGCGGCACCGCTCAGAGCTACGGGCTGCGGATATCATCTACGCTCGCAACCTCGATATGCTGCTCGTGGCGATCCTAGCGAAGCATTTGGCGAGATCCCGTGCGCCCGTCGTCTACGAGTTTTTGGACGTGCAAGAAGCCTGTATGGGCAATGGTGCCCGCAGCCGCCTGCTACGGTTCGTGGAAGGGTGTCTGCTGACGGGAACGGAGCTGGTGGTCGTTAGCTCACCTGACTACATTCACAAATATTTTGAGCCGATGCACACCTATCGGGGGCCTTGGTTTCTTCTTGAGAACAAAATTGTCCCGCAGCAGCTTCCGCCGAGCACGATGGACTCTGGCGATACCTTGAAGGCCGGGCCACCCTGGACAATCGGCTGGTTTGGCGTCTTGAAATGCGAACGCAGCCTGCAGATGCTCTGCGAAATCGCGCAGTCCCTTGGCGACAAAGTGCGGATCGTGCTGCGAGGGACTCCATCTGAGCCTGACAACATTACGCCGTCTGTCCTTGCCCAATTGTCAGACACCTATCCAAACATTGTTTACCACGGCCCCTACATAAATCCGACGGATCTCCCGAAGATTTACAGCCGCATTCACCTTACATGGGGCGCAGATTACCGAGCCAACACGTCCAATTCCATCTGGTGCTTGCCCAACAGGGTCTATGAGAGTGGTCTGCACGCGGTCCCGCTGCTCGTACGTCGCTCGACCGCCACAGGTGACCTCGTGGCACGGGAACGCTTGGGATGGGCGCTCGAAGAGCCCTTCGCTGCTTCAGTTGCGGCGCTACTCACGTCGCTGGATGTCGCAACCTATCAGCGTGCGGTAGAAGGTATGATTGCCACGGATCGAGCTGTTTTTCTGGACGAGCATGACACGCGCAATCTCCTCAGCGAGCTGTCGCTCCTCGCCAGTGGGGTGGTTAGCCATCGCAAGTCTAACTGGAGTGCCGGGCAACGCGAGACACAAGACGGACTACGGTTCGACCGCCGCCCGAAAAGCTAGGCTGATTTGTCATTGGCAATCATCCATCTCATTCGCGATGCCATCGCGATGTTGCAGACCTTATGCGGACCTCTGGAAGTTTCGCCCATTGCAGGAGAGACGACGTGTTTCAAAAATGCCGATGGGCGATCTCGGGTGCGTATCTGTTGGGATGCTTGTGCGCGCAGGCAAGCGAGTCTTTCATCGAGCGCTTTGAGACACTCGATGCAGGCCGCTGGTATTTGTCTCACGGCTGGTCAAATGGCGACCACCAAGCCTGTACGTGGTCTAACAAGAATGTCCGTGTCGAGAACAGCCAGCTCATCCTGACGCTGCGTCCTGAGAAGTCAGAAAAACACAATTTCACGTGCAGTGAAGTTCAGTCCAAAGCAACGTTCGGCTTTGGCATGTATGAGATCCGTGCGCGCGCGGCGGCGGGCTCTGGGCTGGTGACCGGTTTCTTTACTTATTCAGGTCCGCCACAACCCAATCCTCATGACGAAATCGATTTCGAGTGGCTTGGCCGAGACCTCAATGCCGTTCAAACTAATTATTTCGTCAATGGGCAAAGCATCGGCGGTGCCATGAACCCTATCGACACTGATGGATCTAAAGCCATGCATAATTATGCGTTTCAGTGGTTGCCCGATAGCCTTCGCTGGTACATTGACGGCAAGTTGGTCAGAGAGGTGCTCAGGGCCGTGGGAGAGCCATATCCCACGCATTCCAGCAAAATCCTTGTCAGCTTGTGGAACAGCGACACGATGGTCGATTGGCTCGGTCCACTTGAGGACCCGGCCCAGCAAGCGACTGCGGCGTTTGAGTGGATCGCCTTCACGGCCGCGGGGGAAAAGTGCAAGTTTCGTGAATCTATTTTGTGTGGTCAGACGCAATGAGGCGCGATCAAGAGCGTTTTGGTGGTGGGGCGTATTCCGCATAGCGGTGACCGTAGGCACTCGCGACATAGCCCGCGCCACGACAGAACGTGAAGCAGCAAGCAACAAAATGCTGACGCCCACGTTTGATCGCAACGATCGGTGCAGCTACTATCTTCGTGCTGCCGTAAGCTAACCTGGCAACACCTTTGGCGATGTTTGCGGTGCGCGCGCGCGCCGTGTCCGCACCGGCACTCCGTAAGCGGGCTTCAACCAAACCCGTGCGAAACCAGCGCCGCAGTAGCCAACTTGCCTTCATTCGACTTGGGGGCACCCGTTCCCAGATCACCGCTGCATCAGCGAAGGCGATGGGTTTCCCCGTCGCGGATGACAGTGCCCTGAAGAAATAAGTGTCCTCGCCTCCGGTCTCGTTGAAGCGGATATCGAATTGGAGATCGAGGCTGGCCAGTTTTTTGACGTCGAGGATTGTATTGCCAGTATGGCCGACTGTGTCCTCAAGTCCGGTCAGCGCATAGGATTGGATGGGCACCCAAGGACCTGGCGCTGCCTCGAAAAGCGGGTACACAGGGCCGCACGCTGCGGCGGCTCCTTCGCGTTTGATCGACTCATAGAGCTGTTCGAGCCAAATGGGCTCAGGCACCTCGTCGTCATCGATAAATGCAAGGTGAGTAGCGCCCAGCCGTTGCGCTTCGGCAAGTGCTGCGTTGCGGACATACGCTAAACCGCGGCGCGTCTCGCTGACATACTGAATTGCAAAGCGGGTGCTCGACATGGCCGCTTCGCAAGTCGCCTTAGACATACCTGCAGCGCTGTTGTCGACAACGAGAATAGTGATCTGCTCGGCCGCGAGTTGACGCAATTGCAGCCGCTGCAGCGCCGCGAGCAGCGCGCTGAGACCTTCAAGTCGCTGGTAGGTGCAAATTCCAACGACGACCTTATCCATGACCTAGTTTTGCCTCTCCAGAGATTTGACGGGTCAGCTTGCCGAGCCGCTTGGTCACTGCTTCCGAGCCGAAGAAGATGAGCAGTGGCCAGGACCTAGGGCTGATCACTGTCTTTCGTGCCGCTCGCCACCAGGCGTGCGCCTTGGCGAACGTCACGACTTCAACAAAGTCGGCATACCGAACAAGTGCCACTCCGTACGCTCTTGCCGCGGTGCGTACGTCCTCGGGCCCATCGCTGCCGATCTCAGCAAGCAGATGCAAATGGCTCTTAGACAGCTTTGCCATATGCTCGCTGTTGAGCCGCCATGACTGGGACCCAGGCCGCATCCGATACTTGTACCCAGCCCCGGTCGTCACAATACAACGCCCGCCTCTCAGGAGGCAGGCCAGAATAAAGCGATAGTCTTCCCCGACGGGCAGATCTTCCGGATATGCCAGCGCGTGACGGTGGAGGAATTCCGTTCGAACTAAAACTTTGATCGCGCCGAGAGGTTTTACGCGTCGCTGAAACATAGTGTTGGCGACAATGAACGTCGCGGCATCAACGGAAAACGAATACTGCTGACCGGCCGAAAACATTTGGGTGCCCGTTGGCTTACCAGTCATTGTCACGCGCTCGAAATTGTCACCAATCACCTCAACGGAGGTCGCTGCTGCAATATCGAGTAGGGCCCGCGTCCGTCCTGGCGCCATGAAATCGTCGCCATCGAGGACCCCGATCCAAGTCCCAATCGCATGCCGATGAGCGATATTGCGGGCGGCACCGGGCCCACCGCACACAGGTTGCCTTATGAGCATGATCCGACGATCAGTGCGTGCGAGCCGCTCGACGATGTTGGCTGTCTCATCGTGCGATTGATCGTCGACGACAATGACTTCAACGCTTACACCGGTTTGATCCAGCGCGGACCGAATAGCTTCTTCTATAAAGGGCGCTACATCGCGAGCTGCTATAACGTATGATACGTCCGGCTGTCGCGATGCTGGGAACACCATAGAGACCCCTGGAGCCTCTTCTTCAGCTTCAGGAAACTGAGACATTGCCTATTGCTCCCATCGCTGCCCTCACAAGCTCACTCGGCTTGGCCCGCTGCCCCGAGTCTCGTCGGACGGCACCAACCTCAACCATGGGTTCCATGTTTTCGGCACCACGGCTGCATTTGGATTGACGCACCGTTGATGCTGCTCTTGAGGTGAGCTTGGGCGTGTGCACCTCATGTCCGCGCGCCAGCGGTGGCGGCTGAGCCAGCAAAGCTGGAATAGACGAGTGCAGTCCCAAGCCCGACTAAGGATCCGAGCACTAGTGCCGAAGCGAGTACCAGCAGCTTGTTTGGCCGACTGGTACGCTTCGGCGCTGAAGCCCAGGAGATGACGCGACTGCTGGTACTGCGGAAGGACTCGCGCTGCACCATCTCAGTGTACGACTGGAGATAGCTCTCATAGATTTTGCGATAGGTCTGCGACCGCGATTCCAGTTCTTCAAGCGTTACAGGCATCGCTTCCTTGTCGTCTGCATCTTGGCGCTGCTGAACTCTGTAGTCGCGCCGGGCGCGGAATGCCTGGAGTTCGGTGGACGCTGTATTCATTTGGCGGCGCAACTCCTCAATGCGTGCCAAGAGCCATTGGCTGCGCCGGCGGGCATCGTTGACGAAATTTTCGACCTGATCAGCGACATATGCTTCGCCAAACATATTGGCTATTTTTGCCGCAATGGCTGGATTGTGCGCGCTATAAGAAATGTCGATCGCATGAGAGAGTGTAACGCGTTTGACGTCGAGCTGACCCTGCAACACCGTGGCCAACTCATTCATAACCACTGCGGCGTCTTTTCCAGCGCGCGGTGCTGACGTGACCTCAGACGCCTCCGCTGGGGTCAGGGCTGCAGCAACGCGTTTTGCAATTTGCTCCGAGATCAGCAGCACAAGCTGGCTTTCGATCTGGGGCGTGTCGAGCGTTATGAGGGATTCGTTAAGGGCGCGCGTGAACACAGGGTTAGAGCCGCTATCCAGCAGCAGCCGCGTTGTGGCGGTATAGACGGGCGTCGTAAGAAGTAGATAAAGGACCGCCATAGACAGTGCACCGAGCACACATGCCGCGATCAACCTCGCATATCGCACCAGAAAGTCGCGCAGATGCTGCATGGCGGCACCGCCGTCATCTCGATGACCGCCAGACCTCATTTCAGTTGTGTTTTCACTTGCGTGATCGAGCATCCTCCGCCGTTCCTATCCCATATTTTCTGACAAAACCAATGCCGCAGCATGGTTTCGATATTTTGTGCCACACGCGGACTTGAGCAATCCAACTCGGCAGAAGCGGACGCCGATCACTGGCTCAAGCGTGCCCGTTTCTATCTGCCTTAGACCTCGCCGCTTGGCTATAGAGGTGGAGCCCGGCGGCTAAGGCGGTTATCTCCGGGCTTGGATTTAACTAGGCGTTTGGCTGCTGCTGGCCGGTCTTCTCCCACGGGCGCGCAATTATCACGCAGAGGTGCAGTTTTCCGTACCCAGGGATGGGCCGAAACAACCTTCGGAGAAGGCTAATCCTTGGAGATGCCCTCACGCATCTTGGCAATAGTCGTACATGCATACCTCTTTCTATCACCGCATTCGATGCGAGCGACAAAAGTCGCTCCACCCGTACTGCAAAAACCCGCGTCGACACCCTGCGCGCACGCGCCTACCATCATTATATCAGAACGCTTTCAAGGCGACGAGCAGCCGGTAGCGACGGCGCTGTCTGGGCACTCTAGCTGTGCGATGCAAGGGCCGCTGGGAAGGATCTCTGTGCGCCTCAGTGACGGCGGTGTTGCGGCAATGCCGGAAGCCCTCTGCGGTCGACATCAATAGTACTCGTCTGGGATCGGCCATGCCAATTTCTGAAACGGTCGTGCTCGGTCGCGACGTGAAAATTCCACAACCCACTTTGGTCAACCTCTATGGGTGCGTGATCGGCGCTGAAACGCGCATCGGGGCATTCGTCGAAATACAAAAAAATTCATCCATCGGCGAACGTTGCAAGATCTCGTCGCACACGTTCGTATGTGAGGGTGTAACGATCGAGGATGAAGTCTTTGTCGGTCATGGCGTGATGTTCACCAACGACCGCTTTCCGCGGGCAACTAATGAAGACGGCTCACCCCAAACTGAAAGCGACTGGACGCTCACGCCCACGTTGATCAAGCGGCGAGCCAGCATTGGGTCAAACGCGACCATCGTCGCTGGGGTGACGATTGGGACAGGTGCCATGGTCGGTGCTGGCGCAGTCGTTACCAGGGATGTGCCAGATTTCGCGGTTGTCGCAGGTGTACCGGCGCGGGGTCAACCTGGGGTTCGCGACCGTCGACCTTAGCGCAGAAATGGTCTTGCCTGCATCTCGAGCTCATAGCACTTGTCTTCGTAGGCGTATAAATCAATGCTTAAGATTGCCGTCATCGGTTACGGGTATTGGGGCCCCAACTTAGTTCGCAATTTCGTCGAACTGCCGGGTGCAAAAGTTGTCGCGGTCGCTGACCTTGACCGCAAGAAACTTGACCTCATCACAGCTCGTTATCCGTCAATACGGACAACGACTGCGATGCATGATGTGCTGCGAGATCCCGGCATCGACGCCGTCGCGATTGCAACCCCCGTCAACACTCATTTCGAGATCGCGCTTGCGGCATTGAAAGCTGGCAAACATGTCTGGCTCGCCAAACCGATGACCGAAACATCGCTACAGGCGCGCAAGCTTGTTGACGAGGCTGAAAAGCAGAAACGAGTGCTCCACATTGACCATACGTTTATCTATACGGGCTCTGTTCGCAAGATCAAAGACGTGATTGCGAGCGGAGATCTCGGCAAGATCTACTACTACGACTCGGTTCGCGTGAACCTTGGCTTGTTCCAGCGCGACGTGAACGTTATCTCCGATCTTGGTGCGCACGACTTTGCAATTCTCGACTATCTCTTGGACGAGCATCCTGTTGCTGTCTCAGCGAGTGGAACGCGGCATATCCCGGAAACACAAGAGAACCTCGCTTACATTACGCTTTTCTATGACTCCGGCGCGATTGCGCACACGAACGTCAGCTGGCTGGCACCCGTTAAAGTGCGGCAGGTGCTTCTTGGCGGCAGCAAGAAAATGATCACCTACAACGACCTCGAACCGAGCGAGAAGGTCAAGATTTACGACAAAGGTGTGATGTGCAGCACGGACCCCGACCAGATCCACGAAATGCGCGTTGGTTACCGCACCGGCGATATGTGGGCGCCGAAACTCGACGGTACTGAGGCGCTGCGGTTCGAGGGACAGCACTTCATTGATTGTATCGAGAACAAACGCACGTCAATCACCGACGGGCGCTCGGGGCTGCGTGTTGTCGAGCTGATCGAAGCGGCGACCAGCTCCATGCGTGGCCGCGGAGAGACAATTCATCTACCACCAAGGCGCGACTGACATGGTTCCTTTTCTTGATCTGAAGGCACAATACTCCAGCATTCGGGGCGAGATCTCTGCGGCTATCGAGAGCGTTTTCGAGAAGGGGCAGTATACGCTTGGTGCCGAAACGTCTGCCTTTGAGGACGAGTTCGCTACGTACTGCGAAACCGCATTTGCTATTGGCGTCAATTCAGGGACGAGCGCACTCCATCTAGCGCTTTTGGCCGCTGACGTTGGACCTGGCGACGAAGTGATCACAGTGCCATTCACGTTCGTTGCCAGTGTAGCCGCCATTCACTACACGGGCGCGCGCCCAGTCTTGGTCGATATTGATCCGCGCACCTTCAACATCGACGTCACCCAAATTGAGGCCGCGATCACGCCACGCACCAAGGCGATACTCCCCGTTCATCTCTATGGCCAAACTGCCGACATGGACCCCTTGCTTGCCATCGCGCGTCGTCACGGTCTCGTTGTCATTGAGGATGCAGCGCAGGCGCACGGTGCCGAGTACCAAGGTAGACGCGCCGGGAGCATGGGCGATATGGCCTGCTTCAGTTTCTACCCGGGCAAGAACCTAGGCGCCTACGGCGATGCGGGGATCGTCGTGACATCGAACCCGGACTTCACTCGCAAGATTCGCATGTTGCGCGACTGGGGTGCGGAGAAAAAATATGAGCACGTCCTCAAGGGCTACAACTACCGGCTGGAGACGATCCAAGCAGCAGTGTTGCGCGTTAAATTACGTCACCTGGAGGCTTGGACCGAGGCTCGGCGGCAAGCTGCAGCACACTACAATCACCTGATGGCTGCTGCTGTATTGCCAGCACCCTATGCGATGGCAGACGCACGGCATGTCTACCACATTTACGCTACTCGGGTGAAACAGCGCAGCGAAGTGCAGGCCTTCATGCGCAAAAAGGGAATCGAGACCGGCATCCATTACCCGACCCCCGTCCACCTACTGCCGGCGTATGCTGACCTTGGCTATCGGCGTGGTGATTTTCCTCACTCAGAGACGGCAGCGCGCGAAGTTCTTTCTCTCCCAATCTACCCCGAGCTCGGTGCAGCGGCGCGGGTCAGCGTGATTGAGGCTCTGACTGAAGCGTGCGCGGAATTGACGGTGGCAGTGTCCTGAACCGCCACTGGCGTTACTGAATGACTTGAACTCTGACGAACCACTGACGGTCTACTGCCCAGCAACCCAAGGACCACTTTTCAATGAACCTGGACGGAGCACGCATATTGGTGACTGGCGGTTGCGGGCTAATTGGCTCGACAACGATTGACATGCTGTTGCGGGACGCTCGCCCAAAAGAGATCGTCATTTTTGACAATCTGGAGCGCGGGACGTTGTCAAACGTCGATGGCGCGCTATCGGATCGGAGGACGAAGCTCGTTCGTGGAGATATCCGCGACGTCGAGGCGACCCGCAAAGTCATGGATGGAATTGATGCTGTGATTCACATGGCGACTTTGCGGATAACAGCATGTGCCGCCGAGCCGCGAGCGGCCCTTGGCGTCATGTGTGATGGCAGCTTCAACGTTTTGGAAGCGGCGCAGGCTGCCGGCGTTCGCAAGGTTCTCACGGCCTCGACCGCCTCCATCTATGGCCTCGCTGATCACTTTCCTACTCGCGAGGACCATCATCCCTACAACAACCGGACATGGTATGGCGCAAGCAAGATCATGCTTGAAGGGCTTTTGCGCTCATTCAACGATATGTACGGATTGCCTTATGTCGCGCTTAGATATTTCAACGTTTATGGCCCGCGCATGGATCTGCATGGAAAATACACGGAAGTCTTGATCCGTTGGATGGATCGCATTGCGACGGGAAAGCCGCCGGTTATCTTTGGTGATGGCAAGCAGACAATGGATTTCATCTACGTTGAGGATATCGCACGCGCAAATATCTTGGCACTGAAGTCGGATGTGAGCGACGACGTTTTCAACGTAGCGAGTGGTGTTGAAACCAGTCTCGACGATCTTGCCAGGGCGCTTCTCCGTGTCATGGGCTCAAACCTTGAGCCAGAATACGTCGAAGAACGAAAGATCAATCCCGTCTCGCGGCGGCTCGCCGACGTCAGTAAAGCTGAGGCGATGCTTGGCTTTCGGTCAGAGGTGACGCTGGACGAGGGACTGCGGCGGTTGGTGGACTGGTGGAGTACAAATCGGGCCATGTTCCAATGATACCGATCATGAAGTCTGTTATGGATGACGCTGAAGCGCAGGCCGCTGGGCGCGTCATCCTAAGTGGGTGGACAACCCAAGGGCCGGAAGTTGCCGCATTCGAAAGGGAGTTCGCAGATTTTGTCGGCGCTCCACACGCGTGTGCTGTGTCGAACTGCACGGCTGCGCTGCATCTGGCGCTGATTGCCTCCGGTGTTCAACCGGGTGACGAGGTGATTACCGTCAGCCACTCGTTTATCGCGACGGCTAATGCTATTCGCTATTGCAATGCTGTGCCGGTGTTCGTCGACATCGACCAAGAGACCTACAACATAGCGGTCAGCAAGATCGAAGTCGCTATTACGCCACGCACAAAGGCCATTCTTTGTGTGCACCAGATGGGTATGCCGTGCGATCTAGCGTCGATCCTTGAGGTAGCCCGCAAGCATCGGCTGGTCGTCATCGAAGATGCTGCGTGCGCGGCCGGCAGTGAGATCCTCTGGCAGGGAAAGTGGGAGCGTATCGGTCGCCCGCGTGGCGACATTGCATGCTTCTCATTTCATCCGCGCAAGCTGATGAATACCGGCGATGGGGGTATGCTGACGACTATTAACCCCGATTTTGATGCCGTATTTCGTAAGTTGCGCCAGCATGGCATGAGCGTGCCCGACACCGTACGGCATGCGGCAAGTCAGGTGATCTTCGAGACCTACCCGGTGCTCGGCTACAACTACCGCATGACCGACATACAAGCGGCAGTCGGACGGGTACAATTGAAGCGTCTGGCCGAAATCGTTGATACTCGCCGGCGGTTGGCTGGGAGGTACCGAGATCTGCTCGCGGGTGTTCCAGGACTAGGCATCCCGCAAGAGCCGGCTTATGCGAGAAGCAATTGGCAGAGCTTTTGTATTCGCCTGCCATCGCGCTGCATCCAAGTGGATGTCATGCAAGCGCTGCTAGACAAGGGGATTGCAACGCGGCGTGGCATCATGTGCAGTCACCGCGAAAGCGCTTATAGCGGGATATCCGATACTGGTCAGTCTGAGCGCGTGAGCCTGCCGCAGTCTGAGGTAGCGCAGGACTGTGCGATTATACTTCCGCTTTATCATCAGATGACAGATAACGATCAGGACTACGTGGTCGAGTGCTTAAAGGGGGCATGTGCAGCGTGACAGACGGCCAAATGACAGCATCAATCGGGCGCATCGTGCATACAGAGCCTACCGCACAAAACACACCTGCGCCCACAGCTGGTCCTGAGATCCTTGAAATCAGACCGAGCAAAGGACTGTTCGATCTTGAGCTGTCGACGCTCTGGCGCTATCGCGAGCTCCTCGTCGTACTCGTTAAACGTGATATTCAAGTGGTCTACAAGCAGGCGGCGCTTGGGGCCGCGTGGGCTATCATACAGCCATTGCTCGCCGTGGTTATATTTTCGATCATCTTTGGTTACATGGTGAAGTTGCCGTCAGACGGCTTTCCCTATCCGGTTTTCGCTTTCGCGGGCGTTCTACCTTGGACCTATTTCGCAGAGGCCCTGCGGCGCTGCTCGACCGGTATTGTCGGTGATGCCGAACTTATCCGCAAAGTCTATTTCCCCCGCCTGGTGATACCGCTGTCGGGTGCTTTGGCGCCCGTATTGGACCTTGTTATCGCCTTCGTTGTCTTGGTCGGTTTGATGCTTTTTTATGGCATGATGCCGTCTTGGAGAATTATAACTCTGCCGTTGCTGATTGCGATGACCGGCCTCATGGCACTCGGTGTTGGGCTCTGGCTCGCTCCGATCAACGTGCGATTTCGCGATATCAAGCATACCGTGCCGTTTATCATCCAGATATGGATGTATGCGACGCCGATCGTCTACCCACTCAGCGCGATTCCTGAGGCTTGGCGTCCGCTCTACTCGATCAATCCGATGGTTGGCATCATAGAAGGTTGGAGATGGGCGATCCTTGGAAATACAAGCGTTTATCCTGGTGCCTTTTTGATTAGCTGCGTCATCGTTCTTGTCGTGGTTGCCAGCGGCCTTATCTTCTTTAAGCGCATGGAACGTACGTTCGCGGACACGATATGACCTACAAAACCGCTATCTCTGTCGATCGCGTCGGCAAGCAGTACTACAGGGGCGTGCCCGAGCAGCAGCACAATTCTCTTCGCGACCAAATTGCAGCTGGTATCGGCTCAATGTTGAAGCCGAGAAAAGCTGCCGAGGATGGAAGTGGTCATTTCTGGGCGCTGAAGGATGCGTCATTCGAGATCGGTCGCGGTGAGAACGTCGGGATCATCGGTCTCAATGGTGCGGGGAAAAGCACACTTCTCAAGATCCTGTCTCGGATTGTGACGCCAACGGAAGGCTCGGCTCGGATTGCCGGTAGGTTGGGCGCGCTCATTGAGGTTGGAACCGGTTTTCATGGCGAACTGACTGGCCGCGAGAATACATTTCTCTATGGTGCGATCCTTGGGATGTCGCGACGGGAAGTCGAGCGGAAGTTCGATGCCATCGTGGCCTTCGCGGAGATGGGCGAGTTCATTGATATGCCCGTCAAACGCTACTCCAGCGGCATGTATGTGCGGCTCGCTTTTGGCGTTGCGGCCCACCTTGACCCCGATATCTTACTGCTCGATGAGGTCCTGGCCGTTGGCGACTTCGCCTTCCAGAAAAAGTGTATGGACGTGGCGCACCAGCTTCAACGTCGGGACGCGACAATCCTGTTTGTGTCGCACAACATGTTCACGATCAAAGCAATGTGCCAACGATCAATCTATCTGCGTCGCGGCAAGGTCGTCTTTGATGGTTCGACAGACGAAGCGCTTAAGCTGTACGATGAGGACTGCCGGCTTGCGGCACCGCACTGGTACTATCAGGAAGTTGATACGCCCCAAGTCACTATCACCGATGTCACCATGACTGACAGTGATGGAACACCCAAGACGATCTTTGACTTTGGTGACCGTGTGCGGATGCGCGTGCGCTACAACGCGCCGAAGCCGGTACTTCGTCCTAATTTCTTATTCTCATTCGCACGTTCAGACGACCTGTTGTGCTGCAATTTCAGCAGCAGTCTCGATGGTGTGGATATTGAGCGCCTTGATGGAGAGGGCGAGATTGAATTGCTAACCCCGCCGCTCAAATTGGTGCCGGAAACGTACCGCCTCACCGTCTCTGTCTATGAGCAAGAGTTTGGACGCATTGTAGGGGCTCAGATGGG
>JANNEU010000069.1:0-3662 GCA_031379035.1 Hyphomicrobiaceae bacterium | reverse complement strand
ACCGGTGCTTCCAGGCGCGGGTTCGAGCCGATGATCATGATGCCGTCGGCTTCGTCGATGCCGGCGACTGTCGCATTGAACAGATAGCTGGCGCGGCCGAGCGACGGGTCGAGTTTGGCACCATCCTGGCGGCAGTCGACGTTGGGTGAGCCGAGGCGCGTGAACAGATCTTTCAGCGCGAACATCTCTTCGGCACTGGCGAGATCGCCAACAATTGCGCCAATTTTGTTGGGGTCGGCTGCCTTCAGCTTGGAGCCGATAAGTGCCAACGCGTTGTCCCAGGACGCCGGTTGCAATTTGCCGTTGACCCGCATGTAGGGCTGGTCGAGGCGCTGGGTACTGAGGCCATCGGCGACGTGTCGTGTTTTGTCTGAGATCCACTCTTCATTCACGGCATCGTTGTTGCGCGGCAGAATGCGCATGACTTCGCGGCCGCGCGTGTGCACCACGATGTTGGAGCCAAGCGCGTCCATGACGTCGATGCTCTCGGTTTTTTCCATCTCCCAGGGGCGGGCGTTGAAAGCCCAGGGTCGATGCGTCAGCGCGCCGACCGGACAGATGTCGACCACGTTGGCGGACATCTCGCTCATCATGCCTTTTTCGAGGTAGGTGGTGATTTCCATGTCTTCGCCGCGGCCGATGGCACCGAGCTCTTCAACGCCAGCCACTTCGGTCATGAAGCGCACACAGCGTGTGCACTGGATGCACCGCGTCATCATCGTCTTGATCAGCGGGCCGAGGTTCTTTTCCTCGACGGCCCGCTTGTTTTCGACATAGCGCGAGGCGCCGATGCCGAAGGCCATGGCCTGGTCCTGCAGATCGCATTCGCCGCCCTGGTCGCAGATGGGGCAATCGAGGGGATGGTTTATGAGCAGAAATTCCATCACGCCCTCGCGGGCCTTTTTGACCATCGGTGATTTGGTGTTGATCACCTTCGGGCTGCCGTCGCGGTTGGGCGGCAGATCGCCAACGCCAAGGGCGCAACTGGCCTGGGGTTTCGGCATGCCGACCACTTCGACAAGGCACATACGGCAGTTGCCGGCAATCGAGAGACGCTCATGATAGCAGAATCGGGGGATCTCGGCGCCGGCCTGCTCGCAGGCCTGGATGAGAGTCAGGCCGTCCTCGACCTCGATCTCGGTGCCATCGATGATGAGCTTCTTCGGCATGTCCCCTCGTTTCCAGTTGTCCTCGCGCGGGTCAGCGCACTCGTCAGAGGTTAAGCACACTCCTGCGATGACATAGCGTGGTCAAACGCCGCCGTTCGAAGAAAACGCCGTTCGCCACACCCGGCGCGCGTCTTAGCGCGGGTCTGGGCGAGATGCCAGCGCCAAGTACAGCTCTCGGCACTCTGGTGTGGACGAATTGAACCAGTCGTTGTTCGAGTTGACAGTTACCGTCCCGGCATGGCTTTTAGGAGCCTCGATTACAGATTTATGCGCCACTACTAGGCTATCCGTGCTCGATCCGATTCAATCATCCGTGCTCGCTGAAAGCAGGCGTGTTGCACATGGCTTTTTTACCCGGGCCGGTGGGGTCTCCAAGGGCGTCTATGCAGCGCTGAATTGCGGACTTGGTTCTGCGGATTCTCGCCGAGATGTTGCCGAAAATCGTGCGCGTGTTGCCGCACACTTTGGGGCATCGGGCGATAAGCTGTTGACGTGCCACCAGATCCACTCGGCAACGGCAGTTTTTATTGATCGTGCTTGGGCGCCGGACGCGCAGCCGCGGGCAGATGCCTTAGTCACGCGGACGCCCGGTTTGGTGCTAGGGGCGCTCGCAGCTGATTGCGCGCCCATCCTTTTCGCAGATCATCGCGCCGGCGTCATTGCAGTTGCGCACGCAGGCTGGAAGGGTGCGCTCAGCGGCATCATTGAGGCCACAGTCCTCGCTATGGAACAGGTCGGGGCGACGCGCCAAGATATTAAAGCGGCCATTGGGCCCTGTATCGGACAGCGGGCCTATGAGGTTGGGCCGGAGTTTCAAGCAGCGTTTCTGGCCGACGATAGGGGGCATGCAACGTACTTCACCCCTCCGTCACCCAATGGACATGCGCTTTTTGATCTACCCGGTTTTGTATTTCAGAAGCTGCGCGGTGCAAAGCTAGGCGGCGTTGAGAGCGTGACGCAGTGCACCTATACACACAGCAATCAGTTTTTCAGCTATCGCCGGATGACACACGCCCAGGAGATTGACTATGGACGCCAGATATCCGCTCTTGTGCTCAGTTAAGAAGTGCTTTTCCACATCAAACATCCCCAAAGTAGCTGCAGTTCCGACACCTTGTGGCCAATTGTAGCTGCGGTGCGCTTTACGCCGTGACAGGGAACGACTAAGTGAGTCGGTGTGTGTACCGGTTAAGGAGATTGCGCCGCAAAGTTTGTATGTCGGCAGCCGGAGGTCCTAAAGTTGAGGACATGGGGGCTTCGTCGTGACGTATTCCAATAGCGGTTTTATTGCCGGTGCGGGCCGGTTTCGCTTTGATCTTTATAGATCAAGGCCGGGTGCCTGCTATCGATCATTTGGGCGTGTTATTGCGCTTGGGTGTACGCTTGCTTTGGCAGGCTGCGAATCAGGCTCGTCATTGATGAGCGGTGGCCAGAGTGCGCAGCCTGAGGCGCAGTTGGCGCCAGCGCCACAGCCGGTTGCCCAGAGTCGGGTGAATGTTGCACCGGTGATCGGCGCGCCAGACGGTGTGTCCAAGCAACTTTACCAGGATTTTTCGTCAGCCATCGGTCAGAAGAATGTGACCATTGTGGGCGCACAAGATAAGGCCGACTATGCCTTGCGCGGCTACGTGGTTGCCGCGAAGGACAAGGCTGGAACAAAAGTATCCTACATCTGGGATGTAACGGATACGGCTGGGCGCCGTGTCAACCGCATCACGGGCGAGGAAATTATCGCCAATGGGGCTGCCGCAGATCCGTGGGGCAATGTTACGCCACAGGTGACGCAGTCGATTGCCCGCAAATCAGCTGAATCGCTGTCGGCGTGGCTGGGGCAGGCGGCGCGTGCGAACGTCGCCACAGCGTCTCAGCTGGTGTCCAGTCCCGGGAACGGGGCGGTAGGTGCAGTGGCACCGACGACCGTGGGGTCCATCCAGCCGGCTGCGCCTTTGGCGTCGGCCCCTGCTGTAGCGACGGCCAAACCAACCGCTGTACAGCCACTGATCACGGCTATCCCTACGCTGGTCGGGGCACCTGGTGACGGAAATAGCACTTTGGCGAGTGCCTTGCAGGCTGAGCTCTCAAAGAACGGGGTTCCGGCTGCGGGTCCGGGCGCGGTTGCTTATCGCGTTGAAGGGGTCGTCAAGATGGGAGCGACCAATGACGGCAAGCAACCCGTCCAGATAGACTGGAATGTGAAGGATCCGAATGGCAAGCGGCTTGGTACGGTGACGCAGAAGAATGAGATCGTGGCCGGTAGCTTGGATGCGTCCTGGGGTAAAACGGCGGACGCTGCTGCGTCGGCCGCCGCGCAGGGCATCCTGAAGTTGTTGCCGAAGACGGTCGCTTCAAACTGAGGGTTAACCTGTGTGTGCAACGGCACCGCCACAGGGCCATCCAGTTTCATTCGTTCAGTTTCGCTTCGTGGGAATTTGTGGCAAAAGTCGGGCTCGGCGCGTTTACACGCTCGGGCCCGATTGCTATGACCCGCGCGGG
>JANNEU010000433.1:0-14992 GCA_031379035.1 Hyphomicrobiaceae bacterium | reverse complement strand
AGATTTGCAAAAGCCGTGTGTTGCGCAAATCCAAAGCAGGCAATCAGCAAATTTCGCCCGCAGCCAGTTGAGCCAACATGTCTCCACGCGACATCACACTCGCACTGTTCATCGCGGTCCTGTGGGGCGCGAACTTTGTCGTCATGAAGCATGCCGTTTCGGAGATCCCGCCACTGTTATTGACGGCGGTGCGGTTTTCCCTCGCGGCAGTGCCGATGGTGTTCTTGCTGCCGCGGCCGCAGGTGTCGTGGGCGATACTCATTGGCTATGGGACGGCGTTCGGCGTTGTGAAGTTTGGCCTGCTGTTCACTGCCTTTCACCTGGGCGGCGCGGCGGGGCTGGCGTCGATCCTCCTGCAAACACAAGTGTTCTTTACGATCCTGATGGCACAGGCTTTCATGGGTGAAGTGGTGGGCACACGGCAACGGCTCGGCATTGTAATCGCTATGGCGGGCGTTGGAACGATCATCGTGAGCGGCATCGCGGATGCAGCGCTCACGCCGGTGCTGCTGATCGTCGCGGCGGCTATCGCCTGGGCCGTCGCCAACCTCATCCAGAAGCGCGCAGGCCAAATGCAGGGTGGCAAAATCGACATGCTGGCCTTTACTGTGTGGACCTCATTTGTGTCGCCATTGCCGATGCTGGCACTATCGTATGCCGTTGAAGGTAGCGCTGCGTGGCAGAGCACTTGGACGCACCTAACCTGGCTGGGGATCGGTGCTGTGTTGTATCTCGCCTATCCCGTCAGCGTGATCGGCGGTGCGATCTGGGGTAGCCTTCTCGCGCGCTACCCGGCAGCAACCGTCGCGCCGTTTGCCCTGCTGGTGCCGGTGATCGGCATGGCGGGCGGCGTGCTGGTGTACGGCGAGCGCCTGACGATTGGCAATTTGACGGGAAGCGGGTTGATCCTCGCCGGACTTACCCTCATCATCCTCGCCGGCCGCGCGGCAAGTGCGCGACACGCCCCCTCCAGCTGAAAATAAATTGAGACAACCATGACGACCGACACGCCGCTCAGCATGCCCCTCGACCGCCAGTGGGAGGAGATCCGCGACGGCGTGCGTGCCGTGTGTTCAGAATTTCCCAATGAGTATTGGGTGAAGCTCGATCATGAGAGCGCTTATCCGACGGCGTTTGTCGAGGCGCTGACAAAGGCTGGCTATCTGGGCGCGCTGGTGCCGGAGGTTTACGGCGGCGCGGGGTTGCCATTGTCGGCGGCGTGCGCGATTCTTGAAACCATCCACGAGACGGGCTGCAACGCGGCGGCCTGCCACGCGCAGATGTACACAATGGGCACGTTGCTCAAGCACGGCAATGACGCCCAGAAGCAGAAGTATCTGCCAGGCATTGCATCAGGCGCGCTGCGCTTGCAGGCATTCGGTGTGACGGAGCCGACGACGGGCTCGGATACCACGCAGCTCAAAACGCGCGCGGAAAAGAAGGGCAATGACCGCTACATCATCAACGGGCAGAAGGTGTGGACGAGCCGCGCGCTGCACTCGGATCTGATGCTGTTGCTGGCGCGGACAACGCCGGCCGATCAGGTAAAAAAACGCTCAGACGGTTTGTCAGTGTTCCTCGTCGACCTGAAAGCCGCCAAGGGCAAGACGGTTCACCTGAAGCCCATAGATGCAATGATCAACCACAACTCCTGCGAAGTCTTCATCGACAATCTGGAAGTACCGGCGGAGAACCTGATCGGCGTCGAGGGTAAAGGCTTCAAGTACATCGTCGACAGCATGAACGCAGAGCGCATTCTCATTGCGTCCGAATGCCTTGGCGATGCCCGGTTCTTCATCAAGCGCGCATCTGACTACAGCCGTGAGCGCGTCGTGTTCGGCCGGCCCATCGGTCAGAACCAGGGCGTGCAATTCCCTATCGCGCGCTCCTATGCAGAGTTGATCGCAGCGGAATTAGTCGTGCACAAAGCAGCGGCGCTATTCGAAGCGGGCCGTGACTGCGGGCCGGAAGCGAACATGGGCAAGATGCTGGCGGCAGACGCCTCGTGGAAAGCCGCGGAGGCGTGCCTGCAGACGTTCGGCGGGTTCGGCTATGCCAGGGAGTACGGCATCGAGCGGAAGTGGCGGGAAACGCGACTGTATCAGACGGCCCCCATCTCGACGAACATGGTGCTGGCCTACGTGGCGCAGCATGTGCTGGGCATGCCGCGGAGTTATTGAACGCCGGTGCCGGGGCTTGCGTTAACGGTTTGGAAGCATTTGGACGGTCTCTTTTTCAGAGTTGATTCAGCTTCTTGTGAGACTTTGACGGCTCCCGCTGTGAGCCGTGGCTCGTGGCATCCTCGTGTGTTGCGTTGCGTCAAGCTGTTATGCCTCTCAGTCATCCCTATCTCGTTGCGTTCCGCCGCAGCCTCGCAGCCGCGAGCCTTGTTGGTGTGATCCAAGCCACGATGTGGCTCATCGCGTGCCTGGCGCTCGCCCGCCTCATTGATCATCGTCTGGCCGGTCACACGCTGATGCAGGTTTTGCCATGGGCCCTAGCCATAGCCGTCGCCGCCAGTGCTGCAGGGCTTCTCAGCGTCACACGATCCACCCTGCTGAATCGACGCCGTGTCTGGCTTCTGCATGCGCTTGGTGAAAAAGTTGTCGAGCACGAAGTGTGGGTGGCCGCTGACCGGCGCCAACGCTCGCGCAGCCTCGCGGCCGTTGCACTTCTTGGCCGCTTCGGTGGCAGCACTGCTGCACGCGCACTCGTTGATACACCGTGGGCCCTTTGTGCCATCGGGGCGATTTGGCTCGTCGATATGGACATGGCTGTCATTGCCAGTTCTGCGGCATTGCTGCTGATCGTGATGACCATCGCCAGCGTCCATCTCTCACCGCGCGCGCAAACCTTCGATCACACCGTCACGGCTCACAGCGAGGGCGACGCGGCGGTCCGCGCAGCCCCAGTTGATCCCGACGCCTTGCCCGAGGATGCGCGCTCAACCGCCCGCAACTGGGAAGCGACCCAAGGGGCACACCTTGCTACGCTCTACGACACCGCGCAGGCCAGCAGCCGTCGCCGGATTGGCACTGCTACCATCATGGGGTGCACAGCCTTGATGATAGGCGGCCTCATACTTGAGCGACCTGTTTCAGACGGCCAAACACCGGGCGGGCTCGTTGCAATCTTGTGCGTTATTGTGGCTGCACTCGCAGTCCTGGCGCGTGGTGCGGTCGGCGCCCCGCTGACCGCACAGGCACGCGCGGCACGTAACCATCTGCTATTGCTCCGTACCGACCGAAGCCGGCACTCAGAGCCACGCCGCAAACGCCTGGCCGGACCCGATGTGCGCGCGCCCATGGCAGCGACCTTGGCACTGACCGTCGCAGCGACGGCGGCGTTGATCGCAACAGCGCTCCACTGGGATCTGTCGTTGCCCCTCCTGACGACCTCGTTTGCGCACGCAGAGCCCCAAGCGAAAACACTTGATGCACCACGGACAATCGCCCCGGCTGCACGAAAGGACAAATCATGAAACTCAAGGGTCTCCCGAAGTTGAGCGGACGTGCCATCGCCATCAACGCCGGCGCGGGCTTGGTGATGGCGGCGGGCTTTATCAGTTTCATGCACTCGACATTCGCCCGTCCGCATTTTGAGGTTTGCACCAGCCGCTACCATCGCCAGGTGGCGATGGCGCTGCAGCGCGACGGACGTCCACTCACGCCAACGGATCTTCAAGCTGTTTCAAACGGTCTCGATGAGGGCGTGCTCGACAATCTTTCAATTGCTGCATTCGACAGCGGCCCGGCCAAATTCGCCATGGGCATCAAGATCGCTGAAAACACCGTCGAACAGCGGTCAGGCCGTGGCACGCCCGGCGGAGTCAGCCTACCCTGGGCACCAAGCACGATCGAGCAACCGCAAGCCGCATGTCTGAGCTACAATCTGTTTCTGCCGGCTGATTTCGAATTCGGCGCGGGTGGCACGCTGCCGGGCCTCTTCGGCACCGTGACAAACGGCCAATATGGCGACGCCCCCAACTTCCAAGCCCAGCTGGTCTGGCAGGACAACGGCGCGCCCAAGTTCTATCTCAAGACCCAATCCGAAAAGGACAATCGCGCCATCGCCTTTAAGGCGTATGAGCCCGCGTTACCGCGCGGTCGCTGGGTTCGCGTCGATCAAGAAATGATTTTGAACACGCCCAACCAAGCTGACGGCGTGGCGCGGCTCTGGCTCGACGGCAGACTGGAAATCGAAGTTAAAGCCGTCGATATGCGCGATACACCGGCGCTGACCATCGCGGGTGTTGTCGGAGACGTCTACTTTGGCGGTGGCCACAGCGCCGGCAAGGCTCCCAAAGAGGCTGTCATCTGGGTGTCGCCGTTCGAACTCCGCTGGAAGTAACGGCTTATCTCACGATGCGGAAATTGCGACCCAGATAGCGGCTTGCCAGTGCCTTCTGCGCGATCCAATGCGCGGTGCGCGGAATGACGTGGCCAAGACGATTGTAGGATACGTCGGCGATCTCTTCGCCGAGCGTCGCACAGTACTGATCGTTCAGCACAAGCCCCGCGACGTTGGCGCCGACCTGCCGCAATGCTTGCGTCGCTTCGGCGAGTTCCGAACGACTGGTAAGGCCCGTTAAACCAACCAAGATGACCGCATCGGCGGCGCGTGCAGCCGCAGACGGATTGAGACGCGCGGTATCGGTCTCAAGAACCGCCGGCAGGTCGAGCACGATGTGCGTGTAGGACACCAAATCACGTTGGAACGCTTTTTGGAACAGCTCAACGTTGCTGAAAAGAGCGCGGTTTGCCGGCGTCGGCACGACCACCAGTCGCGCCAGATTTTCGCCAATGGCGCGCACAGCCTCGGCACCGAGTGGCTCGCCGGGCACCCACGTATCGACTGTGGCGGCCGCATCAACGGGGCTTGTGAGATCAATAAGCAGTGCCTTGCGACCCGACCGCGCAAACGCGGCAGCGAGCCCGCTCGCAACGGTTGACACACCGGCTGCCGGAATGGCGCTGGTGACGGCCAGAACGCGGGCTTTGCTTTCCACGATCGAGAGCATGATTTGCTCTGCCGTGCGGGACCAGTCGTCAATCATAGGTGCTTACTTCCATGAATACTTTTGCGGTAACAGCCTCGGGTCATCTGGATTTTGATTGCAAACGACGCGCCATCGCGACCAACGCCCAGAGTGTGGAGGCACGAACGTTTGGCGTGCTTAATCTTGCCCAATGGCGCCCAGAGGCGTTACTGGCCCTTGCCTAGCACCATGACCTGCACCGTCTTAGCGAAGATGCCGAGATCGGTCTTGAGCCAACCGCTCAAGCTTGTCAGTTGCGTGGCATAGGCATGATCATAAACGCACTTCATGCGGACATCTTCGATCGTGGCGTCGTACGGCAGATTGACCTGGGCCAGACCTGTGATGCCTGGCCGGATGCCAAACGTGCGCTCCACATAAAACGGCACAGCCGTCTCAAGTTTTGTGAAGAAGCCAGGGCGCTCGGGACGCGGGCCGACGATGCTCATGTCGCCGCGCAAGACATTGAGGCACTGTGGCAGCTCGTCGAGGCGGGACTTGCGCAGGAAGCGGCCCACACGGGTCACGCGGGGATCGTCCTTGGTCGCCCACACCGCACCGCTCCGCGTTTCGGCGTCCTGGAACATGCTACGGAACTTGAAGAGCTCGAAGGTCTCGGTGCGATCTGGTGTCGAGAGGCCAACACGGCGTTGGCGATAAAAGATGGGGCCTTTGCTTTCAAGCTTAATGGCGAGCGCGATCGGCACGAAGAGGATGGCGAATACGATCAGCGCGCCGATGCCGACCACGACATCGAACACGCGCTTGCCGATGGTCACCTCCGGCCGGAGATAGGACCAATTGGCACCTGCGTCGGCGGAGACGCGCACGCGGGGTTGCCAACCCGAGAGCGGCTGTCCGGTCAGATATTTCCACGCGCCCAAACCGGACGCTGCATGTCCTTCAACCAGATAAGCCAACCACTGGACGGCGCGCGGCACTTGCCGGGTACGATCCGCCAGAGTGTAGGCAACTGCACCGGTCAATGCACCGCCAAGCGCAAACAGCACTTTATAGAAGGCACCGGGCACAGCGACAGCCAACACCGCGAGGAGCAGGACCTGAAGACTGACCAACGCCGGAATGAAAGGACGCAGCGCCTTGCCAGAAAGAAACACGAAAGCCAAGGCAGGGCGGCTTGGGCTGGCCAGCACCGGCAATGCGATCACCTGTTGCAGATTGCCAGCGCCGATGCGGACGCGGCGGCGGAACTCTTGCTTGCTGCGCGTGCGCTCCAGTTCGGTCGCCATGATCGCTGGATCGTAGACTGCGCCATAGCCTTGGGCGACAATGCGCATGGGCAGCATGAAATCATCGTTGATTGTATCGGGCTCCAGTGGCGTCCAAAACGCGCGGCGGAACAGATAAAATGCGCCATGCGCACCCATCGGCGCGGCCACGGCGGCTTCATCGGCTTTGATCGCGGTCTGGTAGGCCCAGTAGGCGCGCTCCCCCTCGCTGCCCGCATCGCGCAGTTTGTAGCCGCCGCAGACGACGCCGATGGCTGGGTCGCGGAAATGGGCTGCGGCGCGGAGCAGCGCATCGGGGTCAATGGCCGCCGACGTATCACTCAAGGCGATAATGTCACTGCTTGCGCCGCCAATCTGCGCATTGAGAACGGCGCGCTTGCCAATGTTATGTGCGTATTCGACGACCTCGATATCGAAACGGTCTTCAAGCGCCGGAACGCGCGCTTTTACGATGGCGCGCGTGTCGTCGGTGCAGCCGTCCAGCGCGAGGACGATCTTGAGCCGGTTCCGTGGATAGTCGAGGGCCGATAGATTGGCGAGCTTGGACACCATCACCGTCGCCTCGTTGTGGGCGGGTACGATCAAGGTAATCGCGGGCAGATCGGTGTCTGCTCGGCTCAACGGCGCGACGGGTGCTTGTACGCCCGCCTGCCGGCGGCGCTGTGCCAGCCAGCGCAACAGGATCGGATAGCCGACGTGATGATAGATCACGATGGCCGCAAGGACGACAAAGAGAACTTCGGCGAGAAAGATCAGCATATCTGGGCCTAGCGGGTGAGAAGCTGGTCAAAGGCGGCGAGCGTTTTGGTGAGCGCGTATCGCTCGGAGACAAATTGGCGCGCGACGTCGGGAGGGGTGGGGTGAGCGAGACAGTCCGCGAGGGCGTGAGCGAGCGCGGCAGGGTCAGATGGCGGCACGAGACGACCGGACACCGGACAGACCGCATCTGCCAATGCGCCGACGCGGGAGGCGACAACGGACAGGCCAGCGGCTTGGGCTTCCAGCACGCTGCGCGGCAAGCCCTCGTTGAGTGACGGGAGCGCGTAAACGTCGAAGGCCGGCAAGATTTCGGGTAGATCGTCGCGATGGCCGAGCAAGTGCACGGCATCGGTGACGCCCAATGCGGCGGCACGCGCTATGAGTGCTCCGCGCTCGGGGCCATCGCCGACGATGACGAGTTGCGGCCGGCGTTCTGCGCTTGACGCCTGTCGGCGTAGCAGCGCCGCCGCCTCGATCAACGTCGCCTGTGACTTGACCGCGACCAGTCTGCCCGAGGTTCCGATCACTGGCCCGTCGATCTTTAGTCCGAGCCTGACGCGGGCCGCAGCGCGGTCGCGCAAGCGATACAGGTCCATATCAATGCCGGGGGCGACGACGGTCACATCCGTTACGCCGAAGTGTCGCCGAACGCTCTCTGCAATTTCACCGGACACGGCGACCCGCGTCGGGCGCACCAGCTTGAACGCCAGCGCTGCCAGCTGCCGACGGCGAGCACTTTCGTAGTGCCAGGCGTCGTGCTCGACATGGACAATGCGCGGCACACGGGCGAGGCGCGCCGCGAGGCCGCCATACAGCAACGGGCCGATATGGTGCAAAACGACCGTTTCGGTCGCGCAGGTTTTAAGCCGCGTTGCCAAACGCCGGACGAGACCAGGGTGCACACCCGGTTGCCTGTCGAAGCCTTCCAGCGTGTCGCCAAGCCGGGTCAAACGCGGCCAGCTCCGGATGAGTTCTGTCGCGTTGCCGGCAAGACTGAAGACACGATGCGCTCCGCGAAGGCCCTTCACCATATCGAGCACAAGCGTCTCAATGCCGCCGGGCGCCATGCGCTCGACGATATGGACGGTGGTGGGCAAAACTGTCTCCACCGGACGGAACGAAGGGAACGAGGACATGATGAGAACGCAGCGTCGAACTTGAGGGGGCGGTGAGGAGGGGCGGGGGGAGGAAGACGAGAGAAGCAAGTGGCAGCGCACTGAGCCGAACGGCGACTTGAAGCGCATAATGGTGCAATGCAAGATACCGCAAATTCAGGGTTTGGTGTACAATATTGTCAACAAAGAGTTAAGACCTCAGTCAGTTAAAGCGCCGGGCTCATAAGTTGTGGCTGCGCCCAATGGACGTCAGATCGCAACTCTTGGGCCAACTGCGGGCCTCCTTTCCGAGACCGCCCTTCGCAACTGCGAGATTTGCCAATTCAATCAAGGGGCTATTCGTTCCTTATGGGAACAACTGCTTTCGCTCAGAGCGGAGCGGGCCGGGCTCGCTGTGCCATGCCCACCTCGCGTAACCGCCTGGGTTAGTCTTTCATGGCTCCCCTTCCACAACTGCATACGGTATCGAAGTGATCGAAACTCCCAACCCGCAGGACGCACATCGTGCAGAAAAGACGCCTCGGCATTCTCATCTCGGGCCGCGGCTCGAACATGCAGGCGCTCGTCAACGCGATGCGCCGTCCGGGCTTCCCGGCCGAACCTGTGATGGTGCTGTCGAACAAGCCGGAGGCCGGCGGCCTTGAGTGGGCGCGCGCGCAGGGCATTCCGGTCCAGGCCATCGATCATAAGCAGTATGCCAACCGCATGGCGTTCGAGGCGCGGCTCCATCAGGCGCTGCTCGACGCCAAGGTGGATCTCATCTGCAATGCCGGGTTCATGCGCATGCTGACCGGCCAATTTGTGGACCGCTGGCGGGACCGGCAGCTCAACATCCACCCCTCACTGCTGCCGTCGTTCCCCGGGCTCGACACACATCAGCGTGTGCTCGATCAGGGCGCGCTGATCACCGGTGCCACCGTGCATTTCATCCGCACCGAGATGGATGCCGGCCCCATCGTCGCGCAAGCGGCTGTCCCGGTGCTGCCGGATGATACGGCCGAGACGCTTGGCGCGCGCGTGCTGGAGGCCGAGCACAAACTCTATCCGCATGCTTTGGAACTGGTCGCATCCGGCCGCGTGACGGTGAAGGATGAGCGGGTGGTGATGGCCGCGCCGATCGGCAAGACGCCGACGTTGTTGTGGCCGCCCTTGGTTTGAGTGTTGAGTGGCGTAGGTTGGGTTAGCGCGCCATAGGTATTGCACTAGTTTCGCGCGTCGTGCGCCGCGCGCGCAACCCAACACTTCCAACCGATGGGCGCGATGTTGGGTTACGCGCGAAGCGAATACGGCGCACCAACACCAGCACTACGAGCGCGCTAACCCAACCTACGTCGCTCGCCACTGCCCCCTTGCATGCCCGGAGAGCTCACCATGCCCACCGCACCCCACATCCCCGGCCTTGCCGGTGTCGAGCACATCGGCTTGACGGTGCCCAACATCGAAAGCGCCACGAAGTTCTTCGTCGACGTGCTCGGCGCGGAAACGCTCTACGATGTCGGCCCGTTTGAAAGTGCTGACGACTGGATGGCCAGCCATCTCGCCGTGCACCCGCGCTCGCGCATCAACAAGATCCGCATGCTGCGGGTGGCCAATGGCCCGGCGCTGGAACTGTTCGAATTCACCGCGCCCGATCAAAGCACAGAGATGCCAAAGAACAGCGACCACGGCGGCTGGCACATCGCGTTCTATGTCGAGGACATGGACAAGGCGCTTAGCGCACTGAAAGCGCACGCAGTCTCGATCCAGAGCGGCCCGGTGGAAATGACCGAAGGCCCGAGCAAGGGCCTGTCCTGGCTCTACTTCAAAGCGCCGTGGGGACAGCAGTTGGAGCTGGTGAGCTATCCGGGCGGGATTGAAGCGTACAAGGCGTTGAAGCGCGAGGTGTGGCGGCCGCGGGGGTGAGTGCTATGAGCGACTGTTGATATGCCGGACAGAGTCTGGGAGGGGACATGCGCGACGACCGCTTCGAGTGGGACGACGAGAAGGCAGCGACCAATCTTACCAAACACAAAGTCTCGTTCGAACTGGCTTGCCTCGTTTTTGACGACCCGCACGCCATCGACGAACCAGACAATGATCCCGATGAAGACCGCTGGTTGTGCCTCGGGATGGCTGCAAACTTTCTGCTTTTGGTGGTATATGTAGAGCGTGGCGTAAGAAATCGGATCATCTCGGCGAGACCGGCGACATCCCATGAGCACCGAAAATACCAAGCCCAGTTCCCATAATCTCGGCATGTCGCCTGAAGACTGGGGAGCCCTGCGGGAGCGCTCTGATGCGGACATCGTTGCCGCGGCAGAAAGCGACCCCGACAATCCCCCCCTGACGGAGGCGCAGCTTGCGCGCATGCGGCCGATCTCACGCGCAAGGTATGTGCGCCGGAAACTTGGTCTCGACGCATCGCAGTTCGCAGAGGCCTATGGGATTCCGCTCGACACGCTTCGCGCCTGGGAACGTCATGAGGTCGAACCCACTGCGGCGGAGTTATCCTATCTCGACGCGATCCTGCGGGCACCCGATGCGGTGCGGCGGCCGGCGGCTTGAGCGTCACACATCGCAGCGACATCCGCGTCGGACGCCAGTTCGCCGCGCTTTGCGGCAGCCAACTCGGCCTCCAGTTCCGCGCTTGCGCGTGGATGAAACCTGATTTTCATGCCTGCGCGCGGCGTGCGATCAATCGGCGGCGGCCTTCGGCGAGCACATCATCGGCATCGAGCGTTTCAACGCCGTCCCGCTGCACCTCGTCGAGGCGGACTCCCGCCTCTGCCGCCCAAGCAGCGCTCCAGGACGTGTCGGCCCCGTCGCCCGCGTCGAGCAGCATATCGAGTAACGCGTCCTGGTCTACAGGCGAGAGCGCGCGGGCAGCTTCGGCCAAGGATTTGATGTCGTGGTCCATGGTCCAAATTTACAAGAGCTTCGCGCGAAATGGAAGCGCCAGCGGGTGTGAGCACATGGAGTCGATTTTCGGAGCGACCAGGGTGCTACGCACCGTCGTGGCGGAGCCGCGCAAGTGGCGGGACCCATGCGGTAAAGAGACTAGGATTTCGGGGGTAAGCGTCCTCCCGACACGGAAACCGATGAAGTAGACCCGGCCGACGGAGGAGTTCCAGTAGCGGCCGGCCGAGCGGAGGAACTGCGGAATGTTGTCCCAGGAACCGCCGCGGAGGACACGGCGACTGCAATCGCCTGTGGTTCGAGCGGTGCCGTTGCCAGGGTTGCCGCTGTTAGTCTCATTCCAGCAATCTTCGCTCCACTCCAAGACATTACCATGGACATTATAGAGCCCCCACGGATTGGCGTCGAAGCTGTCCACGGGGACGGTCTTCTGGCGCGTCTCGCCTTTTGCGCCTCCTCCATGAGCAAAGTTGCCATTGTAGTTCGCCTGCTTCGGCGTGATCGACTTCCCCCACCAGAACGGCGTCGTTGTTCCGGCACGTGCTACGTACTCCCGCTCGGCTTCCGACAGCAGGCGATACGTCTTACCTGTTTTGCGCGACAGCCAAGCCGCGTAACCCTTGGCGTCGTCCCAGTTGACGTTGATCACTGGCCGCTTGCCGCGGCCCCAGCCCCGATCATCAGGCTTGGAGCCCTTGCAGCCGCCGTCGGCGACGCACGCGTCCCACTCGTCGAACGTCACGGCAAATTTGCCGACGGCAAACGGCTGTCCGATGGATACCCTCAGTTGTTGTTCACCCCTGGAGCGCTCCGGCTCGCTGTCCGGCGACCCCATAGTGAAGCTGCCGGCCGGAGCCACCACCATCTCAGGGCAGACATCGGCGCAATCGCGAGCGCTTTGCCCTGAGCCGGGTTGCAACGCGGCGATGGGATCGCGCCGCCGGGCGGCTTCCGTCTCGCGCGCGGCCTCGACGTCGGCCTTGCGCTTTGCCTCGGCAGCCAAACGTTGGCGCTCTGCATCCTCGGCTTTTGCCTTTGCAGCCGCGTCTGCCTCATCCTTCTCGCGGGCTTCCTGTTCGCGCTTGGCAAGTGCGGCGGCATCGGCCTTGTGCTTCGCGGCGGCGTCCGCTTCGGCCTTCTGGCGTTCGTCGTTGTCTCGCTTCGTCTTCGCCGCAGCTTCGGCCAATCGCCTGTTTTCAGCCTCCGCCTTCAGCAGCGCTTCAGATTGTTGCTTCAGCCGGTTGTCGAGATCGGCGAGGTGCTTGGTTTCGGCGGCGACAGCGGCGGCGGCCGAGGCGGCGCGCTGGACGGCGGCGGGATCGTACGGCGTGCCCGGAAAAACCCTCTGATAAGCAACAACGCCGCCGCCCAGCAGTAGCGCGACAAGCCCGGCCGCTAGGCCGAGCTTGCGCCACGGCAGCGGCGCCTGCTTGCTCTTGCGCACGGCGGCGATGGCGTCGGCAAGGGCCGCCACATCGCGCCCGAACTTTTCGTGCACCACGTCATGCTTCTGGTGCTGGACGAGTTCGCGGATATCTTCCGGTAGATCGGCTGCACGCGGCAAAGGTGCCAGCAGTCCCTCGCGGCCCACTCGCGCCGGGATCACCACGATGCGCCGCTGCAAGGCCGCGCTGATTTCCTCGCGCACGTAGTCTCGCTCGTTGCCAGCGGTCTTGGCCGCGAGCACATCCATCCACCGCGTGCCCAGGATGGCGACCAGCACGTCGCACTCTTTAAGCGCCTTCGCCAGTTCGTCGTCGAAGCGCTGGCCCGCCAGTAGATTGTCGACATCCATAAACAGCGCGGCTTGGCCGAACTTGGCGGCCAGCCCATCGCGCACGCGGGCGGCGAATGCGGGATCATCGTCCCGCCGGTAGCTGATGAAAATCTTGCCCGGCATCTGCCCTTCAACGTCCCCGCTACCATCGACACACGCTAGCGGGCGCCGGGGCCGATGTCACCCACCCCTCACGGCACGTTCTTCACCAGCCCCTCGGCGATTTCGGCGGCTTCGGTCATGAACTTGGTGATGGCGGTTTGGGCGGTGGGGGTGCAGGTGGAGTAGGTGCGGCTGTAGCTTTGATAGCCGGAGTTGAAGGCGCGGGTGAAGCGCACACGGCGGAGCGCGGACGAGCCCTCTGCATCAATGAGTTCGACCATGCGGTCCCGCCACAGCATGCCGTCGGTGCCACCGCAGAGTTCGCGCAGGAAATGCACCGCGCCGAGAATTTCCGAGAGCCGCAGCAGTTTGTCGTCGTAGGGCCGCTGGTCTTGGGCTGGAGATTGGGCGACCGCTGGGCGTGACAGCGTCGCGCTCAGGCCCAACGCTGCACTGAACAGGCCAAGCACTGCTGCGACGCGCACAGCGCCACGCATGATGGCGCGGCGTCGGCTTAGATACTGACAATGTCTGCGACGCTCGCGCACGCGGGCGTTCCTCTCATGCTGGATGCGGGTCAAGCTGGATGTGGATCCGACTTGAGCTCTAGGCTTGATTCGAAGTGCCACTTTATGGGCGCACTTCGTGGCACCAGCAAGAAGCCCAAGACGCAGTTCACCGTCAACCAAGCGTGACGGTTATCCGATCAATACTGCCGGTAGCGGCGCGGCTCGCCGGCATAGGGCGGGTAGCCCGGCTCAGCGCTGCCATAACGTGGCCCGTCGCGGGGCCCGTCGCGTGGGCCGTCGATGGGGCGCAACGCCAGGATCTCGCCGGTGCAGCGATCCACTTCGAGCCGGTAAGGGCGACCATTGGGTCGCTGCGCGTCGATCGTTGCTGTATTGCGATCCACCACCTGTGGGTTCTGGAAGCGAGCCCAGCCGTCGCGCTCCAGCATGCGGCTGATCTCGTCCTTCGATGGGCAACCGCGTGCGGAGCGGGTGTCGCGCGGCTCTGGTCGGACTTCTGGCCGGACTTCTGGCCGGACTTCTGGCCGGGCCTCGGGGCGTGCATAGCGGGGATCGTAATCGTCGCGGCCGTCGCGATACACGCGTTCGCGCGGGATCGGCACGTGCGGATCATAGGAGCGATAGGTTTCTGCGTAGGCGTGCGGGCGCGGCCGTGGCGGTGGCGCGTAGCCATAGAGATCGGCGTAGCGCGGATCTTCGTAGGCTGTGCCGATGCGCGGCGGCGGGTCATCGCGATAGAGATCGGCGGCTTGGGCGGTGACGCCCCACAGCGTCAGACCCAACAGGCTGGCGGCAACGCGCAGGCGCGTCCGGGTCAGCATTGGCGGCGAGATGTAAGCCATGAGCATAGATCCTCCGACACGGCGACTGCACGGCCACGAAGTGCTGCGCCTGTCTTGCGTTCCTGTCTTGCGTGCCTGTCTTGCGTGCCTGTCTTGCGTGCCTGTTCTTGCGTGCCTGTTCTTGCGTTTGTGCGCCACCCTCCCCAGGGCACGCCAAACTTTTGCATTCCGATCTCGATATGGACCGAGATTTTGGACGGCTGTCCATCTGCGGCAGGCTGACGGCCACCAGATGAATGCATCATGAAGGATGCACCAACCTCCCCGGCTGCGGAAGTCAGATCTGCGAAGAAACACAATGTGTTGCTCGTTCGCCCACGTTCAATTCCCCGCCTTCGGTTGCTCGGCCGCGCGGGTTGCCCCCTTGAAAGCCGCCGGACCGCTCCCAAATCAGGGACAGCGCACGCCACTGACTGGGTGCGCGATCCAACGGTCCGGCCCTGCGGGGCGGACCACTCGAAAAGTTGCTTCTCAAGGAGAACTTCCATGCGTCCGTTTGATTTTGCCCCTCTCTATCGCTCCACCGTTGGCTTCGACCGTCTAGTGCAGATGCTTGATGGCGTTTCCGGTTTCGAGGCCGAAGGCACCGCCTACCCGCCCTACAACATCGAACGGCTCGACGAGACGGAGTACCGCATCACCATGGCGGTCGCCGGCTTCACCGATGCCGAAATCAAGATCGAA
>JANNEU010000415.1:0-28952 GCA_031379035.1 Hyphomicrobiaceae bacterium | reverse complement strand
ATCGGTGGCTGTCAGCGTGACCACGTAGGGCCCGGCGTGCTGCGACGCGTCCGGCGTCAGCGTGCCGACGATCTGGCCGTTGACCAGCGACAGGCCGGGCGGCAGGCCGCTAGCGGTGACGGTGAGCACGTCGCCGGGGTTCGGGTCTTTGAACACATTGGCGACGTTGATCGAGATCGAGCTGCCGTCGTTGGACGATTGTGCGGGAACCGGTTGATTGACCACCGGGGGAAGATCCGCAAACGGCACGGTGATGGTCAGTGTCGTCGTCGACGTGCCGCCATGGCCATCGGCGATGGTGTAGGTGACGCTGGTGGTGGCTTGCGTGCCGGGTAGCAGACTATCGAAGGCGTGGCCGGTGTTGAACGTATACGAGCCATCGGCGTTGATGACGAAGGTGCCGCCATTGGTGCCGGCAATCGCCGCGCCCGGGGCCACCGACGTGGTGCCATTGGTGATACCGGTGACGGCGAGCGGGTCATGCTCCGGATCCGTGTCGTTGGTGAGCACACCGAGCGGCGCCACAACGGCGAGTTGGCCGCCAGCAACGATAGCATTGGTGTCGACGTTGGCGGCGGGGCCGTCATTCTGGCCATTGATGACGATGGTGACGCGGGCGATGGCAAAACCACCCTGGCCGTCGGCGACCTGATAGACAAAGCTGTCGGTGATGGTCTGGCCAGCCTGCAGCGACGCGAACGCGCCGTTCGGGTTGTAGTCGTAGGTGCCGTTGCTGTTCATGACCAGCAACGCGCCGGATGGCAGCACAATGGTGGCGCCGGAAGTCACGGCAACGCCGTTGACCTGCGATACGGACAATGGATCGGTGTCGCCGCCGCCGTCATGGTCGTTGGCGAGAACGCTGGCAGCGCTGGTGATCGTCCCATGCTCGGCAACAGTGTTGCTGTTGTCCGCCGCCACGGGCGCCGGGTCGGTGATGGTAAAGCGCACAACGGTGGTGACCGTGCCGCCGTGACCGTCGGCGGCGGTCACCGTCACATCGTAGATGCCAGGGCCGGCATTGCCGCCCTGTGAGGCAACCGAGGTTGGCGTGCCTGAGAACGTCGCCGTGGCTGGATTGAAGGTGACGCCCGGTGGCAGCTGTGCTGCCGGGACCGACAATGTCAGCGTATCGGCCGTATCTGGGTCGGCAAAGTACGACGAGACGGTGAGCGGAACGATCGCCGTGCCGTCCTGGCCGGATTGCGCTGGCACGATGTGGTTGGGGTCGGCGGGTGGTGTACCGGGATGGGCCGGATCGGCGATGACCGGTTGCTCGTTCTGGCCGGTGATCGTGATGGTCACCGTCGCCGTGGCGACGCCACCCTGGCCATCGCTGACCTGATAGGTGAAGCTGTCCGTCGCGGTCTGGCCGACCGAGAGGCCATCATAGTGACCATTGGGATCGTAGCTGTAGGTGCCGTTGGCGGCCATGACCAGCAACGCGCCGGACGGCAATGTGACTGTGCCGCCAGGCGTGTAGGCTTGCCCATTGATCTGGGCAACCGTCAGGGTGTCGGTATCAAGCCCGCCATCATGATCGTTGGTCAGGACCGCGCCGGTGGTCGTGCCGTGCTCCGCCACCGTGTTGGTGTCGTTAGCCGCCACGGGTGCCAGATTGCCGACATTGAACGTGAAAGTCGACGTGATCGTGCTGCCAGATGGATCTGTGGCGGTGAGCGTCACCGTATAGGGCTGTCCGGCGTGTTGGGACGCACCCGGCGTCAAAGTGCCCTCGATGGCACCACTGACGGAATTGTAGAACAGCCCCGGTGGAAGGCCCGTCGCGGTGAGCGTTAGCATGTCGCCGGGGTTCGGATCGGCGAAGACGGTGGCGAGCGGGATGGCAACAGCATTGCCATCGAGACTGTTCTGGGTGGTGATCGGCTGCTGCACGGTGGGCGGCAGGTTGGTGAAGGGGACGGTGATCGTCAGCGTCGTCGAGGACGTGCCCCCGTGACCATCACTGATCGCATAGGAAACCGACGTCTGGGCGCTGGCACCGGGTGCCAAACCATCGAAGGCATGGCCAGGGTCGAAGCTGTACGAACCGTCGGCATTGATCGTGAAGCTGCCGCCATTGGTGCCGCCAATGGGCGTCCCGGCCGCAACCGTGCTGGTCCCGTTGGAGATGGTGGTCACCGCCAGCGGATCATGCTCAGCGTCCGTGTCGTTGGCGAGGACACCATGCGCCGTATCAACCGCAATGGCGACTTGCGGATCGGTGGTGTTGCCATCCGCATGCGCAACGGGCGCGTCGTTCTGCCCCTGGATGATAATGGTAGCCGTGGCTGTGGCGGTGCCACCCTCACCGTCGGAGATCACGTAGGTGAAAGTATCGGTCGTTGTCTGGCTGGCCTGGAGAGCGGCAAACGCGCCGTTCGGATCGTAGCTGTAGGACCCATTGGCCTGCATCACTAGATGCGCGCCGGAGGGCAGCGTGATCGTTGCGCCCGGAACCAATGTCTGGCCATTGACGATCGTCACCGCCAGCGGATCGGTATCACCGCCGCCATCGTGGTCATTGCTGACCACGTTGCCGCTGGTCGTGCCGTGCTCGCTGACCGTGTTGCTGTCGTTGGCCGCCACGGGAGGCGGGTTCGAGATTGTGAAGGTCACTGAGGTCGAGACGACGCCGCCATGGCCATCGTCGGCATTGACCAGCACAGAATAGACGCCGTTGTTGGCGGGGCCGCCCTGGGAGGCCGCAGCGCCCGGCGTGCCTGAGAACGTGCCGGTGGCCGCATTAAAGCTGATGCCAGCGGGCAAGGTGCCGGTGACCGACAAGGTCAGCGTGTCGCCGTTGTCGGGGTCCTTGAAGAAGCTCTTCACGGCGAGCGGCACAATCGAGGTGCCGTCCTGGCCGGTTTGCGCCGGGATGATGCGGTTGGGATCGCTGGGCGGCGTGCCCGGATTCGCCGGATCGACAATCACCGGAGCGTCGTTCTGGCCGGTGATGGTGATGGTGGCGGTCGCCGTGGCGGTGCCGCCCTGACCATCGCTGACCTGATAGCTGAAGCTGTCCGTTGTCGTCTGACCAATGGCCAGGCCATCGAAGGCGCTGTGCGGATCGTAGCTGTAAGTGCCGTTGGCAGCCATGACGAGCTGGGCGCCGGAAGCCAGCGTGATGACGCTGCCCGCCGTGTAAGCGGCACCATTGATCTGCGTCACGGTCAGCGCGTCGTGATCGGCGCCGCCGTCATGATCATTGCTGGTCACAGTGCCCGTCGTGGTGGCGTGCTCGTCAACTGAGTTGGTATCATTGACGGCGACAGGGGCCGGGTTGGTGACCGAGAAGTTGAAGGTGGTCGAGATCTGGCTGCCCGACGGATCTGTGGCGGTGACGGTCACCGCATAGGGACCGGCGTGCTGGGAGGCATCCGACGTCAACGTCCCGACGATGGTGCCGGCGGCGTTCACCGATAGCCCTGGCGGCAGGCCACTGGCCGTAATTGTCAGGCTGCCCTGATCTTGCGGGTTCGGGTCTGAGAAGATGTTCGCCAGCGGCAGCGAGATCGTGTTGCCGTCCTGCGAAACCTGCGCCAACGGCGGATTGGCCACGTAAGGCGGCAGGTTCTGGTAGGGGACGGAGATCGTCAGTGTCGTGGTTGCGAAGCCACCTTGGCCGTCGCTGACGGTGTAGGTGATGCTCGACGTCGCCGACGAACCGGCCGGCAGGCTGTCAAAAGCCGTGCCGGGGTTGAAGCTGTAGGAGCCATCGGCATTGATCGTGAAAGTGCCCCCGTTCGAGCCAGCCACCGGCTGACCGACGCTGGTGCCACTGCCGCCGACGGCGGAGACCACCAACAAAGCATGTGCAGTGTCCGCATCGGTGTCATTGGTCAGGACGCCATGAGCGACGTCCGATGTGACGATGACGTTGGGGTTGGTCGAGTTGGTGTCCGCGACGGCAACCGGTGCGTCATTGACGCCGGTGATCGTGATGGTGGCTGTGGCGGTGGCGAGCCCGCCCTGGCCATCGCTGACCTGGTAGGTGAAGCTATCGGTCGTGGACTGACCTGACGCCAAAGCATTGAAGGCACCGTTCGGATTATAGGCGAACGTGCCGTTCGCGTTTTGCGTCAGGATAGCGCCCGACGGCAGCGTGACCGGCGCGCCCGCTGTCATCGCATTGCCGTTGATCTGCGTGATCAGCAGCGACGCGTGGGCGGTATCGGCATCGGTGTCGTTGACCAGCAGACCTGTTGCGACCGGGACCGTCAGCGTGGCTTTTTCGGTGATCGTATAGCTGTCGTTGACCGCGACGGGCGCATCGTTCACAGCCGCAATCGTTAGATTAACGGTCGCCGTCGAGCTGCCACCATGGCCATCGGAGATCGTATAGGTGAAGCTGGCCGGGCCAAAGTAGTTGGCCGCCGGCGTGAACACCGGGTTGCCGTTGACGAGCGTGACGGTGCCATTGGTGGCCGCCTGCACGGACGTGATGGTGAGCGTGTCACCATCGACATCGGTATCGTTGGCCAGCAGCGTCGTCGCTGGAATGGTGATCGGCGTGTCTTCGGTCGCAGCAACAGTATCGTTAGTGGCGACCGGTGGATCGTTGACGGGTGTAACGGTGATGGCGATGGTCTTGATGGCGGCGGACTGGGCGCCGTTGGAGGTGGCAGCGCCATTGTCCTTGCCATCGTCGAGGACCGTGATGGTCAGCGTGTCGCCGCCGTTGTAGTTCAACACGCCCTGGTACTTGAGGCCGGCAATGGCGGCATTGACCTGCGCCACGGTGCCCGTGAACGTCACCGCGCCGGTGCCGTTCCCAGCGAGGCCTGTGAGGCCTGCGGTGGAGCCGAGGATAAGTGTGCCGTGCGCCACCGAGAGGGTGACGGTTTCGGTACCGGCGCCACCAGCGTCGATGTCGGAGACGGTGATGGCATTGCCGTTGGCGGACGAGAACACCAGCTGCGTGTCTTCGGCGACAGTCTGGGCGGCGGGGACCGCGGACACGGGCGCATCGTCGATGGGCGCGACGTTGAGCGTGACGGAGGTGGTTTCTGTCACCCCACCAGACGTGACGGTGTAGGTGAACGTCGTCGAACCGTTGAAGTTGGCGTTCGGCGTGAAGGTCATGGTGCCGTCGGCCGCAAACGCGACCGTACCATTAACCGGCTGCGTGATGGCCGAGACGACAGGTGCGCCTTCGAAATTGTCGGCGGCTGCACCGCCAGCGCCGGTTAGCACGTTGAACGTGATGGGCGTGTCTTCGAGGACCGCGACAACGTCGGGGACGATATCGGCGACGGCTGTGACGTTGAACTTAAAGGTGTTGACTGCGGCAGACGTGTCGACGCCGCCGTTGGCCACGCCACCGTTGTCCTGGACCTTGAAAGTGAAGGACCCAAGACCGGTGCCGTTCTTGTCGGCCGCCAGTGAGAAGGTGAGCTGGCCGAGCGCGCCGGCCGTAATGACATCACCGGCATTGACGGCGGCGCCGTTGAACTTGAGGACACCGTCCGCCGCTGCCGGCAATGTCGCAATGACAATGGCCTGCAGGCTGTTGGCCGGGCTGTCCGACGCGTCGGTGACGGGGAAATCCGCCGCCGAAAACGTATAGAGTGTGTCCTCGTTGATCGTGGCGGTTTTGTCGGCACTGAACGGCGCGTCGTTGACGGGATTCACGGTGATGGTCACGGTGGTGGTCGAAGTGAGACCTCCGGCATCCTTGATGGTGTAGGTGAAGCTTGCGGTGCCGACGAAGTTGGCGTTCGGCGTGAAGACCGGATTGCCGGACATGTTGAGCGTCACCGTGCCGTTGACGGGGCTCTGCACCGAGATGATCGTCTTGGTGTCGCCGGTATCCACGTCGGTATCGTTGGCGAGCAGCGAGGCTGCCGTCAGCGTGAGGGCGGTGTCTTCGTTCGTCGCCGCAGTGTCGTTGACAGCCACCGGCGCGTCGTTGACCGGCGTCACGTTGATCGCGACGGCTCTGACAACCCCTGCGAGAGCACCATTGGACGCAGCCACACCGTTGTCAGTGCCGTCGTCGGCAACAGCGATCGTCAGCGTGTCTGATCCATTGAAGTTCAGGTTGCCTTGATACTTGAGACCGGCAATGGCGGCGTTCACTTGGGCCAGCGTGCCAGTAAAAGTGATGGAGCTAGTGCCATTGCCGGTGAGACCGGTGAGCCCCGTGGTCGTGCCCAAAATGAGCGTGCCGCTGCTGACTGCCAGCGTGACGGTTTCCTTGCCGGTGGTACCAGCGTCGGCGTCAGCGATGGTGATCGCGTTACCGTTGGCCACCGAGAACGTCAATTGCGTGTCTTCAGCAATACTTTGCGCGGCTGGGGCCACCGTCACCGGCGCGTCGTTGATCGGCGTGATATTGAACTTGAAGACGTTGGGCGTCGGATCAAGATCGACGCCGCCATTGGCGATACCGCCAGTGTCGCGGACCTGGAATGTGAATTGGCCGACACCGGTGCCGTTCCTGTCGGCCGCCGGCGTGAAGGTGAGCAGGCCCAGCTGTGCGGCTGGAATGTCCTGGCCAGCGGTCACGGCAACGCCGTTCAGTCTGAGGATACCGTCGCCCGCGGGCGGCAGCGTCGTGATCACCACGGACTTCAGAGTATGACCCGGCTGATCAACAGAATCAGAGAACCCAAAGCTCGACACTGAGAACGTGTGGGGTGCGTCTTCGGCGAGCGAGATCGTCGTGTCGGTGCCGGCTGGGGCGTCGTTGATGCCGTTGACGGTCACGCGCAACACCGCTGTCGCGCTGAGACCGTTGGTATCGGTCACGGTGTAGGGAACGGTGTCGATGAGGGTTGCGCCAGGTCCGAGCGCCTTGACCGCCGCGTTATTCGGGTCGACGTTGTAGGTGTACGAACCGTCCTGTTGCACGGTGATCGTGCCATAGGTCGCTGGAACGGTGACGCCAGCAGTTGGTACCGCGGTGGTCGTCCCATTGGCTGTGATCTGGATCACTTTTTCGCCGCCGGCGCTTTGCCATGATAGATCTGAAATGCCGACGAGGTGTGCGCCGAATGTGCCGGTCTGATAGCCCGTCGCTGTCGGGCCATCATTGTAGGCGATCTTTACATTGTCGACCGCGCCATCGAAGACGATATGAATGTTGCCGTTGGCGTCCGTGGAATTGACGCCGTAATTGTTGCCATAAAAAGCGTTCCCGTTATTGACATCCCAGCCCGAATATTGCGCCTGATAGGTCACTGGCACACCATTGCGTGTGCCAGTGATGGTGACTTGGTCAATCCAGGTCGAGGTCGCAGCACCGCCGATAGCACGGCTGGTATCGACGTCGGTTAAAGTGAATTCAAGGTTTGGCACCGGCTTGCTGAACGCAAGTGACGTTGTCGGCGCCGTGTAGTTGAACCCGGTTGTTACGTTGCCTGTCGTATGTCCGGTTGGATTGATATAAAGCTGCAGGTATCCGGCCTTGCCGCCCTGCGTAGCGGTCGTCGTGTAGCCATTGGTACCGGCCACATCGACAACACTCGGATCGGTTCCGGCCACAGTAACGTTGACGGCATTCGCACCGGTCCCCACCGTTGTTGTGGTTCCGGCATAAACGCCGCCGCTCAAGGTCCCCATCACGTTGACATTGTTGCCGTACTGCGTCGTCCAATTGAAGAGTTGTTGCGGCCTGTCGATATAGTCCGCAGGATTGCCGATCGCATTGTCGGTGATCAGGTTACCTGCAGCGATGGGAGCGGACGCCGGTGTCACTGCAGCAGTGTTGTCAAAGGCGACGGGCGGATCGTTGATCCCGGTGATCGTCACAGTCAGATAGCCATAGTCAGGATTGGCCGTCGTTCCGTCTTTGGCTGTATAAGAAATGATATCGGTGATCGATTGCCCGGCAATCAAGCCGTGCACGGTCGAGTTGGCCGCATCAACAAGATAGGAATAGGTGCCGTCGGCATTCATCGTGATGGTGCCATACGACGTTGCATAGGGCACGCCAACGCTGGCCGCGCGCCCATGTACTTCAGTAACTGTCTTGGTCCCAGTTCCTGTGTCGTTGGCTAGCACAGCACCATTGACAGCCACAGTGGCATTCGCCGCAATCGTATTGGTGTCATTGACGGCGCCGAGGGCCAGCAACTGAGCATAGTCCAATGCCTGGATCGCCTGCGCTTCAATCACGCCAGTCGTGGTTTCAAGAACCCAATTGCCGCCAAGAGCAGCAGCGCCGGTCGAATCCGATGATGCTGCGACATCGTCGCCCGTCAATTGCGCGATGCCGCTGACCAACTGTTGGCCAACCAGCCCAGCGCCAATGTCGCACCCATAGATGAGAATGTCACCGCCGGCTTTCAATGCCCGGCCAATCGTTGCGAGCTCTGACTGATGCGCGAGCAGCGTGTCACCGGTGACGATCGTGCCGCCGAGCTCCAGCCCGCCGGCCGCACCATGCGACAGAATATGAATGCTAGCGAGATCATGACGGCCGGCCAGATACGCCGCAATTTGCGACAGACCATCGGTCTCGGCGTTCAAAAGCACGACCTCGGTGCCGGGTGCGACGTATTGCACGATCGTTTGATAGTCGGTGACGCGCGGATCAACGAACACGATGCTATTGACCGCCAGTGGTGCCGGGCCCGGCCCACTTGACACGGCCGCGATCGGCGCCACGCGCAAATCAAGTAAAGCGGGGGACTGCGATACGATCACGTCACCATCGGTGATCCCCGTCAGTTCCGGCATGACGGAGACGCCGTCAGCAAGATTGAACATGGTGACCACGGGTTGCGCCTGGGCAGCCGCATTGGCCAGCGCCGTAACAGACGGCCCAGCCGGCGCAATGATCTCGCCATCGGTGATCCGGATCAACTCGGACGGTGGTGACCCGATGATGGCACCATCATCGATGCCGACAAGCACCGGCTCCGGTGGAAGAACGGTCCCAACGAGATTGGGTGGCAAAGCCGCCGCCACCGGCCCATCGATGACCGGCGACAAATCAGCATCGGCTGGAATAAGAGTCGCCGTCAGCGTCGGCGCAGCGGAAACAGCAGTCGCGCCCCCGGCGATGCCAGCGAGTTCAGGACTGCCAGGCACCAAAGTCACCACCAGCTTGGGCGCGGCCGGCGTGACCACGGCGCCATCGTCGATAGCGACCAGCTCTGGCGAACCCGGCAGAGGAGCCACGGCGAGTTTCAAATCATTGAGTACGATGGTCTCACCATCGGTAATGGCCATGGGACCGGGATCAACGCCGGGAGCGCCGGTGAGCAGCGCTCCTGGATCCTTGTCCGAGGCAGGGTCACCAGGTGACACTGCGATAGGTGCCCCCAAGGCTGCGACCAGAGCGGCGGTTGCGTCAACGGCATCAGCAGCCGCATCCGGCACCACTGGAGCGGTATCAACACCCTCCACCTGAGCGGCAGCGAGCGTTGCCGCTGCCGCTGCATCGAACACCATGCGTGGCTCCAGCAGACGGTACACCAAACGCACATTCTTTAGCGTGTCAGTATGACCTGCCTGCGCGTCGACCGGTGTCGCAATCGATGCCGGCTTCGGATGACCTGTCTGTGCCATGAGCATGTGCCTTCGCGATGAGTGTGCGCCGAACAACCGATTCGGACTGCTGATCTCGCGACATTGGCGTCTCAGTATTAACGCGGTCTTTCCAATACCTTAGGGATTGCATCGTCTTGGAAAACAACAATGTTATCTGAGTGAGGTACTATTCGCGGCAAACGGCTTATTGAACCACAAATTGGTCCTGTCAGAGCAAACATAGATATCGGCGATACGCGTGCAATGCAGCGGCTCGAATCAGCTACGTCCGCAATGACGCGATGTCGCCAACACCTGTTGGCTGTAATGCACATCCATTTGTCATGCTCTAACTCGACTGATTGAGTGAGCGACCATGTCGAAGTGTGCCCGTGCCGTTGCTTTGTGTTTGTCCCGCTCTATCCCGCAACACAATCGCACTCGCCAGGTAGCACGCAATGCCGCGACCCTATTGGGTGCCCCTCGTCGCCGCATTGAGCGGTTGCGCGGTTACGCCCTCGCTGATCGATGACGCGTCCTTGATGGGCCTGACCCAGACTCATCTCGCTATGATGTCGCACACCAATGAGCCAATCGCGGGCGCGCTGTCTGTCTACGATGCTCTTGCGCGTGCCCTCAAATACAACCTGGATGCTCAGGTTGAAACGGTTCAGGCCGCGTTGCGTGGCGATGAAATCCGGCTTGCGTCAGCGCAGATGCTGCCAAATCTGGCTGCCCAGGCTGGTTTTACTGCACGCAACAACGACCTTCAGACGGCCAAGCTCGATGTGCCAACGGGCATTGAAGCGCCGGCCAGTTCGATTTCTAGTGACCGGCGCTACAACAGCGCGGACGCCACAACGGGCTGGAATGCCCTGGACTTTGCTTTGTCCTATACGCGCGCTCGGCAAGCCACCGACCAACAGTTGATTGCCCTCGAGGTGCGCCGGAAAGCCGTTCAGCGCATTGTCGAAGACACCCGCACAGCCTACTGGCGTGCCGTCAGCTGCGAGCGATTACTGCAGCGCTTTGGGCGCATGGAAGAGCGTGTAAAACGGGCCATCCGCAACACGCGCTCTGCCCGGCAGTCTGGCGCCGAAACACCGATGACGGCGTTGTCGTACGAGCGCGAACTCGTGCAAATCCTGCAAACCGCCGAGCGATTGAAACACGAATTGATCCTCGCCAAATCGCAGCTCGCAGCGTTGATCAATAGTCCACCCGGTGTTGCTTTTAAGTTGAGCGATAGCCTTGAACAGCCCGATCCCGTCGTGGCGCATCTGTCGCTCGAGGATTTATTCGCCGAAGCCGTATTCAACCGGCCGGAAATTCGCGATGTCGCTTATCGGCAGCGGATCAATGAGCACGAGGCGACCGCAGCGGTTTTGGAACTATTGCCGAGCCTCGGCGGTACGGCTGCAGTGTCGTTCAACGATGATCATTTTTTACTGTACCATGATTGGGCGACTTTGGGAGCCAGCGTTGCCGGCAATCTCCTTAAGGTCGTACAAATTCCGGCGCGCCGCGCAACCGTCGAGGCAGAAGCCGAGTTGCTGCGCACCAAGGCGCTTGCCGTCACCGCCGCAGTCATGACGCAGGTGGTCATCAGCCGCGTGCGTCAACGCAATGCCGCTGAGCAATGGGCCACCGCTCGCGAATATCGCGACGTGCAGATTCTCCTAGTCAAGTTGCTGGCCGCTCAAAAGGACACTGACCTTATCGGTGAGCAAACGCTTATCCGCGAAGAAATGAACCTGCTGGTCGCCGAAATTCAGCATGACAGCGCGCTTGGTGGACTTCAAAGCGCCAGCTCCGGCCTCATGACGGCGCTTGGTTATGACCTGCAAGGGTCAAAACTTCAGATCGATCAAGATCTGACGGCACTGTCTGCGGCAATTCGCACTAACTGGTCCAACCGGACGGCCGTTTCAGATCGTGGCCGCTATTTGGCAGAGCTTGAAAAAGCGCGGCAAGAAGCTGAGCGCCAGCGGCGCGAGGCCGAACAGCGGCGCCAGGCAGAGGCCAAAAGAGTTGCCGACGCTGCGCGCCAGGCAGCCGCATCCGAAGCCTCTCAACGCCAGACAGAAACCAAGCGTCTGAAGGCCGAGGCTGAACGGGCCCGCAACGAAGCGCGGCTAGTGCGGCGTGGTGTTACAAAACGGGGCGCACCGGCCGAGCCAAAGCCGCAATCACTGTGGCCTTGGGTTTGGCCATCGGTGGAAGAACCACGATCGGGTGGTCTCAAAGATGTCGAAAGTGCCTCTCGACCAGCGCGATCCACGTCACCGTCGGCCAAGTCCGACGGAACCTATAGCGGGACCAAATAACCATGTCGACCCACGCCACCGCACCATTGTCCCCATCGCAAGCCGCGGGTGCCGCGCATCGTTTACTCCCACGATATGGCACTGACTTTCAGACAACAGCACGCTTCAGGTTTGTTTTGGGCTGCTCTCTGCTGGCAATTGCGGCATCGTTGAGTGGCTGTGCCTTGACACCGGAGCCCTTGAGTTTCGGGCAACTTGAAGTCATCAGCGCCAACAATCTCGCCAATGTCACGGCCAACCAGGAGCCAGCCCATGGCGCAATTTCGCTCCATGAAGCGATGGCCCGCGCCGTCAAATACAATCTCGATCATCGCGTTGAAATGATGCAAGCGCAGTTGCGGCAAACCGAGCTTCGCCTGGCGCACTATGCCCTCTTGCCGAGCGCCGTCGCCAACTCCGGTTATTCGTCCCGGAACAATGATCTCTCATCCGGCGAGCGCAATATTCTGACTGGTGTTGAAACCGCGCCGCGAACCACGTCAACAGAACGCAATCACACGGTGTCGGATCTGTCATTCAGCTGGAATATACTTGATTTTGGGCTCTCTTACGTCCGGGCGCGGCAGTCGGCCGATAAGGTGCTGATCGCCGAAGAAGCCAAGCGCAAGGTCATGCACCGGATTATCGAGGACACGCGTACCGCCTACTGGCGCGCGGTCAGCTCAGATCGGATGATCCAAAAACTGAAAGGCCTTGAAGCACGTGTCCGCAACGCACAATCCAACGCGCGGAAACTGTCACGCGATCAGGATGCGTCCCCGATCACGGCCTTGACTTACGAGCGTGAACTCATCGAGATCAAACGCACAAGCCAGCTCCTTCAACATGAGTTGAGCGTGGCCAAAGCGCAGCTGGCAGCATTGATGAACCTGCGGCCTGGGAGTGATTTCGGACTTGCCGGCGGCAGCCTTGACGCGGCGGCCCCCGTCATCGAGATCGACGCCCAGGATATGATCTCGGCTGCACTTCTCAATCGCGCCGAACTACGCGACATTGCCTATCAACAACGGATCAATGACCGCGAAGCAACGGCCGCGCTTCTGGAATTGCTGCCCGGCATTCAACTCTATGCTGGTTCCAACTATGACACCAACCACTACTTGATGCACAAAGAGTGGGTGACCTGGGGCGCCAAGGCCTCGTGGAACTTGGTGCGAACCTTCCAATATCCGGCGAAACGAGGCGTCATTGATGGGCAAAACAAGTTGCTCGATGCCCGCGCGTTGGCCCTCACCATGGCCGTCATGACTCAGGTCCATGTCAGCCGCATCCGGTACGCCAATATGGTTCGCGAACTACAGACGGCACGCGACTTTCTCGACGTGCAGACGCGATTGGTCCGCCAGATGCGCAATGAGGCAGCGGCTGACCGGATCAGCGAACAGACACTCATTCGCGAAGAACTCAACGCCTTGGTGGCAGAGGTGAAGCGCGACATCGCATTTGCCGCGATGCAATCGGCGTTCGCCAACGTGTTTGCCAGCGTCGGGCTTGATCCCTATGCCAGCGATGTCGCAGCAGACCTGCCTGTTGCCGAACTCGCCACCCAAATCAAAAGCCTCTGGTTTGAAAGAGGAGACTTTGGTGCCAATCGAAAGCTCGCGCTTGCGTTACGCTGAGACAACGGGGTTTGCGGCCATTTTTACGGTCGGCTTGCTCGCCTCAACGTGGAGTGCCGCGTCAGCGGACAGCCCCGTACGCGGTATCGTGCGGGCGGTGCAACAGGCGTTGATCTCGACCGATCTCACGACCAGGGTCGCAGCGATTCACGTGCGAGAAGGCGAGGGCTTCAACGCCGGCGACAAGCTCGTCGAATTCGATTGCCGCCGCCAGATTGCAACGGTTGCCGCCGCCGACGCCCAGCAGCTGGAGATGCAGCTGTCGGTCGATAAAAACCACATGCTGGTCCGGACCCAGTCAGTTGGAAGAAATGATCTGGAAGTTTCGGAGGCTAGGCTGGCGAAAGCCAGAGCCGAGGCCAACGCATTAAAGAGCCAACTCGATCAATGCAACGTCATCGCGCCATTCCGTGGACGCGTGCAGGAATTGAACCTGCAGGTACACGAAACATCACAGCCCGGTAAGCCGTTCATCGGTTTGGTTGCGCATGAGCATCTTGAAATCGATTTGATCGTTCCGTCGCTGTGGATTCAGCGCCTGCGGGTTGGCACTGTGTTTAGATTTCGTGTCGATGAGGTCCAGCAGTCGATTACGGCAACGGTGACCCGCACCGGTGCTGCCGTCGATCCGGTGAGCCAAACGATCAAGATTGTCGCCGCTTTCGGCAACGAAGGGGCCGCAATTCTTCCGGGTATGAGCGGCACCGCAGAGTTTGGACCGGTGGGAGAGTAACACATGACCGCCGCGCCTTCGAGAAAGACGCAAGCCGGCTCACCCGGGATGACGTCTGTGCACGGCGGGCAACCGCCCAGAGGGGCAGCTGACCAGAGCGGTATTATCCGGTTGTTGCGCGTCGAAGGCGAGGCGCGTTCCGCAAGATCCCTCGAAGAACTCATGGTGCTGATCGCCCACGAGACGCAACTTTTGCTGCGTGCGCGGCAATCCTTTGTGGCCCGTCCTGGTATGACCGGGAGTCTCGAAATTAACGCCGGGTCGTCGTTGAGCAAAATTGATCGCAACACGCCCTTGATGCAGAGTATAGAACTTGAGCTGGCGCGCCTCAGGGCTGAACCAGGGTTCACGCAGCTACAGGCCTTCCGGCTTTGGCCGCACGACAGCGGCGCAAAACCGGCAGAACACACAACACCCTATCCCTTTCGCGAAGCGCTTTGGATGCCGCTCCAGGGCCGGGCCGGACACTTGTACGCAGGCGTACTTCTGCTCCGGGACGAGCCCTGGCAGAAGAACGATCTCGTACTGGCACTGCGATTGATGTTGGCATTTGCACAAGCGTGGTCTTGGCTAGCGGATGCGACGCCCGGGCGCTCGTGGCTTGCATTTAATCGCAAGCGCACGGCCATCGCAGCTATCGTTGTTCTTGGATTGGCAATGTTTCCAGTATCGTTGACGGCACTCGCCCCTATGGAAATCGTTGCACGCGATGCGTTTCTCGTAACTGCACCGATGGACGGTGTCATCGAGAGCATTCCGGTCGTCCCCAGTAGCATGGTCAAGAAAGGAGATGTTCTCGTTCGTTTTGCCAGCACGGTTTTGAAGAATCGATTGGAAGTCGCAGACCGCGAAGTTGAAGTAGCTGACACCCGTGTCAAGAAAACCATGCTGGCGGCAGTGTCTGATATGCGGGCCCGCCATGAGCTGGCAATCGCGCAAGCCGAACTATCGGTGAAAACGGCCGAGCGGGACTATGCTCGCGACATGCTGACCCGCTCCATCGTCACCGCCGCTCGCGCCGGTCTTGCTGTCTTCGGCGATAAGCGCGACATCCTCGGTAAACCGGTCACAACCGGCGAGCGCATCATGGACATTGCTGATCCGAGCGAAATTGACATTCGAATTCATGTCCCTGTTGGCGATTCGATCGTTCTCGGCAGTGATAAGCGTGCCAAGATTTTTCTCGATTCATCGCCTCTCGATCCGCGTTCTGCAGCCGTCGTGGCGTCCGACTATCATGCCAAAGCTCACGATGGGAGTGCGGTCGCTTATCGCGTCACGGCGCGCTTTGACGATCAAGCGGGGGCACCGCGTCTTGGCTTGCGTGGCACCGCACAGCTCTACGGTGGCCGCGTGCCACTAATCTACTATGTGTTCCGCCGCCCATTGACCTCGGCCCGCCAATGGATTGGCATGTGATGACAGAGGGATCGACGGCACTTCAACCAGCTGAGCCACCGCCCAGAGCCTCGCCCAGAGCCCCGCCAAGCCTTGTTGCGATACGCGAGGATTTGGTCTTGAGCGAGGGGCCCGCGGGTTCTGACGGAATGCCGACGTGGCGTGTTTATGATCCACTCCGGCATCGCTTCATTGCTATTGACACCGCAACGCGCCAAGCGCTTGAGCTTTGGCCAGCTCATGAAACGCCAGCCCGCCTGGCACAAGAGTTAGCCCGCCGCACTGGCCGACCCTACAATACCGCAGATGTCGAGGCGCTCGTCACATTTCTGCGGCAGTACAGTTTGTTGCAAGATGCTGCAGAAGACGACTGGCGCCGGCGATGGACGGCGGACCAGAAACAACGGCAATCCCCGGTGATGCGCCTTGTTCACAACTATCTGTTTTTCCGGGTTCCACTGTTTGCGCCGGAGGCGTTTTTGCGCGCTTCGGCCACTATTGTCGCGCCATTGTTCCAACGATGGGCGCAGCTATGTATTGGCACCATCGGCCTCCTCGGTCTTTTTCTGGTGTCGCGCCAATGGGACGTCTTTACATCGGATGCCCGCGCACTAATGACCGGGGCGGGTCTGGCGCAATTCGGCGTCACGTTGTTTGCCGTCAAAATCCTGCATGAGTTCGGGCATGCCTATACTGCGCTGCGTCACGGATGCCGAGTCCCAGTCATGGGTGTGGCCTTTATGATGATGGCACCTGTCCTCTATACGGATGTGACAGATGCCTGGCGCTTGAAGGACTGGCGAAACCGGCTGGCGATTGACGCGGCAGGCGTCACTGTCGAAATAGGCATTGCGTGTCTTGCAACATTTCTCTGGGTCTTTTTACCCGACGGGGCTGTGCGCCATCTGGCCTTTTTGCTAGCGACAACCAGCTGGACCATGAGCCTCGCGATCAACCTCAATCCGTTTATGCGCTTCGATGGATACTATATAGCTGCCGATTTGGTCGGTGTTGAAAATCTCCAGTCCCGCGCATTTGATCTGGGGCTTTGGCGGCTCCGCGAACTCCTCTTCAAGCTCGGCCGTCCCATCCCTGAAACCACATTTACACAATCTCGCCTGCGTTTGTTGATAGCTTATGCTTGGGGCGTCTGGTGCTACCGTTTTATTCTGTTCACTGGGATTGCTATCACTGTCTACGCTTATTTTTTCAAGGCCCTCGGCATTCTGCTATTTGTGTTCGAGATCGGCTACTTTATCGCCAAACCCCTCTCGGCGGAGCTTCACGAATGGTGGCGCATGCGCAAAGATATCCTCCAGTCCAAACGAACGCCCTTGACAGCCGCCGGGCTGGTTGCGGTCCTGCTTTTCATCGCCGTGCCATGGTCATCGGACGTGCAAGCTCCTGCCGTCCTTGAAGCGGCCGAAACGGCGCGCATCTACGCGCCGCGTCCGGCACAAGTGCGTGCCGTTACAGGACGCCGTGACCAACGCGTCCGCGCTGGTGACGTGCTCATCCACCTTCAATCGCCCGACCTGGACAACGAGCATCGCATCGCGCTCTCGCGACTGACCTCCGTTGAACGCCGGTTGGCACGCGCGTCGGCCGACAAAGATGATCGCGACGAGCGGCAGGTTCTGACGAGCACCCGAATTTCCTTATTGGCAAAGATCGCCGGAATTGATCGTGAACGCGGCGAACTGGTGATACGCGCACCGATCGATGGCCTGGTGAGCGAATTGGACCCCGCAGTGCATCCGGGCCGTTGGGTCGGCGTGCACGAACTGTTGGCGCTGGTGCGTGGAACCGAGGCCTTGTCCGTGTCTGGCTACCTGCGCGAAGCGGACCTGTGGCGAGTCCAGCCCGGCGCCGCTGCACGGTTCATTCCAGAAATGCCGCTGGCACCGCGTGTCGATGCAGTCCTCACGCGCGTCTCCAGTGCCAGTGTTACGCAGATCGAAGCGGCAGAATTGGCAACGCCTAGCGGAGGACCCATTGACATCCAGACCGATGGCCGCGCCAACAAGCTAATCCCGGCCGCTGGACACTATCAGCTGACATTGGATGTTGTAGGACCGGACACCGGTGCGTCCATGCGGCTGCGCGGCGTGGTACACATCCGTGGCCAGGCTGAAAGCTTTTTAGCGGCCGCTTGGCGTCATGTCCTGAAAGTTCTCGTCCGCGAAAGTGCCGCATGAATGGCGGCAAAGTTCGCACAGCAAGTTCGCACGCTCGCGCGGCTCCGGTCGAAGCCGGACACTGCAGCGGCAGCGCCAGCGGCGATAATTGTCTCAAGGACTCGCCGCCCGCCGCATTCTGCCCTTCCAATCCGTGCTTGGCGACGCGGTTGGCGCATCCTGGCTGGGCCTTGGCGCTGCGCAGTTGCGCCTGATAGGCGACATGACCTGGACGACCGGCACGGCCTGCCCGACTGCCCGCGGATCACACTGAGGAGTTATTCCATAGCGCACGACAATGAAACGCCGTCGTGCCGGTACTCTGCGGCGCCGGGTGAACCGCCCCGATGGTGCCTTGGGTCTAATATGTTGCGTAGGGAAGGGTTTGCCATGCTTGGGGCCGCTGTTGAGTACACGACGATGAATGCCATGCCGCGGATCGCTCCGGCGCGAGAGGCCGCTGCTGAGGTAGTTCCCACAGTGTTCGTTGCCTTTGAGAAGCGAGCGCAACAGTGGATCGAAAACAGCCAGCCGCGCGAGGCCGCGACTGGCACGGCACGATCCGATCGAGACATGCGTTGGATGGAATTAGTCACGCTGGCGAACGTTATCCTGGACGAGCCGGCTGCCAGCGAACGGCAGTTGTCGAATATGCTGAATGTTATTGCTTTCTTCGAACCGGATCGCCCGTGGGTAAAGGATCAAGGCCCGACGATTGCACGCAACGGGTCGCTATACTTTTCAGCGTTGACCATGCTCGCCGATCTCTGGCACCACGAGTGCGGTATTGATCATTGGGTCGCAGACCGCAGCATGAGGACATAGCAGTTACCTTTCTTTTAGTCGCTTTTTGCCCGCGTCGCTGTTCAGGTTTGGGGCTTTTTAGAAAGAAGCCCGGCTTAGCAGCCCGGCAGCGGACGGCGGAGTTCCCATGAAATCGACCAAATGGCAGCGTGCCAACGGCTGGACGCTTCGCGAAGGCGAGATCCGTGCTGTCGTGATGCCGGACGAAAAAGGCATGTGGTACTGGAGTGTAACCCGTGCTGCCGTCCCCGTCTGCGGTGGTGCCATGGCAACCAAATCAGCCGCCGCTTCGGCAGCGCAGGTGGCACTCAGCCAGCTCTCCAAACTGCCAGGGTCAACCGTTACGTCAGTGGCGCCGATGTTGATGCCACTTCCGCTGCAAGACATTGCGACACGGGCTGAAATCTGCGCGACCCTTGCGGCGTTGATCGCCGCTGCGTTTAAGCCTTACGCTAACACCGTACTTGCGCCCCGCGACGCGCTCATTGGGGACAATACAGATGGCGTCACTGACTTGGCTTTTGACCACGAGATAAACGGCGCCACCGAAGCAATTCTCGCACACTGGTGCGATGCATTAGCCAATAACCCTGTGCGTGAACATCAGCGCTTGCATCTCTGGATCTCGCAGCGGCGGCCTGGCGCCCGTGACACCAACTTCTGGCTGCCATTGGCGGAGGCCATAGCAGCGCGCCTCTGGAACATTTTGGGACATCTTGAAATTGCCGCGACCGCCCGTGTGATGCAGCGAACGCTTTCGACACGTTTTAGGGAACTGCCTGCCGTCGTCGCGCGCGAGCACCGGCTGCTGGCTCGCAGCTTGATTGAAGCGTTGGTCGTTGGGAGCGCAGCCGATCCCGTAACCGCCTGGCAGGAGTATCGGTCTGAGGTCGTTCGCACCGACGATGGCATTGGTTCACGACAGCCACAGCAGCTTTCGGGCGCGCCTTAGCGTAAGACAATCGTCAGGTACTGCGTGATCCCGAGGCCGTGCAGTCGAAGGCAAGCATCGCCCGCCCAGATCCATCGTGCGGGTCAATCATAGTCATCCGGCCGGATGCTAACAACGACGATAACAAACACAAGTGCGCCCAATACGACGAGCGTCGCGGCTCCCCAAGCCAAAAGCGTAAGCCATGCAACGCCCAAGTATAACACCTCTCGTCCACTGGAGTGCCTCGTATACGTGGCGCATGATCGTGACCTAGGCAAGTAGCGAAAACAAAAGAAGCGGCCATAGACACAGGCCCTGAACACAGGTTTGCAAATGACGCGTGACGGGTTGATCCTGCCATCGATGAGTTGGACGACTTTACGGGGCAGTATCAGCGGCGCTCAAAGGACGCGCGCACGCCACATCATGGGCGCACGGCCGAATATATCTTTTTTAATCCAAGACTGTTGTTCTGCTGGGTAGGCAGAGCGTGCCACAACGCTCTGTTAACGAGTAACATAGCCATGCTGACTCACGGACATGCGGATTGGGTTCACCCGCTGCCCAGCAACAAACCGGTACATTCGATCAGGCGTTGACTTCGCGCTGCCAGCCCACACTTCGTTCCAAATACCGCACCGGAGGGTGCAGCTCAGCGATGTGACAAAACCGCGACACAAGCATTGTCCCGATGAGTGACATTCGAGCCAGGTGGCAAAACGATGATGGCACCCGGAAAGATTGAATGCGTCATGATCTGCGCGTTTACGGCAAGCCCAGGCAGTCCTTGGAGCACGGAAACGAAACGACTGAGAAAACACTGAGTTTTTCACAAGCTCGCTTGTCAGCCGATTGCCGTCGCAGGGACGTATGAGACAATGGACCGACTAACGATGTCGCTAAAACCCGAAATCCGAAGCATAATCAATGCCAGCGACAGCCTGTGTGCCTTGCCTGAGCGGCCGGGCCCGGGTGCGGCGCCCAGTGTGTGGTGCCACTATAAGCGCGATATCGAAACGCTTGCCAAGACCAGCGAAGTCGCACGTGCAGCGCTGAGCGAAGTCCGGCGGCTCTGCTGGCATCATGGTTGGAAACCCTAAACATTGCCGTGCGATTGAGGCGCGTTGGATACGCTGTCAGCGATCCCACTAAAAAGTGAGCAACGCGCTGAAGACCCAGACGATGCCAATGGCCAGCACGGCTGCCAGCAGCGCGGCCGATTGATAGACGCGGCGCTTGATCCGCGCGGCGTCAGCATCGAGGATTGCGCGCAAACGGCGAATCTCAGCCGCAGCATGACGGCGGCGCTCGGGCGACGATACCTGCATGACAACCGATTTGGGTTCTGCGTCGTTCACAAGGGGTACCGGAGGCTATGCGAACAACCACGCACCACCGTCAGGCTGCCTGTGCTGTTCGACTTAATTGCTGGCCCGGCGGTCATTGTCATGGCGCACAGCGCTCGACCGCTTTTGAGTATTTCAGTGTGCTGGTGCGATCGAGCAGGGCGTGCTGATGGCAGCGGTGCTGCATGGGACAGTCCTCGATTGGCGCGCTTCAGCGGCGCAGGCAATTGGCTGACGCGGCAAGCACCCTAGAGGCTGCTGCCACGATGCGAACCCGCCGAGCATGACGAGCTATCATGCAAGGCTCGGCGGCGGCCCATCGGGACGCACTAAGTGATGTTCTTTAGCAAAGCCTAATGTCTTGATTTGAAATTTACCGGATTGCGTAACGATACCTTTAGTTTTTGCGGAGAGTGCGATGCCGACCCAAGTGCACAGACCTTTCTCGACGACGATGTTGGCGGCCTGCGCGATGCTGAGTGTGGGCTCAAGTATGGGTGCTTGCGCGCGGGGCGGCCCCTCTTCGCTGCAGCTCGAGCGCGCGACCGCTGGCAATGCACCGCTCGCCAAGCCGCCCCTGTCGGGCGTCGGCCATGGTGCTGGCGGACGCGTCTTGCCTGTCGCTGGTACGCCCGACGATTTTCGGCGCTTGACCACCGATGTGGCCTACTTCGCCGCCGACAGTGCTGTGCTGACGGCCGAAGCCCAGGAAGTGCTGGCGCTGCAAGCGTCTTGGTTGCAGCAATATCGCAACAGAATGGTGACCATCGAAGGCCATGCCGACGAGCGCGGCACGCGGGAGTATAATATCGGTCTGGGGTCGCGGCGTGCCGCGGCTGTTCGCGATTTCTTGACAACGCGCGGGGTGGCGGCGACCCGGATCAAAACAGTGTCGTACGGTAAAGAGCGGCCGCTTGCGACCTGCGACGACATAACGTGCTGGTCGCGCAATCGTCGCAGCCAGACAGTACCATCATAACCGCATCCGCGAGACCGGTATCAGCTTGAAATGGACGCGTCATGATACCTCACTGCAACCGAACTCAAACGGCACAGCACCCATCATCTTTACCGCACGTGCCGGGCTTCTTGGCTGATGAGCGTGGTGCCACGGCCATTGAATACAGCTTGATCGCAGCGGTGGTGTGCGTTCCGTTGGTGGCCGCCTTGTCCGCCGTGGGTACTCAGACGTCGGCGCTCTGGTTGTCAGTTGCATCCAAAATCGTGACTGCCATGGGCTGGAAATAGGGGCGGCAGCACGGCTGCCGACAGTACGCGAGTGCTGAATGCAGACTGCCAAGGCTACAAAGTTAGCAGCAAGATGGCGTGGCAGTGGACTGTTGCGAACTTGAACTAGGCGAAGAGGGTGATCCTACGCCACCAAAGGTTGCTCGGGTAGCCACTGGGTAACGCTGTTTTGCCAAATCCCTGGCGCTCGCGCAAAAATTACTTTGCACGTCCGCACGGCTGACGCAGCGTGGGACACAGGATTTTGAACTCACAGGGTCGGCACGCGACGCCGGCTGCTGGGAGGGATCGGCGGCGCGATTGGGGGATCGGCCGCCGGTCTATTTTGACACTTTCAAAGGAACGCAGCAAAAGCCGGCACACCCAAATAGACCTGCCAGCGGCGCAACTGCATGATGACAAGTCCAGCGTATGGCAGCAGTCGGTCGGATAGCCGGTTGACGCCGCACGCCCCGGTGACATCGGTTGTTGAAGCTGCTTATTTTTATGTGATGTTGCCCCGCGTCTCAGCAGTGCAGTACACTTGTGGGTTATCTAATCAGCAGGTGCGTTGCGGTGCCGCATTGGGCCGACGACGGACAAGAGCGCTGCTAGCGTAGCAACGCGCGCAGCAACCGGCTTTCCAGCGCACGCCGCTCCCACTTGCGGACATCCAGCAAGGTGCCAGCCGGAGGAGCGAGGCGCGCCAGTTTTGTCGCCAGCATCTCAACCGTTGAGGTCGACCTTTGGCTCTGATCGGATTGATCACGTGCATCGTCGTGATGGCGGGCCGGCGGCATTGGAGAACTCTTGTACGTGCTGTTTCACCGCATTCGTACAGCATTTGAGTTGACCGCAATATGAACCTATGTGCGAAACGAGCAAATACGCCGGAGACAACAGTTATTCTTTACAACGGTGTGAACAAACACCTAACGACAATGATCAAACATACGAGTGGGCCTTATGCGGCTTGAGTCAAAGATTGCTGTGTCAGATGAACTGACCCTGCCGTAGTGCAGTCTCAACCGCGTAATGCCTTTGTGCCCCGCTGCTGTCTGCGTTCACCCTGCGGCATGCATAGACTCGCCGCCTTCATTGCCGAAGCTGAGCCGTGCCACCAGCAAGGCCCCGAGGCCGATCATCTGCGCGAGCCCCATCATCGCCCTCTCGTTCAACGCGTCTGGACCGCGCGCGGTGAACGTCGTGGATCATGCATTTGGTCTTAGGGTCCACGCTCAATGAGCCGGTCGTGACGCTGACTGCGGAAACCTCAAAACAAGCCGGTCCGTAGATCGCATGGGCGACGTCATTGTCTACAATGCGCCGTAAGACACCGATAGCAGCACAACAGATATGTCTGCAACGTGCTGGCGTGGCGTGCAAATATCAGTCAGGCGCACAGTAGGGATAAAGTGCGCGTTGATCTAAGGGCTGACTGATGTCCTACGTCGTGATGCTGTTGCTCCTTCTCAATGGCGCTGTGCTGCTGGAGCACGCCTATCGTTTTAATCGCTTGCGTGCGCCGTCGCGGGCCAGCTGTGCGGCCGCACTGGGTCTTTTGGTGCTGGCGGCCAGCGCCTGGTACGTGTGGCCAGCTTTGAATGACACTTCGCTAGAGTTGGCGCGCACCGAACTCGTTAACCGCAAGAAGCAGATCAGCGCACTCGACGCCGACAAGGCCCGCCTTACGAGCGAGACCGAGCGGCTGGAAAGCGTGGCCACGGCGAGCCAGGCCCAATTGGTACTTGCGGTTGCGCGTGAGACGCAACACTTGGCGATTTTGGCGCGGGATGTCTCTCAAGTGCGCCGGGCTTTGACCACCGGTCCCAATGCCCTGGTGGCCGATTCACCGGCGGACAACGGCGGCGGAACGCTGGATCAGCTGCGTGCCGATGTCCTGAGCCTCGCGACTTTGCGCGTAGCGGCTCCCGGTGCCGCACCATCCGTGATACCCAATCCAGGGTCAGAGAGCGCCCTCGATGCTCTGAAGGCGCAGTTGGCTACGCGCATGACGACGCCGAACTACGACGTTGAAATCTACCCTGACCGCGAATTGATTCGCGGCCGTGTAGGCCGCTACTACGTTGTTGATCTCAAAAACGCTGCCTTGGGCGTCCGATTCTTTTTTGACGGCGGCAAATATACGTTGGCCCGATCAAGCCAAGAGTTCCGCGGCGCGCTCAACAGCTTTGTCAGCGAGATCCTCACCAAATTTGAAGGCCGAGCCGACTACGCACTCTATGTACGGGGTAGCGCCGACCAAAAGCCGTACCAAGGTGGCTTTGAGCCCGGCGCCGAATTTCGCCGTATTGCCTTCGTCCGTGCGCTAGGTGGCGAGAAGTACGGCCTTGAGATGGGCGAGCGCCGGGTGGACGGCCGTGTACGCAACGTCGATCTGCCCGATCTGCGCGCGGCATTTCTGCAGAAGATCGTGACTGAAACCTATCCAACTAAACCACCCACCATCCTTGAAGGCGCGGTAACGCCGAAGACGGATGATCGTGATCGCAATGTTGAACTGATACTTTACGTGGACTGGTGAGTGGCGTTGCGCGACAACGGGCAATGATCATGTGTCAAACACGGCTGTTTGCGCGCCAGCACCACCGCCGTTGGTGGCGGCCCCGTCCTGTCCGACACGTCCGCAAACTGATAATCGCTGATCGTCCATCGGCTGCCACAGTGGCCCAAAGACGTGCAAGGTCCGCAATATGGTTCGTGGCGGCACACAAACCATCGCCTCCTGATCGTGTCAGGCCGCCCGGCAGATTTTGCCGCGCTATGGTCTACAGCCGCGCGCTCCGGCAAACCAACACATCTTCGCTCAGCCCATTGGCGCGCGGCATCGCGTTTGGTGAGACGGTCTGCACCAGTTTCCTGCGCCAGGCGGTGCTCGCATGAGTTCTATCGTCGTCATGAATGCAAAAGGCGGGGTTGGAAAATCAACGCTGACGCTTGCCCTGGCCGAAACTCTCATGACCTACTATGGCCTTCGCATTCTCATGATCGATGCAGACGGTCAGGCCAATTTGTCGTTGATGGTGATGCCGGTTGACGTCGTTATGCAGCAGCATGCGGCATCGCGAACTCTGGCTGGTTGGTTAGCAGGGTACACAGCGGGGCACGAGCCGGTAGACTGGAAGACATGCATCACGGCGGAGGTCGGCGACCTTGACGGAACCGCTGGCCTTCATATTTTGGCCGGTGACATGGATTTGCCGCTGATAGAGCGTGACCTCATCGTGCAAGGGCTGACAGACTTCATCGTATTGGCCTGCCGCGCGATGCTGGCTGAGGCTAAAGACTACGCCGATCTCGTGTTGGTTGACTGTGCGCCAGGGCTGTCCATTGTGACAGAGTGCTGGTTGAGGGCCTGCGACTGGCATCTGCTGCCGTTGAAGCCTGACTTGCTCGCCATTTCAGGCCGTGAGTATCTCAACAGGTTTATGCAAAAGCGTGAGGCTGGAGACTTCGCAGAACGCCTTGGCACGCTGGTAAACCTCTACGAGGGCTCATCTGAGTCGGACCGTCTCATTGTGTCGATCCTGAACGAGCACCCAGAAGCCGGCTGTTTCAAGACACCAATCCCCAGCGTTCCGCATCTGCAAAAGACCGCTATGTTTCTTCCCGAGCGGCGCACCTACCAGAACAAGTACCCAGGCGACGCCGGCCTCGCGCTTCGAGCCGCGGCGGCTGAGCTGTTGGCGCGAACATCGCCCATGTCGTAATATTCTGACATGTCGTGCGCGGAACCGTATCAGTTTTGCCGGCAGGAATCGCGTTGCTGCAGAGACTGTTGGACTGACAGCCATTGTATTGACTTGCTTAATCATGCCGCACCCACATCATTGCAGAATGGCCAAGCGGGTGACGGACAACATGGGTCGAGGATACCGGCTTTAGCCGTCGTCCAACGGACACCACGATCAACGGATGTAGTCGTCACTCATAGTGACTTGCAAAACGGATGACGATCCGGATTGGCGGGACGCGCCGCACGTGACTTGGCCCACTAGACTTGGCTGTTTAAAATTGACTCATTTTTGCAGTCGAATTCGTCGGCGATCACCATTTATGTCGGCGGCAGTCGATCGACGCGAAGCGCAATCGCACGGTACGCTGCAACACGTTGTCTGCGGACGACATGGCGTCGGTCAACCACTGGCCGCGATCTCAACATCGCCGGCGTGTAGGACCAGAAGTCGGCGGCGTCATCGTCGTTCGGCGTGCCGGCGAGCATGACTGGCATCAACATCAACTCCGGCGGCTCGAACAGCCCTTCAAGCTGGACCAACACAATCGGCACGTTCCAATCGAAAAACAGCACCACCGTTGTCGTTGGCGGCACGGCGACGCTCACCGGCGGCGGCATTGTCGCGACCGACGGCCTCGTCAAGCTGCGCACGGCGCGGTTGCTGGCGAACGGCTTGACCGGCAGAGCGACATCGCCGAGTTTCAAAGTCAGTCAGGCTCTAGGAACTTGCTGGCAGCAATGCCAAGTTCTCGCGCGGCGCGTCGAACAGCTACAAGCAAGGGCATCACGTCCTTGCTGCTCAACGCCAGCACAACCGGGATCACGGGTCTCAGGGGCACACGAGTCACCCAGCCACACTCAAGTGCACTCCGTCCGGGCGGCAGGTCGACACCGTCGCCAGCAACAACGGGCTCTCTATCCGGCCGATAAGGCTCAATGACTTCACCAGCCTTGTCGGCTTCTCCAAGCATGCCGCTAGTTTGTGGGTGGCCTTGGAAACGCCACTGCCAGACGGCGTTTCGTCTCAGGGTGGTGACCAGCAGCTTCTCCCGGCGCGTCCCCTGGCATCGGGCGCGACGCCCAAGGTAGCGGCAACCGCGATCAATCCTCTGTCATCTACGATGCCTCTGCGCCAGGAAACCAACCTTGATGTCTTGACGGAACAAGTCGGCGGCGATCGTGACACAATCTCCACCAACCTGCGCCTGCTTAGCCTGCAGGTCGACCTCGCCGAAAGCGGCGGCGATCGGCGCTTGCAGGTGCCCATGATGCCGGGCAATGTGGCGGAATCGGAACGCGCGTGTGCATCGAAAACCTTGCCGGCAACCCTTGACGGTGTGGCCAACAAGGGTGGTGTCCTGCCCGAAGACCCTTACGAGGTGCTAGAGGTGTTTCGATGCGGCGCGTCCCGCCGACAATCGGGATCCAGACACACAAGCACAGATACGAGCGCTGAATGCGGCGCGCGAAACCATCAAGGCGTGTGTTCAGGAGATCACGCGCGCAAGCCAGCGGCCGCCGGACCTTGGCGATCCCGGCGGCAGTGGTTTGATCGCGCCGGACCTTGCGACGGCGCAGAGCGCGTTTGATGATCTGCCGAAGTCAAATGGCACCATGACTATCGTCTTCGCGATGAGCGAAATCAACAAGCTCTACGAGGTGATCACCGCAGCGGTGCCGCCGAACGGCCCACGAGCGGTGTAGCAGCCAGCAGTGCCGGTGCCTGGCCAGTCAGCGCGGGCGTCGATCTTTCTGGCGCGGGTGCTGGCTGTGTTTTGGCCGCGCCAAACGACGTAGTTTGCGTCAGTGTCACGCTCTACAGCGTCATTTGGCCAGCATTCGCAATCCAGCGGGCAGAAAACATTGTTCCACCAAGAGTGGCATTCCACGCCTCGAATCATGACATTACATCTCGCAACGTTCACCGCTGCCAGACTGCAGCACCGATTGGCATCTTGCTTCAAAAATGTCTCGACGGAAATCGGCATATCGATCAGATCCAGCGGCCCTTGCACTTGCCACCGAGGCTAGCCGGCAGATTTTGGCCGGTGGCATCCGGCGCGAGGTCGCCAGAAACATTGGCGTACAAATCGGCGTCCTCGACTATTGGGCAAAACTTGGGCTCATTCCACGTCCGGCCAAGTGCGCAGTCGACAACCCTGAAAGCCGTAGAACGGCAGCCGCGGTCCAGGTCATGCTCGATGCAGGCATGACACAGGTCCAGGTCGCAAAGCATTTTGAGATTTCAGTTTCGAAAATCACGCGCTGGACCCAGCGGGGACTGATTGCCAAGCGATAAGGCCTCATGTTGGAACTTGGCAAAACCACTCTGTTTGCTGTTGCCACCGGAACGTTTTTGCTTTGGCTGGTAAGGGAAAATAGCAACCTGTCCGCGATAAGCATCATTGTCGAACGCAATCAGCAGAGCTTGGCGTGCCGGTGAAGGATGCAACCTCGCACGATTCCGCTGGTTAGTGCGGTCGATGCGCGCTCACCCGAAGTACGAACGGATGGCCTGCTCGCCCCGCGAACTTGGAGTTAAAATCCGGCGATGAAACAAGATGGCGGGACCGTAGACACGCAGGTGCGATGCTTGAACCGCCACGTTGGAATTTGGTTCAATGTCGTTTCGATAGTGCGTGGCGACAACGTTGAGAGTAGCGTCGCTGCACTCGTTGTCGAGGGCAACGAGCATATCGGCCGGGCGCCGGTCGAGCATCACCGGTATGTGGGCGCAATGCGGTCCAATGACTGGCGTTACCAAACTGGTGATCTCGTCCAGTTCAGGACGTTGGGTCCAGAAGGCCTGGCGCATCACCGGTACGCAGTGTGGCAAGAGAATTGAGTAGGGCGTTCGAATATATTTTGCCATGACTGCCGTCGTCTTCTTCCGAGGTTGTTCCGCGAGCCATCATGCGCCCGATGGTAATGGGTAGCCGCACTTTCCATGCGGCGATTGGGCAAGTTACCGGCCCAGACCACTTGCGGATCAATCACCGATCAACACGTAGACGGCATGCGTGGCCACCCCGCCATCGGCGCGGAGCGTCGAAATCTTAAAAGTGTCAGGTCCCGCAGTGCCGGTTCCCGCATTGTAGACGACGCCGATTCCGGAAGCGCGCCAGCTAAGGCAGTACTCGTCGGCATGCA
>JANNEU010000366.1:0-5343 GCA_031379035.1 Hyphomicrobiaceae bacterium | reverse complement strand
GCGGTTATCCGTCAACGCTTCGACGATAATCGCGACGCCGCCCGGACCATAGCCCTCGTACCGCACCTGCTCGAAGTTTTCGCCGTCGGCACCGAGTGCCTTCTTGATCGCCCGCTCGATGTTATCTTTCGGCATGTTCTCAGCACGTGCGCCCTGGATGGCCAGACGCAGCCGTGGGTTCATGGCCGGGTCGGGTGTGCCGGTCTTGGCCGCCACCGTGATTTCACGCGCGAACTTGGCAAACAGCCGCGCCTTTTGCGCATCCTGCTTGCCCTTGCGGTGCATGATGTTCTTGAACTGGGAATGGCCGGCCATGGGATCTCGTCGCGGGCGAAGGGAGCTTGGTGGGCAACTTTATAGGCAACCAACGATCACAAATCCAGCGCATGCCGCTTGCGCGCCATGCCTGTCGGCACAATGTCTCGACGCTACGCCACGCCTCCCCTATGACGCCCGCATGCCCCCACCCATCCGCACCTATGCGTCCCTCCCCTCGACCAACGCTGAAGCGATGCGATTGGGCCTTGCCGGAGAGGTTGCGCCGGTCTGGGTGCGGGCGGAGCGGCAGACGGCGGGGCGGGGACGGTCTGGCCGGCTCTGGGTGTCGGAACCCGGCAATCTCTATGCGAGCCTCCTGCTGCGGCTTGTCTGTCCACCAACCGTTCTGCATCAGCTCTCATTTGTTGCTGCGGTCGCGAGCGTTGCGGCTGTTCACACAATAGCGGCGTCTGGTACCGCGCGACTGCCGCTCAAACTCAAATGGCCCAACGACGTGCTCCTCGGTGGCGCAAAATTGACCGGCATTCTGCCCGAGAGCACACTCAACGCCGATGGAACCGTACTCGCCGTGATCGGCATCGGCGTCAATCTGGCACATGCACCCGATGGCCTTGGTCGCGCGACGACCTGTCTCGCGGCCCATGGCCTCGACATCACGCCTGCGGCAATGCTTGACGCGCTGTCTGCTGAATTGGACGGCGCGTTGGCGACGTGGGCCGCTGGCATAGGATTTTCCGTCATCCGCGAGCGCTGGCTCGCGAACAGCTTGCCAATTGGCACACCAATGACCGTGCACGCGGCAGAAATGCCGGTCGCCGGCACATTCGCAGGCCTGGGACCAGACGGGGCATTGATCTTGAGGGACCATTCCGGCTACGACCGGCTCATAACCTTTGGTGATGTGACTGTGGACGCCGCCCCCGCGGCTGAGGACCCTGTGAATGGCTGAACAACGCGTAAAGACCCGTGCGGGCAAGCGGCCCGCTGCGGCCGGTGGTGCGTCCGAACTCGTATTCCTAGCACTTGGCGGCTTGGGCGAGATCGGCATGAACTGCTATCTCTATGGCTCCGGCCCGCCGGACGCGCGCGAATGGATGATGGTGGATATCGGCATTACCTTCCCGGAAGGCGACTACGAGCCGGGCGTCGATGTGATCCTGCCGGATGTCCGCTTCATCGAAGACGAGCACGTCAGCCTGAACGGCATTGTGCTGACGCATGCACACGAAGACCATTTCGGCGCGCTGATCGAACTGTGGCCGCGTCTGAAAGTGCCAGTCTATGCAACTCCATTCACCGCGCAGCTGCTGAAAGCCAAGCTGTCCGAGGCTGGCAACCGGGTAAAGATCCCCATCCGCGAGATCCCGGTTGGCGGCACGTTCAAGGTCGGGCCCTTTGATTTGGAGTTCGTCGCCGTCGCCCACTCGATCCCCGAGCCGCAGGCGTTGCTGATCAAGACCGCTGACGGCAAAGTGCTGCACACCGGCGACTGGAAAATTGAGCCAACGCCGTATGCGACGGGCACCGACACCGACCAGGGGCGGCTGATGGCCATCGGCGCGGAAGGCGTCGACGCGCTCATCTGCGACAGCACGAATGCGATGCGCGAAGGCCGCTCGCCGTCTGAGAGCGAGGTCGCCAAGTCACTTGCTGCCGAGATCAAGAAATGCCAGGGCGCGGTGGCCGTTACGATTTTCTCGTCCAACGTCGCACGCATGCAAGCCGTGGCTGACGCCGCCAAGGCAACCGGCCGCACGCTCGTCGTTGCCGGCCGCGCCATGCACCGCATGATCGCAGTGGCGCTTGAAACCGGCCATCTGAACAAAGATTTCAAGCACCACGACCAGGATCATTTCCAGACACTGCCACCGGAAAGAGCGCTACTGCTCTGCACTGGCAGCCAGGGCGAGCCGCGTGCTGCGCTGGCACGCATGGCCGACAACGAGCACCCGATGATCCGCTTGACGGCACGCGACACCGTGATCTTTTCCTCGCGCACCATTCCGGGCAACGAGAAGGTCGTCGGCCGCATTCAGAACAGGCTGGTCGAGCGGGGCATCCAGATCATTACTGACAACGATGCGTTGGTGCACGTCACCGGCCATCCGCGACGCGATGAGCTCAAGGAAATGTACAGCTGGGTGAAGCCGCGGATTGCGATCCCCATGCACGGCGAGGCGCGCCACATGGCGGCAAATGCAGCGCTCGCGAAGGCTTGCGGCGTGCCGCAGGTGATGGTCGTCCGCAATGGCGACATCGTGCGGTTGGCACCCGGCAATGGCGCGGTGATCGACGAAGCACCCGTCGGCCGCCTCTATCGCGATGGCCGGCTGTTGGTCGAAAGCACCGAAGGCCCGGTCCGCGACCGCCGCAAGCTCGCGCAGGTCGGCATCGCGGTTGTGTCACTGGTGCTTGATACGCGCGGCAACATCGCCGCCGACCCCGATGTGGTGCTGGATGGCATTCCCGAGACCGACACCGAAGGCCGCGATGTGCTCGATCTGGTGCTCGATGCAGTGGACAACACGCTCAAGTCGTTCCCACCCAAGCGTCGTCTCGATCTGGCTAAGGTCGAAGACGCCGTCCGCAAGGCCGTGCGCGGGACCATCGACAACGCCTGGGGCAAACGCCCCATCGTTAAGGTGATGACGGCGACGGTAGAGGCAGGGAAGTAGGGCGTTGTGCTCATAGCCGCGGCCCTGACTGCGCATGCGCTCGCGCGGGTTATCGCGGCGGCTTGACCGGCGCGCTTCGACGGATGCCGCTCGACAAGTAAGGTGCGCATTCGGACAATTTGCGCGAAACATTTTTTACAATGCATAGAGCACGTAGGAACACCACGCACATCGCGGAATGTCTGACACAACCTCACCGCTAGAGTGCTTCCGGAAAAGTGAGCGCGGTTTTCCCGACAAGAAGCACGACAAAACAACGAGCTAGGGTCGTTCCTCGATTCCAACAAGAGCTGAACGACCCTAGCTTGTTGCCCGTTGCGAGCATCCGAAGCCGCCAATGTTTAAGAAAACAAAAGGGGCTCGCGATCGCCAACACTGACGCACGCCTGAGAACGTTACCCACAGTTCCGACGCCCGAAAAGGATCAGTGGACTTGTTCGCCACCAACCCAGCGATCGAGGACGTGTCTCAGGATGGCGTATGTTGCCAGCGCTAATCCTATAGCGAGCAACTTGCCGTTCTTCGCGGTGATCTGCGTGGCAAGGTTATGGTCCAAAAACAAAGCCGGTATGAGAATTATCATCAGTGTGACCGATGTACCCTCACCGAACATCAACGGGATCATCATATTAAAAGCGGGTTTCCACCCACGAACTATACGCGTCAGCCACTCAGCCAGACCAAAAGCGAGGCCACCAAAGAAAGCCGCCGTCTCATACCAAGGCGCATCCCATCCCATGCTCCTTGCCTCCCCCGCCTGGATACGCCCAAAACAAAACCAGCCGCAAAAGCGGCTGGTTGAGAACTTTTCTTATCTTCCGAAGATTGGGTTGAGCAGATGTGGAAGCAATCCGAAGTTGAACAGTGCTCGCCCAACTAAGAAGGCTACTGCTAAACCCGCAAGACTATTCATCACGGCCTTCAGCCTAACAATCCACACCTTCTGCTGGCCGATCAGCGGCGGCGCTGCGTCAAAATATTCCGCCATTGGCACCTCCTGGGCTTCACTCATTGTTGATGAGTGAAGGTCGTTCGGCTTTCGGCTACTTACGAGCCTGTGCAACCGTGTGTGTCTTTCATTGACAGCTAACAAGCTATCCCCCGTAAGCTAACGAACTTGATATGACCTGCGCCAAAATGTACTGTTAATCTATAATTCATCTGTTTATGCGCGCTCGCTCGTCAAGTCTATGGAATTCGGTATTGCCATCGCGAACACACGAAGAACTCAATTTTCACAGTATCACTGGCTCGTAGAACCTTGTCTGTTCCGCGCAGAACATCTTTCAATGCGATCTTTGGCTTTCTACCTCCTTGTTCCGGCAGCACAATTGCTGTTGGCTCCACGTCGAGTCCATGGATAGCTCAGGCTCGATAATCCCTGAAGTGCTCGACCTCGTGATCGCTGCGATCAACAACACGCTGCGCGCGCTTCCACACAAACGCCGGCTCGATCAAGAGCGGGTGGAAGTTGCCGTGCGCAGGATCGGACGTGGGGTGATCGACAATGCCTGGGGCACCCGGCTGACCGTCAAAGTGACTACGTCGGCGGTGGAGGCCGGGGGGGGGGGGCGCCGGAGTGCTTAAAGGCGCGCAACGCGGTGTGCTGTCTGTGGAGACTGGTGCCCGGGGCCAGAATTGAACTGGCGACACTGCGATTTTCAATCGCATGCTCTACCAACTGAGCTACCCGGGCATTTCGCGAAACGGAAGGGAAACCACTGTGACCCGGCGCTGCGACGCGAGCGGGTTATAGGGTCTGGTCGCCTGACTGTCCAGCGGGGTTTTTCAGGTGAATTTGCGGGCGGTTGCAGCACCAGGCAACTCGTACGATGGGCGAGCGAAGCCCGACGCGCCGCCACAGGCTCCATGATGAGCCAACGATGACGGAGTGCACGCGTGGAGCAACAGATGAGGACGCAGCAGAGCGCCCTCATCCGCCCTATGCGCGCTAGCCTTGGGCCGCAATCTGCTTGGGCAATGCGCTGCTCGCGCTTGCAGCCCCAGAACCAATCGTAATGCTGCGCGGCTTCAAACGCTCCGGCACGTTCCGGACGAGGTCGATGTGCAGCAGACCATCGTTCATCGCGGCACCCTTCACTTCGACATGATCGGCCAGTTGGAAGCGCCGCTCGAACGCGCGGGTGGCGATGCCACGGTGGAGGATTTGGCGCTCTTTGCCATCAGCCGCCTTGGTGCCGGCCACCGACAACGCATTCTCCTTCACTTCGATCTTGATTTCGGCATCGGTGAAGCCGGCGACCGCCATAGTGATGCGGTACTCCGTCTCGTCGAGCCGTTCGATGTTGTAGGGCGGGTAGGCGGTGCCTTCGGCCTCGAAACCGGAAACGCCATCAAGCATCTGCACTAGACGGTCGAAGCCAACGGT
>JANNEU010000316.1:0-11819 GCA_031379035.1 Hyphomicrobiaceae bacterium | reverse complement strand
TCTTCATTTGCCACGTCCAACCAAAAAATGATCAAGCCACGGGAACATTCCGAGCGTTGCGGGGAGCCAAAACCGGAAACCATGAAAAGGAACATCCGGGAAGTTTGAGAGGCTCTTTTTGGACATCGAGATAAAAGAACGACGTCAAGGGAGCGCTAAAGCCAATAACGACGGGGATAACTGTGGCGCCACCAAAATCGGCGTGACGTCACGATGCCAAAGAATCGAAGCCGTTCAACATGTTCTTGCCCCCCATCTTGTACCCCGTGACCGACATCCCATGTCGTTGCGCATCACACGCACCGGAGATGAAGGCTATGGCCGACGACGATATCAAACCTAAGCTTGGACGGATCCGCGACAACAAGGGGACGCGCTTGCCGAGCCTCCGGCAACAGGTTCTGAGGCAAGCCGGCAAATCGGGCGTGCGCGCGCAGCGGTCGAAGGGGCACATCAAGGCCGGTCAAATGATGCGCGGCATGGGCACTGGTCTGCGCGCAGCTGCTGGCATCGTCGCACCGGGCAGCCGGCGCGTCATCGTCAAGGCGCGTTATACCCGCATTGCCGCCGGTGATCTCGGAGCCGCGCGTGCTCACCTGCGCTACATCCAGCGTGATGGCGTCACCCGAGAAGGTGAGCGCGGCCAGCTCTATGACGCCAGCCGCGAGGATGTTGACGGCGCTGCTTTTCTCGAGCGCTCCACGAACGATCCGCATCAGTTCCGGTTCATCGTCTCCGCCGAAGACAGCGGGCGGCTGGCCGATCTCAAACCCTTTGTCCGCGACCTCATGGGGCAGATGGAACGGGACCTCGACACCAAGCTCGATTGGGTTGCGGTCGACCACTTCAACACTGGCCACCCGCACACCCATATCGTTATCCGTGGCAAAGACGACAAAGGGCAGGATCTGGTGATGGCGCGCGCCTATATCGGTCACGGGATCAGGGCCCGTGCCCAAGGCATTGTCACGCTGCAGCTTGGGCCAGAAACACAAATTGAAAGACTGCAAAAACTTCGGGTCGAAGTCGATCAAGAGCGGCTCACCAACTTGGATCGTGCGATCCTCGGCCAAGCCAAAGACAGCATTTTGGTTGTTGCAGCGAACGAGGAGCGCGATCCCGCGCGGCGGGCGCTGCGGATTGGGCGGTTGAAGACGCTCGAAGGCTTGGGGCTCGCGCAAGAACGTCAAACCGGCGTCTGGCAGCTGGACCGGGCGATGGAGCCAAAGCTGCGCCAGTTGGGCGACCGGGCCGACAAGTTCAAGATGATGCATCGCGCACTGAAAGAGGCGGGGATCGATCGCGCTGCGTCCGCCATGGCGCTGTTTGAGAAAAAGCCGCGCAAGGTGCCGTTGATCGGCAAAGTCGTTAGCGTCGGCATGGTCGATGAAATCACCGACCGTAGCTGGGTGATCGTCGACGCCGTCGATGGCCGCGTCCACTACGCCGAGCTCGGCCAGTTGAAACCTGAGAATGTGCCCAGCCGCGGCATGCTGGTGGCTCTGGCGGGTGACAATCTCACTGAGAAACCGAGCCGGACGCCAACGCTGCACATATTATCACCGGTGGCCGTAGAGAAGTTGGCGAACTATGAAGGGCCGACGTGGATCGACGAGGCGATTATCTCTAAATGGAAACCAGACTTCGCAAAGCCCGGCATGGCAGCTGAGCTGAGAGGCGTCATTGCTGTCCGCGCGCAGTGGCTGACGGATCGCGGCTTGGCGACCGGCGGCACGTCTGGCGAGGTCACGCCGGCAACCTACATGATGGCGACCCTGCGGAAAGTGGAGGTTGAGCGGCTTGTCAAAGACTTGTCGCAGCAGCTGAACGCCGAGTTCATTGCATCCAGCTCCGGCGCCCGGGTCTCCGGCATCTACGACCGCGCCATCCAGACACCAACCGGGAGGATCGCCGTAATCCGCAACAAAGACACTTACACGCTGGCACCTTGGAGGCCAGCGCTTGAACCCATGCGCGGCTTGTCAGTCACAGCAACGTTAGGTGCGGGACGTGTGGCTTGGACCCTGGATCGCGGGCGCGGGCTACCGTCAAGGCAATGATATTTGCCACTCTGCGCGGAACTTTGCCCCCGTGGGGCCTTCCGCGACTTCCAGGCCCACGACCTCCACTTCCACGATCTCCGCCACGAAGCCACCAGCCGCCTGTTCGAGGCCGGCCTCCAAATCCCAGAAGTGTCCCTGTTTACTGGAGACAAAGATTAGAAAATGTTACGCCGTCGTCTGCATTTGCGGCCCGAACAAGTGGCGCAGCGAGCGATGGCGCTGCAGGTCGCGCAGGCTAGCACGCCGCGTTCAGCATAGATGGAGGCAGTGGCATGCACCGCTATTCCAGTCCCGGGCTCACGTGCGGGTCAATACGTAGCTTGGAGTGGCAACTTCTTCTGAGGAACCGATCATTCATTTGCATCAATAGTTCGAAAGCAATTTGACCGAAAGACAGGCAATGCAGTGTGCGCTGAACTTGGAACCATCGACGTGATATCTACGAGTCTGACCCAAAAGCGGCATGCGGCGACGCATTTGCCATCAAACCTTACAGCAATATCAACTGCGGTTCGCTCGCCGTCTCTGTGCACATCGCGACGCAATAGGCTCGGCATCTCATATTACGACGCTACCATCGCCAACGCACGCCGCGAGGCCAACTTCAATCGGCGGAAATCGGCACGCATTTCCTCGATCAGCCAGTCACTGAAGGCACGGACGGCGTGGCGGGATTGATCGGCGCGCCGATGGACGACGAAGTAGGCGTCGGCGCTCTGTACGGGTGCCTGAAATGGAATGACAAGCCCGCGCGCGGCCGGTGCATCCCAGATGATGGGATCAAGCCCCAGCAGCACGCCCCGGCCGTTGGCCGCGGCGTCGAGGGCAGCCGGGATCGTATCGAATGTCAGGTTGGACTTCGGCTTGATGTGTTCGCAGCCGACCGCCGCCAACCATTGTTTCCAACCGCGCGAACCCGCCGACAGATGAATGAGCGTGGCGTGGGCTAAATCTTCCGCGCGGCGGATAGTCTCGGCGACAGTGGGCGCGCACAGCGGCACAGCCCGCAAGTCGAGAAGCTTCCGGCTGACAAGATGCGCCTGCGGCCGTCGCACATTGCGAATGGCGACGTCGATGGTGCCGCCGTCCAGATCCGCCAGCGTATTGCTGGTGTCTATTTCGATCGCGAGTTTGCCAGCGCGCGCCTCGAACCGCTCGAGCCTCGGGATCAGCCAAACGCTCGTAAACAGTGGCAGCGCGCTGACCCGGAGCACCGAATCCTTCGCCGTCGTGTTGGCGTCCTCCAAAGCAGTGTTGATGGTCTCGAACCCCTTGTCGAGCCGCTTGGACAAACGCGCACCCAGCGGTGTCAGTCGAACCTGACGCACTGACCGCACGAACAGCGGCGCGCCGACCCAGTCTTCGAGGATGCGCACCTGGTGGCTGATTGCCGACGGCGTGACACCGAGCTCGCCTGCGGCCGCAAGAAAGCTTTGCTGGCGGGCCGCAGCAGCGAAGGCTTGCAACGTCTTCAGCGGTGGCTGTTGCTTTGTCATACGCATAGATGAGCACGTTTCATCTATAAAGAAAAGTTTGCATGCGTCGCACGGTCGCGCGCGGCGCTAACGTGACGGCAACACAATTCAACGGAGCGCGCCATGACACCAGCAACAGCAATCGAAGCGGCCGACACATTTCCGTGGCGATCGGTTGGTGTCTGGATGGTGGCGCTGCTGGCGCTGTCCATGGCCATCAACACGTATCGGGCGTTTGCCGACCCCGTCGGGTTTGCCACCTACCTGGGACTTCCCTTGGTCGACCCGAAGGATATCGGCATGGTCCACATTTATGGATTGCGCGCTGCATTCCTCGGCCTGTTCGCGGCGATCCTCATTTTTCGCGGCGATGTCGAGACGTTGAGAGTTTTCGCTCTCGCCGCCCTGGTGATGCCGATCGGCGATGCGCTGCTCACCTACAATGCCGGGGCACCCACGGCGACGGTCGTTCGCCACGTCGGCTATGTCGTGTTTCTGGCGCTGACCGCATTCCTGCTGCACCGCTGGTCGCTCCGCGTTTCTTGAGGATTTGCGCCCATGCGTCAACTCACATTCCTCGCTCCGAAACAGTTTGAATGGCAGGACGTAGCGGCGCCGCGCGTCCAGTCGGACATGGACGCCATCGTTCGCCCGCTGGCCGTCGCGCGCTGCGATCTCGATCTCTACATCGCCATCGGGTTCGTCAAATACCCCGGACCGTTCGCCTTTGGCCACGAGACAATCGCGGAAGTGGTCGAAGCCGGGCCCGGCGTGCCGTTCAGGCCCGGTGATCGCGTGGCCGTGCCGTTCCAATTGTCGTGTGGACGCTGCGCGACATGTCTGCGCGGGCACACCAACTCCTGTACAGCGTATCCGTTCGGTGCCGCGTATGGCTTGAAGCCAACGTCGGGCACTGAGTTCGGCGGCGCCTTGTCGGATCTGTTGCGTGTACCGTTCGCCGATCACATGCTGGTCGCACTGCCGCCGGGCATCGATCCCGTGGTGGCCGCCAGCGCGTCGGACAATATCGCCGATGGGTGGCGCGCCGTGGCGCCTCATCTCAAGCAGCGCACCGACGCGACCGTCCTGGTGGTTGGAGGCTTGGCGCAAAGCGTCGGCATCTATGCGGCCGGGGCGGCAGTCGCACTAGGAGCCGGCCGCGTCCTCTATCTCGACGATGATGCCGGGCGTCGGCAACGCGCGAGTGCGCTTGGTGCGGAGACCGACGTCCTCGGCTTGAAAGACGGGCGAAGTGCCAAAGAGCAGTTCGATATCGTTGTCGAGGCAGCAGGCGACGAAGCGGCACTCGGATTCTGTATTCAAGCGGCTGCCCCGAATGGCGTGTTGACCAGCGTCTCGATCCATCTGACACCCACCACCGCGGTGCCGCTGACACGCGCCTACTACAAGGGCCTGACATTCCACACCGGGCGTGTGCAAGGACGGTCACACCTGCCCGACGTGCTCGCCTGCATCGCCTGCGGTAAGCTGCATCCCGAACACGTCACGCATCGGCGGGTGTCATTTGCTGACGCCATCGACGCGATGACCGATCCCGGTCCGAAGGTGGTACTTAGCAGAAACCCGTGAGGCGAATTGGGACCGGACTCGTTGCGTCAAATGCTGATCTCGTCGCCCTCGATGAACTGTACATGTTGAAGCTTCAGATTTGACGGCGCTACGCCAAACATTTGGCGAAATGCGGCGCTGAGATGGGCTGAACTGGCAAGTCCCGCTGCATGGGCAGCTCCGGTCAGCGAAGTGCCGTCGACTGCGGCTCGCACGACAGAGCCCAAACGGCACCACGTCCGATATCGGCGAAAAGGGACGCCGGTGGTCGCTTTGAACACGTGAAGAAACCGTGAGACTGAAAGCTCGGCGGTGCGCGCGAGTTCGGCAGCATCAATATCGCGCGATGGTTCATGTCTCAGGATGCTAATCGAAGCGGCAATTCGCGGGTCGATCTGTTGTGTCTCCTGTAATCCGAGGAGCTGAGCCAGTGTTGGTCGCGTTTCGCGCCACGGTTTCGTCCCATGCCGCAAGTTTGCCAGACATTCGACGATTGCGGCCTCGTCGCGCAGCTCGAATGATACGCTGACACCTGGTTGCTTGAGCTGTTGGCGCACCACGGCATAATCCAGGCTGAGTACGTCGAGATAGAGAAACGCCATCGGCCCGCCCAAGCGCAGATGATGCAGCTTGTTCGGATGGATGAGGGCCGATTGGCACGACTTGTACCCGTGGTTTGGATCAAGTGGATTAATTGCAACACTAAACGGCGCGTCAATTCCTATGGCCAGCACGGCGACGGCATTCCGATGGGGACTGAGACCCATCGCTGGTCCGATGTAGAGCGCTCTCGCCCCCCAGAATACGATCAGCGGTCTGCGCTCCGGATAGCTGGTTTCTGAAAGCGGCTGACCGCAGGCTCGCATAATGTTGCTCCAACGATGGCGGCAGGGAAGGCCTACGTGTCTGACCCTCAAATGATCCCAAGGAGACAAGCGATGCAATTCATCGTCAAGGCCATGCTCATCATCGCCGGGGGCATCCACATCCTTCCACTGCAGGGCGTTATCGGCGCCACACATCTTGAGCGGCTCTATGGATTGACCTTCAACGAGCCCAATATCCTGATCATGATGCGCCATCGGGCAATCTTATTTGGTCTGCTTGGGGGCTTCATGATCTACGCCGCATCTCGGGCGGAACTGGTCTCGATCGCCATCGCGAGTGGTCTGGTGAGTGCTGCGGCATTTATAGGGTTGGCGTGGTCAGTCGGCGGTTCCAACGCTGCGATTGAACGGATTGTCATCGCAGATTGCGTTGCCGTTGCCTGTTTGATCGTGGCTGCGGTCTGTCAGGCTCTCGTGAGCCAGCAAGAGTAGTTTTGTGGTAAGCATCTGGCCTGGACCGTAGGCTATTGCGACAGCAATTGGGCTGGCTCAGCGGCTCACGGTCGGCCGAACAGGATTTTCAATCGGGGCCCAACGCCACTTGCGCGCACGACGTCGCGACCGAGGTGGATCCATTCCCCGAGCGCAATCTGGAACGGATTGTTGCTTGGAGAGCGGCCCTTGAGGCCGTACCGCATTGGCTCCGTACCGGGCGCTGACGCAAAGGTGCCGAACAGACGGTCAAACACGATCAGCGTCGAGCCATAGTTGCGATCAAGGCACCCATCATTGCATGCATGGTGTACGCGGTGATGCGACGGTGTGTTCAAGACCCATTCAAGAACACCAAGCCGTACAGCGAACGCAGTGTGCAGGAAGAACTGGTAGAGCAGGCCGAGAGAGAGAGAGTGATGCCGATAGCGATCGGGTGGAAGCCGAGCCAGGCGAGAGGAAGAAAGAACACAAATGCGCCGGTCAATTGGCCGGTTCAGCCGAGGCGGATCGCGGCAGACAAGTTGAAGTGCGTGGCCGAGTGGTGCACCGAATGTGTCGCCCATAGCCATCGCACTTGGTGCGACGCACGATGGAACCAGTAGTACGAAAATTCAACACCGAGAAAGAGAGCCAGCAAGCTCGAGGCTTGGTCGAGCGGAATGTCGAACAGCCGGTGCTGATAAAGCCAGAGGAATGGAACCGCCGCGATCCCGCCGGTGAGAACACGCGCCACGACGTCGCCTATGGCAACACCAATCGATGCGACCGTTTCTCGAACGTTGTGACTCTCATCATGCTCAGACAGCTTGGCGTAGGCCAGTTCCGCCACGATGAACACGAATGTGAGCGCCATGAACGCGCCCAGCGGCCGACCGTTCGGCCCTGGTGTCGACATCATATTCGTTCGCCCAAACATCACAGCCCCCGCCGGATCAGAATGCGACCGTTCAGCGTCCGAGGGCTGATTTCGCCTTGAGCATGCTTGATTTGCATCCAATCGACAGCGCGCTTTGGTTGGCACCAAGACAGCGCACGATGCGTCCACCGCCCTGCTGCACGCCCGCACAGAACTTCTGAATGTCATCTGCGCAGGCACTGGCTGCCGCCTGGACGGCAGGGTTACTAATGTCTGCAGCGGACTGCGCGTGGGCCAGATGTGGCGCAAGTAGCAGTCCGAGGATCGCCGCGAGAAAGAGACAATTGACACGCATGATCTGCAGCCTTTGTTGGGTCTGGGCGTTTTCGTTCCAGCGCTGTCCCGGCAAGGTCGTATGTATGACTCGCCGGGGCAGCGACCGCGTCAGAAAGTTGAACTGCGCGCGCGTGACGCGGTGTTGCCAGCCGGGCCGGTATAAGTGGCCGCGCCGTTGCATGACCCGCTAGAACATGACGTATTCCCGCTGCGCGATGCGGTGTTGCCGCGCGGACCGGTAAGGGCCTGAGCCGAGCTGCAGCTCCGGCCGGAGCAGGCACTGGAGCCGGTTCGGCTGATGGATTTGCCATTTGGGCCGGCGGTGCTGGTGGAACGGCTGGCGGCGTTCGCCGAGGAAATACCCACGATCGCGATGGCGGTGGCGACGGCGAGGGATGAAAACAGCGCTTTCATTGCTGGGTCTCCTGGGGTTGCGGGTCGCCAGCAATGGCACCTCGAACACACCTTGTGACCGTACCTTTGCGTGAGTGTTTCAGACGAGGTCGCGAATGTTACAATTTGTATCCGTTGGCCGCCGCCGCATTGCCATCGTCTGATCGAGCGATAAACTTTCGCCATGAGTGAACGACCGCACATTCTTGTCATCGAAGACGACCCAGAAATTCGCGTGCTGGTCGCCGACTATCTGTTGCGACAGCAGTTTCGCGTCGACGTGGGCGATGGCGGAGCAGCGCTCGACCGGTTCCGCGCAAACCTTGGCGATCCCGACCTGATCGTGCTCGACGTGATGCTGCCGGGCGAGGACGGCCTATCGATCTGCCGCCGCGTCCGCGCGGCGTCGCGCGTGCCGATCCTCATTCTGACAGCGAAGGGCGAGGACATTGATCGCATCGTCGGCCTTGAGATTGGTGCTGACGACTATATGGCCAAGCCCTTCAACCCGCGCGAACTGGTCGCCCGCATCCGCGCTATCCTGCGCCGCAACGATCCCACACCGTTGTTGTGCCGCCGCTTGGCGCTTGCTGACCTTTTGGTCGATCTCGATGCGCGATCCGTGGTGCATACCGCAAACGGTGTTGTCGAACTGACCGGCGCCGAATTCGATCTGCTGGAGTGTTTCCTCTTGCGGCCTGGCCGTGTGCTGTCGCGCGATCAACTCATGGACTGGACCCGCGGACGGCGCGCTGACGCACTCGACCGGACGATCGACGTCCAGATGAGCCGCTTGCGTAAGAAAATTGATATCGGCGATATGCCTCTATTCAAGACAATCCGAAATTCCGGCTACCTGTTGTGCGAACCCGTCAAGGAACCCTGACGATGCTCGGCCGATTGGGCTTTACTGGACGAGTGATGGCTATCCTATTGCTGGCGTTACTGGCATTCGTCGCGGCAAGTGCGACACTGGGTTTTGCTCTGAACTCGGATCGGTCACAGGTTGGCGGCTGGTCGATCCTGCCGGAGCGCGCCGTCGCCGTCGTGGATCTGCTGGATCGCTCCGACGCACCCCAACGCGCGCTGATTTTAAAGATCATCAATTCTGAAAACATTGCCGTCACGATCACCAAAGACCGACCCGTCGTCAACAGTGACGCGTCGAGACTCGCCGCGGTCGAATGGATCATGACGCAATTCCTACATCGCGCCGAGGGTCGGGAAGTCATCGCGATGGTCGAGCTGGTACCGGACCACAGCTGGCGCGACTTCAAGTTCGGTCAGTTGCGCTTGTTCGCTCGCGAGCCTCTCCGCATCGCCATCGGCCTGCGCGATCAAAGCTGGGTCGTCTTCGAAACGCGTGTCGAAATCAGCTCAAGCACAATTGGCCTACCACCGGGCTTTCTCATTGGTACCATCGGCCCGCTTGTCGGCATCGCCGCAATCCTTGCGATCGCGCGTGAGGCGCGGCCGTTGCGCGATCTGAGTTTGTCCGTTTCGCGCTTTGCCAGAGATGCAGTGCCGCGGACCATAGCTCCCCAGGGCGCGGCGGACGTTGCGCTTCTCATCGCCTCAGTCAACGACATGCAAGCACGCATCGCCGCGCTTCTTAAGGGTCGCACCATCCTGCTCGGTGCCATAAGTCATGATTTGAAGACGTATATCACGCGGCTGCGGTTGCGCACTGAAGCGATCCCCGACGCAGAGCAGCACGCAAAAGCAAGCGGCGATCTCAACGACATGAAAATCTTGATCGACGATGCGCTGGCGATCGCGAAGGGCAGCGCCGTATCTCACCGGCGGGAAGTCGTGGATGTTGCGGCACTGCTCGCGACTGACATCGATGATCGGGCCGTCGAACGGATCAGCTTCGTCGCACAATTACCTACCGTTCGAGCAACCGTACACGGCGACGCGGTTGCGCTTCGAAGGTTATTCGGCAATCTTTTGGACAATGCATTACACCATGCTCCCCGGGCCATCGTCGGGCTGCAAAAGGACAATGGAAACGTAAAAATTGTTGTCGACGATAACGGACCGGGCATTCCGGAAACAGAGCGGGTCGCCGTTTTTGAACCCTTCTACCGGTTGGATGTGTCCCGCAGCCGCGCCACGGGCGGCAGCGGGCTTGGTCTCGCTATAGCCAAGCAGATTGTCGAAACCCATGGCGGAACCATAGAAGCCGGCCAATCAGGCTCCGGCGGCGCGCGAATTGTCGTCGAACTTCCTATGACATTGGATACCTCAAATCCCCGCCAGAACCGAAAGCGGCATGAGTTGACTGCGGCAATGGGTCCCGACACATCGATTTGAGCCAAGGGAATTGAGACAACGTCGCAGCTCGCACAATTGCAGCCGACGCAATTGCCAAGCAGCGCCATAAATCCAGTGGACGAAAATTGGAGCCGCGGGCAGTCCTTGCGCGAACCGCCGTCCTCCCGGCAGTCAACTGTCACACAGCCTTCACATAACTCCGCTTTAACCGTGGTACCGGGGTGCAGGTGGTGGCAATCGCTGCGCCGGCCCCGCGTGAGATGAGGTCAAAGATGCGGAAAATCATGAACTTAACGGCTTTTGCGGCCGTGATCGCACTGACAAGCACCCCGGCGCTCGCCGGCGACATTTCCGGCGCAGGCGCAACATTCCCCTACCCGATATATGCGAAGTGGGCGGACGCTTACAAGAAGGAGACCGGCAATGGTCTCAACTACCAATCGATTGGCTCTGGCGGCGGGATCAAGCAGATCCAGGCCAAGACCGTGACGTTCGGCGCGACCGACATGCCGCTCAAAGGCGAGCAGCTTGAAAAGGACGGCCTCGTGCAGTGGCCGATGGTCGTCGGCGGTAATGTGCCGGTGGTCAATCTCGACGGCATCAAGCCGGGTGAGATGGTGTTGGACGGAGCAGCACTTGCTGACATCTATCTCGGCAAGATCAAGACCTGGGACGATGCTGCTCTCAAGAAGCTGAACCCAGACGTCAAGTTGCCAAGCCAGGCCATCGTTGTGGTGCGCCGCTCGGACGGGTCTGGCACGACATTCATCTGGACGGACTATCTGTCCAAGGTGAGCGCCGAATGGAAATCAAAAGTCGGTGCCAGCACGGCCGTAGAATGGCCGGTCGGCATTGGCGCGAAAGGCAACGAAGGCGTCGCCAACAACGTGCAGCAGACCAAAGGTGCGATCGGCTATGTCGAGTTCGCCTACGCAAAGCAGAACAAGATGAGCCACACCAAGGTCATCAACAAGGCCGGCAACGCCGTTGAGCCAGGGCTGGCGAGCTTCCAGGCTGCGGCAGCCAACGCCAAGTGGGACAGCGTCCCGGGCATGGGTGAGATCATAACAGACCAACCGGGTGATGCATCTTGGCCGGTTGCTGGCGCCACGTTCATCCTGATGCACAAAGTACCAGCCAAGCTAGAAGACACCAAAATCGCGCTCAAGTTTTTCGATTGGGCGTATGCAAAAGGTGATCAAATGGCATCGGATCTGGACTACGTGCCGATGCCCGACGCGGTCGTCGCGGCCGTGAAAAAGGAATGGTCGAAGATTGTCGGAGCAGACGGCAAACCGTTGACATTTTGAGCACCAACATAGCGCCGCCCGCAACATCGGGCGGCGTACTTCGATGTTGGAGGGGGTAACGACATGTCGACGGCAGTTCTAAGCACCGCACCGGAACGAGGGCAGGCGATGGATCGCCTTCGTCGCGCCGACGTATTGTTCCACAATATCACCTTCGCGTCGGCCGTTTTCGTGCTCATCCTCCTGGGGGCAATCGGCGTATCACTTGTCATCGGCGC
>JANNEU010000046.1:0-9929 GCA_031379035.1 Hyphomicrobiaceae bacterium | reverse complement strand
GGTCCGTGCTTGAACCATATCTGACCGCCCTGGTGGCCGATGGCGAATAAACCACGCAACGTCGGTGCCTCGGTGCGCGCACAGTTGCTCAAGCGGGCCGAACAGTCCGGCACCGACTTTCAGATCCTGCTCACGCGCTATACCATTGAGCGCCTGCTGTACCGCCTCAGCCTGTCGCCGGAGCGTGACCTCTTCGTCTTGAAGGGCGCCATGCTGTTTGCGACCTGGGTCGCGGATCCTTTCAGGCCCACCCGCGATCTTGATCTGCTCGGTGCCGGCAATCGATCCATTGATCAGGTCATGCCGACGTTCCGCACGATCTGTGATGCGGCCGTCGACGATGACGGCGTGGTGTTCGATGTCAGCGGTCTTCAGGTGTCCAAAATTCGCAGCGATGAAGCGCATGGCGGTCTGCGTGTGAAGACGACCGCCGCGATCGACAAGGCACAGATCGCCATTCAGGTCGACATCGGCTTCGGCGATGCCGTGACGCCAGCGCCGGTCGACATCACGTACCCGGTGTTGCTGCCAGACCGGCCCGCTCCCATTATTAAAGCCTATCCCGTCGAAACCGTCATCGCCGAAAAGTTTGAGGCCATGGTCGCACTTGGTCTTGCCAACACGCGGCTCAAGGATTTCTACGATCTTTGGTGCATCGCGCAGAACTTCGATCTGCAATATGTGCTGCTGGCCGAGGCCGTCCGCAACACTTTCGCCCGTCGCCAGACACCCCTCCCGGACGGCCTGCCCGCAGGGTTGTCCGATGCGTTTGTTGCCGCCAGGGCCGTTTCATGGTGAGCGTTCGTGAAGCGTAACGCAGCGCCCGGTGTGCCGGCAGAATTGGCCGATCTGGTTGTCGGGCTGCGCGAGTTTCTGCTGCCACTACTCAAGGTCGAAGACATTGGCCGGTGGAAGCAGGGCCGTTGGCAATAAGGACTGTGAAATAGGTGAGGTTCAGTTCAGGTGAGTTGCGGACCTGCTCTCGTGAACTGAGCCGCTGAAACGCGTCTCGGCCCTTCGGGCTTCGATCCGGGATAGCGCGGCAAGTGCCGCTTGGATCGCATCGCGATGGCTGCAATGCAGCCTACGGATTGCGTTGATCATGCGTCGATACTTGACAGGCGATCCGGTGCAACTTCCGCCCCGAAGTTGGGAGCCTGCCATCGTGCCCGCTCCTGTTTGCTGAACCGCGCCTGCAATGCGCGCTTCTGCGCGTCCAATTGTTCTAATCTGCGCCCAGTCAGTTACGCCGAGGCGAGCGTGGTGTCTGCACAAGCAGCCCTCAAGCAGTACCACAGAGAGTGAGGTTTGGCAGACTGTGATCAGTCACGGAGGTGGCATCGCTGACAAAAAATTGAAGTCCCAAGCGACCTGTGCCTGTTGCACAATCTCGACATAGCACGCTACCCTAATTTAGTATCCGTGGCGCTGCCCAAGCGGTCCTTGCAAACCAGAAACGTCGTAACTCTTGTCGGCGTCATGCGGGGCCGCAAAGTGACACGATTGCGCCAGTTCAGTCTGAGGAACGATCAAGATGACAGATATCATCGTAAGCCGCCGTTCTCTGATTTTCGGCGCAGGCGTGTGCGGCGCGTTTCTGATCAAGGCACCCGGCGGCGTTCTAACGACGGCCATGGCGGCCGCTCCCTTGTTGCCGACCAAGTCGATGCCCGGGGGCATCAACAACTACATCGCAAAGGCACCACTGGTCGAAAATCTCGGCAAGGGGTTTATTGTTTCCGGAACGGTGCGTCGCGCCGGATCGGGCGATCAATTGGCCAATATCCGCATTCAGATCTGGGCCTCGACGGAACGGGGTGGTGAACGCGAACCCACGAATCGCGGCAGCGTGCTGACCGATGCCACCGGCGGCTTCCGTCTAGAGATGTCGCAGATCACGCCGAATTTTGGCCAGCCTCATGCGCATTTGGCCTATGACGATGGAGCGTTTGAGACGGTCTTTCTTAGGCCGCTGCTCGCGACCAAAAGTGATACCAGCGTGCAAGCCCATTTCGTGCTGGCGTAGGCTCGTTTCCTGTGAAACTGCCTGCATGGAGGCGGATAACGGCGATGCTGGTGTGGTTGCTGCTGGCCGCCGGCCTTCTAGTCCCAGTCTTGCTTGCGGCGGCGAACCCTCTGCAAGCCAGCCGGGAAGCCATAGGAATTTTTGGTGCAATGGCGGGGGTCGTGGCGCTTGCTCTCTTGCTCGTCCAGCCCATGCTGGCGGCAGGTTTACTTCCGGGGCCATCCATTCTTGTTGCTCGGCGCTGGCATCGCTGGGTCGGCATCATGATTGTGGCTGCCGTTGTGATGCATGTCGTCGGTCTCTACTTCTACAGTCCAGACGATACCGTCGATGCCCTCCTGCTGGTCGCGCCAAACTCTTTTTCTGTTTATGGCGTTATCGGGCTGTGGAGTGCGGTTTTGACCGCGCTCCTGGTCGCGATCCGGTCAAGGTCAGGGATGCGATACGCGGCTTGGCGCATCGTGCACAATGCCGTGTCGGTGGTGGTCGTTGTTTCCAGCATCGTCCATGCCCTTCTGATCGAGGGTGCCATGGAGCTTGTCTCAAAGGTTATCCTTTGCGTCTTTGTCGTCGCAGCGACGATCATCGCGCTCTTTCGTGTCCATGCAAGGCGGCGGCCTTCAACGGACGTTTAGCTCCTGTGGGCGCGGCAAACCAACCCTTGCGACCTCTTCCATAATCGTGTCCGTCATCTTTGTGTTGGCGGCCACGCCTCAAGGCTCGCTCGCCGCTCTGGGGCCGCATCCCTCTGACAAAGCGGATAGCGAACAATGACCGGCTCTCATGCTTCAGATGATCTGTGCTGATCCGCACTCATCAATTATCCTTGGCTGCCGTGAAGGCATGGAAGTGTAGTTAGCTGTCTTTCCATTCCGAGCGAACCAACTCGTACTGAACGTCACCGTTCTCACTGCCTGGAATGGGATCGGGCCAGTCGGCGTAGACCGTGCGAGCGTATTTCAGACCGATCTTCTCAAGCACACGGCGCGATGCGTGGTTCACCGCCATCGTGCTTGCAAAGATCTTGTCATACCGACCGCTTCTGATCCCCCAGTTGACCAGAGCAGACGCCCCTTCCGAGGCCAACCCCTGCCCCCAATCCATCCGGCGCAGGCGATATCCGAGCTCGGCCACCCTCTCACTCTCTGGCCACAAACAAAACCACCCGACGAACGCACCGTTGCTCCGACGGCGCGCTGTCCAAACGTAGGTTTCTGTTCCTCTGGGCATAAGAAACGTCGCGTCCGGGTAGCTCTGCTGATGGTCGACGGCGTGTCCGCCGTTAAGAAAACGCATGACGTCCGGATCAAGTTCGAGGTCTATGAAGGCAGCGCTGTCACTTGGGCAGCAAGGACTGAGTATCAGCTTCATCGTCCGCAACACGGTCACGTTCGAACCTCGATCTTTTCCTTATCATGGATGCTCAAAATCTGTCGAATTTTGGTGTGAACACTGAGGGAGGCTTTGTGCAAAAATCTCATGCAAAAGTGCCCTCCTAGCCCAACGCGGAGCCACTCCTTGTGCGTTCTACCGGCGGAATGTGTTAAAGCTTCAGCGGAAGCGTCCTGGCAGTCCGACTGCGTCTTGGCCGGTATCACAGGCCACTTCATTGTTCCGTTGCAACGCGAACCCCGACGTCAACACCGGCTGTCGCATCACAGCCCACCCAAGTGGCCTCCTCAACCCGCTGCAAGTGGTCATTGAACCTTGACGCACGCTTGCTCAGTGTCTCGGCGCTGATATCGGCTATAGTCACAGTCCAATGCCATGGCCTCCGGAGATCCCGCATGCAAAAAGTCCGTGTCACCTGCGCCCACGATTGCCCCTGCATGTGCTCGCTCATTGCGACGGTGGACAATGGCCGACTGCTGAAAATTGCAGGCGATCCGGAGCAACCTTTCACCGACGGTTTCGCGTGCGCCAAGGTCAACCGCGACGCGGAAGTTGTCCATTCGCCCGAGCGCATCAAGACGCCCCTGCGCCGGACGGGGCCGAAGGGTTCCGGCCAGTTCGCAGCCATCACCTGGGCCGAAGCGCTCGATGAAATCGAGACGCGCTGGAAAGCCATTATCGCCAAAGACGGCCCGCTGGCGCTGCTCGGGTATGCCTACAGTTCCCATCAGGGCCAGATCAACCGCCACCTGCCGAACGGGTTGTTCCACGCCATGGGCACCAGCCGGCTGCAAGGTGGCACCGTGTGCGACACCTGCGCCGACGTCGCCTGGGAAGTGACGCTGGGTCCGGTCGGGTGTGTCGACCCCGACACCATTGCCGAGTCTGAACTCATCGTCATCTGGGGCTGCGATGTGAAAGCGGTCAACGTCCATCTCTGGCAGAAGGCGGAGCAGCGCCAGAAGCAAGGCGTCAAGATCGTCGTCATCGATCCGAACCGGAACCGGACTGCGGTGAGTGCCGACTGGCACATCCCCATCAAGATCGGCACCGATGCCGCGCTCGCGATTGGCATCGTGCACATTCTGGTTCGCGACGGAAAATGCGACGAGGCCTATCTGGCAGCCAACACGCTCGGCTTTGCCCAGTGGAAGTCCGAGGTCGTCGCGAACTTCCCGCCAGCGCGGGTGGCTGAGATCACCGGCCTCACCGTCGCCGATGTCGAGCGGCTGGCTGCAATGTATGGCGCGACGAAGAAATCGTTTCTGCGCATCGGTTGGGGTATGACGCGGCTGGCCCGCGGCGGCCAAGCCATGCGCGCGGTAGCGGTGCTGCCAGCGGTGACCGGCGCCTATGCGGTGCGCGGCGGTGGCGCCATGTCGGTGACGGCACCCTCACTGGAATTCAATTTCTCAGCCGTGCGCAAACCCTCCGGCCCCGACCAGACCCGCTTGGTCAACCACAGCCTGCTCGGCGAGGCCCTGCTGACCATGCAGGACCCGCCGCTCAAAGGGTTGTTCATCAGCTCGAATAATCCGGCCGTCACGTGTCCGGATACACGCAAGGTCAAGCAGGGCCTGTCGCGCGACGACCTGTTCACCGTCGTGCACGATCCGATGCTGACCGACACCGCGCGCTATGCCGATATCGTGCTGCCGGCGACGACCTATCTCGAAACCTCCGACTTCTTCCGGGGCTACGGCACCTACTATATGCAGTTCGCGCCGGCCGCTGTGCCGCCCCAGGGCGAGGCCCGTTCCAATATGCACGTCGCCCAGGAACTGGCGCGGCGCATGGGAATTACGGACGAGATCTTCCGGCTGACACCCGAACAGATCCTGCCGAAGTTCTTCGACGGCGCAAAAGGCGCGGTCGCCAAAATCGACCCGAAGCGGCTGCTCGACCATCGCGCCGTGAAAGCGGCGCCCGAAAATGTGGCGCAGGAGTTCCGCACGCCCTCCGGCAAACTTGAGATCTATTCGGCGCAACTACAGGCCATGGGCGTGCCGCCCTTGCCGATCTGGGAAGCCGATCCGGAAGAAGTGGCGGATGCCGCCCGCTGGCCGCTGCGGCTGCTGACGACGCCGGGGTACTTCCAATCGCACACGGCGTTCTCGGCCAATGCGTTTTTGCGCAAGCGTGAAGGCGTGCCCCATTGCGTGCTGCATCCGGTGGACGCGGCGGCGCGTGGCCTCACGGACGGCAGCAAGGTGCGCCTGTTCAACGACCGGGGTGCGGTCGGTCTCGTCCTGACGATCCGCGATGATATCCGCGAGGGCGTTATTCTGGTTCCGGGTCAGCGGCCGGAGGCGGAGGCTGTGTCTGGAACCGTCAATATTCTCTGCTCGGATCGGCTCACCGACATTGGCGAGGGTGCAACCTATCAAAGCACGTTCCTGGATGTGGAGGCATGGGAGAAGACACCCGCCTGATTGCAGTGAACTCAGGATGGCCACGACATTGGCGTATCGATATTGAGGCGCAGGCTGTCCCTCAAACTCCGGCATGGCCGCGAAGGCGGCCACCCAAGCAAGCCTGATATGTTGCGCGGATGGTTCAATAAGTGCGCAGCCTAACTCGGCATTGCCCTAACGTGTCGTAATAATCGGATGCTTACTTGGGTAGCCGCCTTCGCGGCCATGATGAACGGGTGAGCGGTGCTCCGTATCAAGACCACGTAGCAAATTTTTGCCCCAGCAATCCTAAGTACCGCTGCTAGGTTGATAACGATGACATCAAGTGCCCTGGCATCATCCCTGGCAACCCTATCCGCGCACGCGCTGGCGGACCTCGTTCGCCGGCGCGAAATCTCGCCCATCGAAGTCCTGGACGATACCTTGGCCAGGATCGATGTGCATGAGCCGGCGCTAAACGCATTTGTTGTCTTGGACCGACTTGGTGCACGGCAGGCCGCAGTCGAAGCAGAGGCTGCGGTAATGCGCTCTGATCCGCTCGGACCGCTGCATGGCGTTCCCGTGTCGATCAAGGACATCCAAGCGGTCAGATCCTTGCCGACACGGCGTGGTTCGAAGCTCTCCGATCCTTCTCCGGCAACGGCTGATTCCGCGGCCATTGGCCAGCTCCGTGCCGCAGGTGCGATCATTCTTGGAAAAACCACGACGACTGAACACGGTTGGACGGCCGTTAGCGAAAACCCACTGACGGGCGCGACGCACAATCCCTGGCGTCACGGTTTTACGTCGGGCGGCTCGTCGTCCGGTGCCGCGGCGCTCGCAGCTGCCGGCTGTGGGCCACTCCATCTGGGAACTGATGGTGCCGGATCAGTTCGCCTCCCCGCCCACTTTTGTGGCGTGGTCGGGTTCAAACCAACGCATGGCACAGTGCCTTATACGCCGCATCCGAACAACGGCACCCTGTCCCATATCGGACCTATTGCACGCAACGTCGCCGATGCCGAGCTGATGCTCGAGGTGATGGCCGGCCCGCATCCCCTCGACTTCACCACACACGGCGGCGGCTATCGGCGCTCGCTTGGCGTGAACGGCGTTCGCGGCTTGAAGATCGCCTTCTCACCCGATCTCGGCCATGCGCGCGTCGATCCCGACGTAGCAAGCCGCGTGGTCGATGCCGCTCGCGTGTTCGAAACGCTCGGCGCAGCAGTTGAGCAGACGACGCCAGCGTGGGGACCTCTTGGACCTGATCTGATCCGTGCACTGTGGGGTCCGGTTTTCGGCGCATTCGCGCCGGACGACGCGGAGAGTGCGAGCAAAATGGACCCGGGGCTGCTCCACTGTTTGCGCGAGGCACGCGACGTACCCTGGCGCGATGTCCAGGCTGCGCAAGGCCGGCGCATTGCCTACGCTGCCGACGTCGGCCAGTGGTTCGCCCAAGGCTGGGATCTCCTTCTTACGCCAAGCGCGTCGGTGGCGGCGTTCCCGCACGGCCGGCAGGTGCCCGATCATTGGCCACATCATGCGTGGGATTGGTTGCGGTGGGCGGAGTTCTCCTATCCCTTCAATCTGTCACACTGTCCGGCCATTTCGGTGCCTTGTGGCCTGTCTGCAGACGGCCTGCCGATCGGCCTTCAAATCGTCGGCCCCAGATTTTCAGACGCGCTTGTTTTGTCAGCGGCTGCAGCATTTCTTGACGCGCGACCCATTGCCAGTCCAGACCTGAAAGCACGCCAGAATTGGTTTGCGTCAGACCAATAGCGTGATGCGAGCACGGCTCCCGTTTGGCAAAGGCGAAGTCATAAGCTTCCAGCGTCTATAGCGCCGGGAAGCCCGGCATCCGCGTCAGGATCTCACGTGGCCGGATGTGACGGGCGTCACGCTATGAAGTTCAAACCTTAGGCTCACTTGTCTCGTAGGAGTCACTTTTGCGTGTGTATAGCTCCTGCCGCCGCTGCTCGAAGTCTCAATCTTCGAACCGGGCGCAATACCGCTGGGTTTCCGCAGCCGTCACGCTTTCGTCATGGCTGCTCCGCTCCTGCAATTCTGGTTTCAGCTCGTGTTTTTCGTCGCGGCGTTCAGCGTGCTCCATCGTCACTACCCAGCAGAGCCGATCAATAACGTTTGAAGCATAATGTTCCGGCACACTCATTGGGCAGCCGTCGAAGCAGCCTTGGCCCAGAAGCATTGCCTGGCCGCTGTCAAACTCCGCCCTTCGCCTGGACGACAGATCGGGCTACAAGATGGACTTGATTTGTCCCTGATCGTCCCCCGCGAGCCATCCCATGCCGTCCTCATCGTCCGCCGACCTGCTGCTCGAACTGTTTTCCGAGGAGATCCCGGCGCGCATGCAAGCGCGCGCGGCAGACGATCTGCAGAAGCTGGTCGTTGAGGGCCTGAAGGCGCAGGGTCTGGTTGCAGGCGCGGCCATGAGCTTTGCAACGCCGCGGCGGCTCGCGTTGCATCTTGCGGGGGTGCCGCTCAAGTCACCGGGTATTTCTGAGGAGCGCAAAGGGCCGCGCGTTGGCGCACCGGAGCAGGCGATTGCTGGCTTCCTCAAGAGTGCCGGCATCTCGTCGATTGATCAGGCGACGATCCAGAAGGACCCGAAGAAGGGCGACTTCTACGTTGTGAAGATTGAAAAGGCGGGGCGGCCGGCGGCGGACATCATCGCCGAGGTGGTGCCTGTGGTTTGCGGCAAGTTCCCGTGGCCGAAGTCGCAGCGGTGGGGTGCGGGCGAGTTCCAGTGGGTGCGGCCGTTGCAGTCGATCATCTGCCTGCTGGGCAGCAAGGTCGTGCCGTTTGAGATTGCTGGTATTGCATCTGGCAACATGACGCGTGGGCATCGCTTCCATGGCAACACGCCGTTCGCAGTGACGAGTTTTGAGGACTACGGGACCAAGCTGAAAGAGCACAAGGTGCTGCTGCCGGCGTCCGAGCGCGCGCGGTGGATCAGCGAGCAGGCGCGGGCTGTCGCCAAGGCGCACAAGCTTGAGCTTGTGGAAGACGAGGCGCTGACGGCTGAAAATGCTGGCCTCACCGAATGGCCGACGGTGCTGATAGGCACGTTCGACAAGGACTTCTTGGAAGTGCCGGGCGAGTGCCTGACGACGTCGATGAAGTCGCATCAGAAGTGCTTTTCGCTGCGCGATCCGAAGACGCACAAGCTCACCAACCGCTTTCTGCTGGTGTCGAATTTGATCGCGGCCGACGAGGGCAAGCAGATTGTCGGTGGCAATGAGAAGGTGATCCGCGCCCGGCTATCGGATGCCAAGTTCTTCTGGGATCAGGATTTGAAGCGGCCGCTGGACGACATGGAATTGCAGCTGGCGTCGATTACGTTTCACGAGAAGCTGGGCAGCCAGAAAGATCGCGTGGAGCGCATCATGGAGTTGGCGCACAAAATTGCTGGCGCGGTTGATGCAGTGCCCGAGGACGCCCGGCGCGCAGCGCAGATGTGCAAGTCTGATCTCGTCTCAGGTATGGTTGGCGAGTTCCCTGAGCTGCAAGGCCTGATGGGGCGCTACTACGCAGAAAAGGCCGGCACCAAGCCGGAAATCGCGCGCGCCATTGAACTGCACTACAAGCCGAAAGGCGCGAGCGACACGGTGCCGAAAGCCGAGGACGGCGATGCGGTAGCCATTGCCGTGGCGCTGGCGGACAAGCTCGACACGTTGGTGGGCTTCTGGGCCATTGGCGAGAAGCCGACGGGATCGGGCGATCCCTATCAGCTGCGCCGCGCCGCGTTGGGGGTGATCCGGATTTTGTTAGAGAATGATGAGCGGTTGGGGTTAGTGCCACTCGTCCAACTGCATCGCCACGCTATCGATGCGAAACTCGAAGGCACTTCAAAACAAGGCGGTAGTTCTGTTGGGAAATCGTTGAGCTTTGACGGCATTCCCGTTTACGCAGAGACGCTCGACCTCCTCTCCTTCTTCGCCGATCGCCTGAAAGTTTACCTGCGCGACAAGGGGGCGCGGCATGATCTGATCGATGCGGTGTTTGCGCTGCCGGGGCAAGATGATCTGGCGCTGATCGTCAAGCGCGTGGAAGCGCTCGGTGCGTTTCTCAAAACCGACGACGGCACCAACTTGCTGGCG
>JANNEU010000286.1:0-5037 GCA_031379035.1 Hyphomicrobiaceae bacterium | reverse complement strand
CCATGTACATCATCAAAGTCCCCAGCGGCGGGTACACTATCCCCGACAAAGCTGCGGCGATGGGGGTGGGGGCGTGATGGAAAGCAACGCGAAATCCCCCTCTCCCGGTTGTCCTTCACACGGGGGTGTGGGTGGGGGTGTGGGGCAGCAACAAGCTCCCTGCCTACCCATCCTCCGCTTCCCGCGCCCTCAGATTTTCACGACATCGCGCAAGCGGCTGCCCCTCACCCTAACCCTCTCCCCGTCGCGAACAGCGACGGGGAGAGAGGATTGCTTCGGAGCTTCCCGCCCATGATCGGACTTTTGCAATGATCGGCCTTGGCCACTATCTCACCGTCGCGGCGATGCTGTTTACGATCGGCATCTTCGGCATCTTCCTCAACCGGAAGAACGTGATCGTCATCTTGATGTCGATCGAGCTGATGCTGCTCGCGGTCAACATCAACCTGGTTGCGTTCTCGAGCTTCCTTGGCGATCTCGCAGGGCAGGTGTTCGCGTTGTTCGTTCTCACAGTAGCGGCAGGCGAAGCCGCCATCGGCCTCGCCATCGTCGTCGTCTACTACCGCAACCGCGGTTCCATCGCGGTCGAGGACATCAATATGATGAAGGGATAGTGGGTCCCCTCTCCCCGTCCTTCACGCGGAGAGGGTTAGGGCAAGGGGCGGCCGCACGCTCCGAGCCAGCCACACTGCCCGTTCGAGCTTGTTGCCGCCCCTCACCGTAACCCTCTCCCCATCGCAGAAGTGCCATGGGGAGCGGGGACTAGATCGAGCCTCGCATGACCACCGCTGCCAATTTACCCACCGATGTCATCCTCGGGCTTGTCCCGAGGACCAATTGTGCAGCAGGCACGATCGTCACGGTGCGCGCGGTGACAGTACAGCACATCTCAGCCATCTGCCCTCGCGGATGGATGGGTCCTCGGGACAAGCCCGAGGATGACATTTTTGGACGTGGCGCGATTGCGCTTGCCTACGAAGAGACCCGCGCATGACCACCGCTGCCCTCCTCATCGTCTTCCTGCCGCTGCTTGGCGCACTGATTGCCGGCTTTTTGGGCCGTGTGATCGGCGATCGGCCGAGCGAGGTCATCACAACCGCGTTTCTTGGGCTCGCGGCTGTGCTGTCGTGGTGGGTGTTCTGGCAAGTCGGCTTCGGGCACGCCTCGTTCAAGGTCCCAGTGCTGCGCTGGATCACGTCGGGCGATCTCGATGTGAGCTGGTCCCTGCGCGTCGATACGCTGACCGCCGTCATGCTGGTCGTCGTCAACACCGTGTCGAGCTTCGTGCATCTCTATTCCATCGGCTACATGGCCGACGATGACAGCCGCCCGCGCTTCTTCGCCTATCTCTCGCTGTTCACCTTCGCCATGCTGATGCTGGTGACGAGCGACAACCTGTTGCAGATGTTCTTCGGCTGGGAGGGCGTCGGCCTCGCCTCGTACCTGCTGATCGGTTTCTGGTTCAAGAATCCCGAAGCCAACGCCGCCGCCATCAAAGCCTTCGTCGTCAACCGTGTCGGCGACTTCGGCTTCGCACTCGGCATCTTCGGCCTGTTCGCCGTCTGCGGATCAATCGCACTGGACCAGGTGTTCGCCGCAGCACCCGGCCTCGTCGGCAAATCGATGAGCTTCCTCGGCTACCAGGTCGACACGCTGACCTGCATCGCGCTGCTGCTGTTCATGGGCGCCATGGGCAAGAGTGCGCAGTTCCTGCTGCACACGTGGCTGCCGGACGCCATGGAAGGCCCGACGCCGGTTTCGGCGCTCATCCACGCCGCTACGATGGTCACCGCCGGCGTGTTCATGGTGGCCCGCCTGTCGCCGATTTTCGAACTCGCGCCGGAAGCGCTCAAAGTCGTAACGGCGATAGGCGCGCTGACCGCCTTCTTCGCCGCCACCGTCGGTCTCGTGCAGAATGACATCAAGCGCGTCATCGCCTATTCGACGTGCTCGCAGCTCGGTTACATGTTCGTCGCCTGCGGCGTCGGCGCGTATACCGCCGGCATCTTCCATCTGTTCACGCATGCGTTCTTCAAGGCGCTGCTGTTCCTTGGTGCTGGCTCTGTCATCCACGCGATGCACCACGAGCAGGACATGCGAAACATGGGCGGCTTGCAGAAGCTTATCCCCAAGACTTGGTTGATGATGCTGATCGGCACGCTGGCACTCACCGGCGTTGGCATCCCGCACCTATTTGGCTTCGCCGGTTTCCATTCCAAGGACGCCATCATCGAAGCGGCCTACGCGGCGCACACGCCCGGCAACTATGCCTTCTGGACGCTGGTGCTCGCCGCCTTCATGACCAGCTTCTACTCCTGGCGGCTGATGTTCATGACGTTCCACCAGCCCGCTCGCTGGGGACACGACAGCCACGCCGCCGATCAAAAGCATGATGCTCACGCCTATGACGATCACGGGAGCGATCACACACCGCACGAATCACCGCTTGTCATGTTGATCCCGCTTTACGTGCTGGCTACAGGTGCGATCCTGGCGGGCGCTGTCTTCGCGAAATACTTCATCGGCGTTGGTCACAGCAAAGGCGAGCCGGACCCCTACAAGATCTTCTGGGGCCCATCGATTTTTGAAGGCCCGAAGAACCACATCCTGCACGCCATGCACGAAATCCCGCACTGGGTCGGCTTCGCGCCATTTATCGCCATGCTCGCCGGCCTTGGCCTCGCCTACGTCTACTACATCCGCGCGCCCTGGCTACCTGAGGCAACAGCCAAAGCCTTCCGGCCGCTGTACCTGTTCTTCCTCAACAAGTGGTACATTGACGAGCTGTACGACTTCCTGTTTGTGCGCCCCGCGTTCGCCATTGGCCGGCTGCTCTGGAAGGGTGGCGACGGTGCAATCATCGACGGCACGATTGACGGCACAGCCTCAACGGTCGGCTGGGTCACCGGACGAACCGTGAAACTCCAGACGGGTTATGTCTTCCACTACGCCTACGCCATGCTCCTCGGCGTTGCCGCCATCCTCACCTACATGATCGCCGGAGGCATCGGCCGATGACCGCTACGCATATTCCGATCCTCTCGCTTGTGACGTTCCTGCCGCTGGTCGGTGCAGCGCTGATCGCGTGCCTGCATCGTGATGCCGCCGGCAACGCCCGCTGGATCGCGCTGTGGACCACCGCGCTGACGTTCCTGGTCTCGATCCCGATCTGGATGGGCTTTGATAAGTCGACCGCAGGTTTCCAGTTCATCGAAGAGGCCGCCTGGCTCGGGCCGATCAAATACAAGATGGGCGTCGACGGTATCTCGATGCTGTTCGTGATGCTGACCACGTTCCTCATGCCGCTGTGCATCCTGGCAAGCTGGGAAAGTGTCGAGACGCGCGTCAAGGAATACATGATCGCCTTCCTGGTGCTGGAAACGCTGATGCTCGGCGTGTTCTGCGCGCTGGACTTGATCTTGTTCTATCTGTTCTTCGAAGCCGTGCTGATCCCGATGTTCCTCATCATCGGCATCTGGGGCGGCAAGCGTCGTATCTACGCAAGCTTCAAGTTCTTCCTCTATACGCTCCTCGGCTCAGTGCTGATGCTGCTGGCCATGATGGCCATGTACTGGCAGGGCGGCACGACCGATATTCCGACACTGATGACAGTCAAGTTTCCAGCCAACATGCAGACGTGGCTTTGGCTGGCGTTCTTCGCGTCGTTCGCGGTCAAGATGCCGATGTGGCCGGTGCATACTTGGCTGCCAGATGCACACGTCGAAGCCCCAACGGCTGGCTCGGTGGTCCTTGCCGCCATTCTGCTGAAAATGGGTGGCTACGGCTTCCTGCGCTTCTCGCTGCCGATGTTCCCCATCGCCAGCCACGACTTCGCGCCGCTGATCTTCACGCTGTCAATCATCGCCATCATCTACACCTCGCTCGTCGCACTGGCGCAGGAGGACGTGAAAAAGCTGATCGCCTACTCGTCAGTGGCCCACATGGGCTATGTGACGATGGGCATCTTCACCTTCACGGTGCAGGGCATCGATGGCGCGATCTTCCAGATGTTGAGCCACGGCATCGTGTCGGCGGCGCTCTTCCTTTGTGTCGGCGTCGTCTACGACCGCATGCACACACGCGAAATCTCGGCCTACGGCGGTCTCGTGCACCGCATGCCCATCTATGCCTTCTGCTTTATGATTTTTACCATGGCCAACGTCGGCCTGCCGGGTACCAGCGGCTTTGTCGGCGAGTTCCTGACATTGCTGGGGGCGTTCAAGGCCAACACCTGGGTCGCATTCTTCGCGACCTTCGGCGTGATCCTCTCGGCTGGTTATGCGCTTTACTTGTATCGCCGCATGATCTTCGGCGATCTCGTTAAGCCGTCCCTCAAAGCCATCACCGACATGGGCCCCCGCGAAATCGCCATCATGGCACCTCTCGTGGTGCTGACGATCTTTTTCGGTGTGTATCCCGCCCCCATCCTCGACGTGACGCGGGCCTCTGTCAAAAACCTTGTCGCCGGCTATGAGACGGCGATCAAATCAGCGGCGCTGAAGCCGTAAACACTCTTCCGTCATGGCCGCGCAGGCGGCCACCCAAGCAAGCCAAACCGGTTTGCGATGCCTCTTGAGACTTGGAAATGAGCCACTGCTTGTCGAGATCGATGCGCCAAACGGATGTTTGCTTGGGTGGCCACCTACGTGGCCATGATGAGTTAGTAGGTCCGAGCGTGAGATTGGCGATAGCAGCGTGCGCGGAGATGATGTGATGCCTCGTTTTCTTGCCGATCTGGCACCCATGCATGCAGAACTGGTTCTCATCTTAGGTGCGATGGCACTGTTGATGTGGGGCGTGTTCCGCCCGGAGACGGAGCGTGAGGCCGACCGCATCACGTGGGGTGCAATTGCCGTGCTTCTGTTGGCCGGCGTCGTACTGGCGAGCCAGCCACTTGGGGCCAAAGGCCTGTTCGACGGCAGCTTCCGGTTTGATGCATTCGCGCGTTTTGTGAAGATGATCGTGCTGATCGCCACAGCGGGCGCACTGCTGCTCTCATCGACAGATATGCGCGAAGGCGACTATTATGTGTGCGGG
>JANNEU010000262.1:0-1639 GCA_031379035.1 Hyphomicrobiaceae bacterium | reverse complement strand
GCGAAAGGCTTTTGCAGCCGGGTTGGGTACAGACACCTGAAGGGCGCGCACCGTTGACGCGCGGGTGTAGCACACCGCGCGACGCCGTTCTGGTGCCTGTCCCCGACCGTGCCTTACGACGCGACACCATCACGCAACGGTGCCGGCAGCGCCGCTGGCCGCGCGCCGAGCAGCTGTGCTGCAGTCTGCATCGCAACGAGATAACCATAGGGCCCGAGCCCGCAAATGACGCCCTTCACCGCGCCCGACAAAATCGAATGCCGGTGCAGCTTGTCGCGAGCGTGGATGTTGGAGATGTGCACCTCGATGATGGGGCCTTCGAATGTCTTCAGCGCATCCAGGATCGCGATCGACGTGAACGAGTAGCCCGCCGGGTTGATGATGATCGCGTCGGCAGTTTGCCGGGCGGATTGTATCCACTCGACGAGCGCGCCTTCAAAGTTGGATTGGTGAAAGGCGAGGGCGCAGCCCAACACCTTAGCCAGCGCCTCACAGCTCGCCTCGATCTCCGGCAACGTGGTGGTCCCGTAGATGTGCGGCTCACGTACGCCCAGCATGTTGAGGTTCGGGCCGTTGAGGATCATCAGGCGGGGGGACATGGCAGGCCTCGATTAGCGTGCAGGCGGCGTCGGCCTATTGTGCCGGAGTACCGGCGCTTCCGGTAGCCATTGCTGACGAAGTGCCTGCCGGGCGCACCAAAATTCATCTGACCCGACCCGAAAGCCCCCATTTGCACCTCTCAACCGCACTCAGCGTCGCTTTACAAAACCGGACCGAGGAGGACCTCACCGAAGGGCTCCGAATCGCGCCCAGACGGCCCGTAGCGCCCGTTTACCAACCTGCTGGCACCTACCCTGCGCAAACAGGTTGCAACGCGCCAAATCGCACGCCAGGGGCCCTAGCGGCGATTAACTCTGATGACGGATTATTTAACCAATATTGGCCACCTCTGGATCGCGGTCCGGGGGCCGCATGCGATCCTGCGAACGACGTGTCAAAAGCCCCAGCGACACCACGCCCGGTGGATAACTCCGCCACAATCCGGCCGGGAGTGGGGTCCTCATTTCACCACATTGGAACAGCTGATAGACGGGCAATGCGTGGCCGCTGGCCGCGCCGCAGGCGTGCGCCTCGACCTCGGCTGAAAAGCCCTGCAAACGGAGAGGCGAAGCCACGCGGAAGACCACAATGCTTGGGAAATGGGCGGGGACATGAATCCGGCAGACCTCATCAAAGGCCAAGTTGGCGTCCACACCGGAGACCTGTCGTTTCTCGGCATGTTCATGACCGCCCATCCGGTGGTCAAGATCGTCATGTTCGGGTTGCTGCTGGCGTCGATCTGGTCATGGGCCATTATCGTCGAAAAGATATTCGCCTTCCGCCGCGCGCGCCGCGAGGCTGACAAGTTTGAGCAGCTGTTCTGGTCGGGGCAATCGCTCGACGAACTCTATGCGGGCCTCAGCCGTGGCCGCACGTTCTCCATGGCCAGCCTGTTCGTGGCCGCCATGCGCGAGTGGAAACGCTCCGTGGAAGGCAACATCCGCGCGCTTGGCGGCATCCAGATGCGCGTCGAAAAGGTGATGGACGTCACCATTTCGCGCGAGATGGAACAGCTGGACCGCCGCCTGCTGTTTCTCGC
>JANNEU010000258.1:0-18254 GCA_031379035.1 Hyphomicrobiaceae bacterium | reverse complement strand
GCGCAATCCCCACCCTGGAGAAGGAACGCCTGCCCGCTTGCGACTTGGGCCAGCGACTTTTGCAGCTTGCGCGCCTCGCCCGCAAAAACCAGCGGCGGGAAGGAGGCAAGACGACGCTCGACATCGGCGAGTTCAGCGGCGTTTTGGTAAACGGGGACCTGCTGGATCGGCTTGGATTTCCAGCTGTCGGGGGTCCATTTCGAGGCGGCGGCGGGCATGAGGCAGAAACTCCGGGGGCGTTACACTACGAGACAGCAGTATAGCTGAAAACAAGGCCCCGCGCACCTAGGTAGACACCTAGCTTGACAGCCTTGGGATGGACATAGGCGTTAAAATTCGAGGCCGCGAGTAGAGGTCAGAGACCCTCATCGATGTGGCGCGCAGGCCTTCACCACCTTATCGATGGCCATCAGTTCGACGAGCAGCGTTTCGAGGTCCTTGAGGGGGACCATGTTGGGGCCGTCCGAGGGCGCGTGGTCGGGGTCCTGGTGGGTCTCGATGAAAAGCCCGGCGACGCCGACAGCGACGGCCGCGCGTGCCAGCGGCGGCACGTAGCGGCGGTCACCGCCGGAGCTTGCACCCTGCCCGCCCGGCTGCTGCACAGCATGGGTGGCGTCGAAGATGACAGGTGCACCGGTCTCGGCCATCTGCGGCAGCGCGCGCATATCAACAACAAGCGTGTTGTAGCCGAAGCTGGAGCCGCGCTCGGTGACCAGCACGTTGGCGTTGCCTGAACCAGTGATCTTGGCAACCACGTTTTTCATGTCCCAGGGGGCGAGAAACTGGCCCTTCTTGATCTTGATCACCTTGCCGGTTTTGGCAGCCGCAATCAGCAGGTCCGTCTGGCGGCACAGGAAGGCCGGGATCTGCAACACATCGACCACGGGAGCGAGCACCGCGCATTGGCCAATCTCGTGGACGTCGGTGACGACGGGCAGACCGAATTTCTCGCGGATCTCGGCGAAGACGGACAATGCCGCGTCGAGGCCGATACCGCGTGTACCGGTGAGCGAGGTGCGGTTGGCTTTGTCGAAGCTGGATTTGTAGACGAGCCCGATGCCAGTGCGGTCGGCGATCTCTTTGAGGGCGGCTGCCATTTCGAGCGCATGCGCGCGGCTCTCCATCTGACAGGGTCCGGCAAAGATGGCGATGGGAAGGTCCGCGCCGAAGGTGACGCCGGATTTGGCGGAGCCGACGCGGACGTGGGCGTTGGGGGCGATGGTGTTCGTTTGGGTCATAGACGGCTTATAGCGTGGCGCGCGGCGGACTGCGAGCGGCCATCAAAGCAGACTGGGCGCCACACCTGAGCGGAGAAAATAACCATAGCCACGTTCGGTGCTGCCGCGCCGAGCTCTGGCGGGTTAGGGCTTGGCATCCGACAATCGGACAACGGAGGACTGTCGATGCGTTCTGCTTTGGTGATCATGGCCAGTGCAATGGTTGGCCTGCTCATGATGCCGGCACCGGCCCATGCCACGCGCTGCCTCTATCCCGAACGGTCAGCGACCGGCGCATTCCGCAGCACGATGGCCGCAGCGCAGGCCTCCGCGATTGGCGTTTGGCAGTCTCGTGTCGCCCGCAAAAACGGTGCGCGCTTTGCGGATTGGTATTACTCCGGTGACCGCACCATCACCTGTCGCTGGAATGACAACGGCACCAAGTTCCGGTGCAAGGCCGCGGCGGTTCCCTGCGGCGAGTGACGCGCTGATTTTGACACGACGCCTGTTCAATATAAGCAGCCCCCTCGCCCGGCGACGCGCCAGGAGAAGGGGCTGTAGCCTGTTACGCGGTGCTGCCGCATTTGATAACTTTGAACTCGACGCGGCGATCAAGCGCGTCACTGGCGTTGTCCTTACCCGTGCCGATCAACAACTCACGCGAGCCGGCACCCGTTGCGATCATGCGCGGGCGCAACTTCGGCGCAACGAACGACAGCCGGTCCGTCATGTACTCGGCACGCGCGGCTGAGAGCCGCGCGTTGAGCGGCGCGAGGCCTGTCGCGCTGGTGTGACCCACCACCTCAAGGCACGCATTGGCGGCATCAGCACGTTGGCCGATTTGCTGCAGCCACAGCGGATAGGCCGACGCGATACGCTGATTACGAATGAAGCCCGACGAGCCCGGCTGGAACAGAAACTTCATCGACAGTTTTTCTGACTTCATCCCGTAATCGACCATCTTGCCGAAGGCTGCTGCAGCTTCCTTTTTCTTGTTGAGCTTCCAGTTGGTGAGATACAACCCGTTCAGAACACGTAGCTGGTCTCCACCCGGCAGCGTACTTACAGCCGTGTAATACTTCAGCGAGTCCGCATATTTTCCGCGATCATAGGCGAGGATTGCGTCGCTGATGACGGCTGCGTTGCTGATGTTGGCGAGATAGGCTGGATCGATGCTGTCGCCAAGCTTGGTCGCTTGGCAGGTTTTGACATAGCCATCGATGGCCGGATCCTTGATCCACATCGGCGAGTCTTCGAACGCGGCTGCCGGCTTGGCGTCGATGCCCTCGGGCTTGGCGCGTGCCACACCTTTGCCGACGACTTTGCCAGACTTCAGATCGGCGAGCGCCAGACAGAAGCGATAGACGTCGCGCGGTCCCGCAGGCTGATTGGTGGCTGCGTTGATGGGTGTGAATGTGCCAATCAACAGATACGGTGATTTCGCAACCGACGCTGTGTTAAACGGCTTCACGTCGAAGCGGGTCTCGGTCGTCTTGAGAAAAGCTTCAAGGCGGCGGCCGATATCACGGGTTGCAGTCGTTTGAGCGCCAGAAATGCCATCGACCAGCGGATCAATCACGACTTCGAATTTGGCGGTGCTGGTCGGAAGGTTCGCCTTCGCAAACAGATCAGTGGCGGCCTTGAGCACAGCATCGTTGAACGCCAGTGGCACAAGGGGCGGGGGTCCGGCCGGCGGCGCCACTGCTGCGGCGGCGGGCGGCGTGGTCGGCGCTGTGGGTGCCGTTGGGGTGGTCTGCGCGAAGGCGGCACTGAGGTGCGCAACGGCGGCGACGAGCACGGTCGCTGCAAAAACTTGGGGGCGATGCAAAGGCATGGGCGGCTCCTGAAATAAAAGGGCGTCAGATTATCGTAAGTGATGGAAACGGTCAGGACACGTGCGCGCTGACATTAAAGTGAACGATCAAAGTCAAATGGTACCGGGAACTGGTAACGGGAACGGCCACTGATGTCATCGGCATCTCCGCTGTTGCAGGATAAGCCGATCCTCGGCGCTCAATTCGCCGATCTGGGCTTGTTCGATAATTGTTGCACACGCGATGGAACCCTGTCGTCCGGACTTATGGGCAGCTTCCGCTGCCATCGGCACGGGATCAACTGACCCAAAAGACGGAGGCGCGGGAACTGTCGCGGCAACTGGTGGAAGACCTGGTGCAAGCGGATTTGGTGCGGGTTGGGGCAAGGCAGCGGTTGGCGCAATCGGCAAGGCAGCCAAGCTCCGGTCGCGCTCAGTCGCCCGGAAGCGTGCAAGGGCGATGATATCGAACGGCTGCAACGGGAACGCTGGCTCAGTCGACCGCACAGCCGGAAGAGCTGGGGGCAGAGCTGGCAGCAGCGCTGGCGCAGTCGTGGATGGGCCAGCATTCGATGCCACCTTAGGCGACACAACAGCCGGCTCCGGCGGGCGCTTTGCCGTCGGTGCCGGGAATGCCGCAATCTGCGGCTGCGCCGGCTTTAAAACGGTGGGTTCGGCGGCGATGGCTGGTAACGAGCTCGGCACTTGAGGCGGTATTGCTACCTGTTGAGAGGCACCTTTGGACGGCGTGGCCGAAGCCTTGAGCGACAGGACTGACCAGAGTTCCTCAAACAGCCCAGGCTTGGCCGACGGGCTGGCGGCAGGTGCTGGTGGGGGGAGCGCAGGCGGTGGGCCAGACGCCGCGATAACGGGCGGGGCCGCCGTCGCAAGTGCGACCACGGAAGGCTGAGCCGATTTGTCTGCTACTGCCGCGGGCGGCACCGGTGTGGCCTGAACCACCATGGGTCGAAGATCCGATGCGGCAGCAGTTGGCATCTTCGCGGCCGGCGAAACTACAGTCGCCGTGGCACTTTTGTCGCCGCCGATCCGGTCGAGCAGCCGCTTCCCGTCCTGGTATTGGGCACGCTGTTGGGCTGCTTCGGCAAGCTTTTGGGTTTCCGAGTTCGCTGGCCGCATCGTCGTCAGCATTTGTGAAAGCCCATAGATGCCCAGCGCCAGCGCGCCGGCGGCAATCGCACCAGCGGCTAGCGATACCGCGCGGCGGGACGTGCGGCGCGCGGGGGCTCCACCGTGCTGTCGCTGGTACCGTCCGGCATGGATGCCGTGTTGAGATCCCATGGTGGTCGTTCCGTGCGAAGATCCGTGCAGCATGACAATCCAGTGGCGCGAATTTACGGCACTGTTGTCTTCTAGCGGCCGCAACCTAACCGATTAAGGCAGCGTCCGTCTGTCACCCATGGAACAGCTGCACGTAAAGCGAGCGCAAGACAAACGGCTGCAACTTGCCGGTCACCCGTGACCTTGTCGAATTCCTGCGCCCGCCGGCCGGTGCCAACGTCTGCCGTATCGATGCTGCCCTGGCTCTCGATGGCACGCGTATGCGCACCCTTAAGCTCGCCACCCACGCGGAGCGACCGAAGGTTGAACGCTTTTTTTCAGGGTTTGCAGGGCAAGCCCGGAACTCTGCAGGGTGGCAACGACGGTTATGGGGCGGATGACGGAGCCGCAACTATACCCGCCACGGTGCCGCCGCATCGGCATCAATACCATACCGCATGATGGCGTCGGTGACAGCAGCGCGCGGCAACGCCTTGCGCCGCGCCAATTCATGCAACGCCGCGACGACAACCTGATGCCGGTCCACTTCGAAAAACCGGCGCAGGGCTGAGCGGGTGTCGCTGCGGCCGAAGCCGTCGGTGCCGAGCGCCACGAGTCGAGCGTCGATGTAGGGCGCGATCATCTGTGGCAGGGCTGCGACATAGTCGGTGGCAGCGATAACGGGCGTCGAGCCACTGAGTAAATGTGCGACATGTGACACGCGCTCGGTATCTTCTGGATGCAAGCGGTTCCACCGCTCCGTCTCGCGCGCCTCTTTGGCGAGTTCGCTGAAGCTGGTGGCAGAGAAAATTTCGGAGCTGACGCCCCAGTCGCTGGCCAGCAACTCAGTCGCAGCAATAATTTCGCGCAAAATGGCACCAGAGCCGATCAGCCGGACGTTGGCCTTTGCTGTGGCGGACAGCGCACGTTCGCCGAACCGATACAGGCCCTTGATGATGTCGGCCTCGACGCCCGCTGGCAGCGCCGGCTGTGCGTAATTCTCGTTCATCACCGTGATGTAATAGAACGCGTCGTCGCGCCGCTCCATCATCGACCGCGCGCCATGATCGAGGATCACAGCAAGCTCGCCGGCGAACGCCGGATCGTAGGCGTGGCAATTGGGGATCGTGGCCGCCATGATGTGGCTCGATCCATCCTGATGCTGCAAGCCTTCGCCGCCAAGCGTGGTACGCCCGGCCGTGGCACCGATGAGAAAACCGCGCGCACGTTGATCCGCTGCCGCCCAGATGAGATCGCCGACGCGCTGGAACCCGAACATCGAGTAGTAGATGTACAGCGGCAGCATCGGCGTGCCGTGCGCGCTGTAAGCCGTGGCCGCCGCCGTCCATGATGATAGCGCACCCGCTTCGGTGATGCCCTCTTCAAGCAACTGCCCGTCCTTGGCTTCGCGGTAACTCAGCATGGAGCTCGCATCTTCGGGCTCGTAGAGCTGGCCCTGCGGCGCGTAAATGCCGATTTGACGGAACAGATTGGCCATGCCGAACGTGCGCGCTTCATCCGCGACGATGGGGACGATGCGCGGGCCCAACTGTTTGTCACGCAGCAGAGTTCCGACCATGCGCACCAGCGCCATCGTGGTGGACATTTCTTTGCCATCGGCTTTCAGCGCGAAGTCCGCGTAAGTCGAGATCGCTGGCACGGTAATCGCCTGCGACTGCGTCTGCCGGCGTGGCATGAACCCGCCCAGGCTGGTGCGGCGGTCTTTCAGATAACTGATCTCGCGACTGGTCTCAGCCGGGCGGTAGAAGCGCAACTTGGCGACATCATCGTCGCTGAGTGGAATGGAGAAGCGGTCGCGCAGCGCTTTCAGTGCGTCCACATCAAGCTTCTTGGCCTGATGCGCGGTCATGCGGCTCTCGGCGGCACCGCCCATGCCATAACCCTTCTTGGTCTTGGCCAAGATAACAGTGGGCTTGCCCTTGGTCGCCTGCGCCATAGCAAACGCTGCATAAAGCTTGCGGAAATCGTGACCACCGCGCTTCAGGCCATCGATGTCGGCGTCTGACATGTGCCGCACCAGCGCCTTGACCGTTTCATCCTCGCCGAAGAAGTGCGCGAGATTATAGGCACCGTCTTTCGCGCCAAGCGTCTGGTACTTCCCATCGACGGTGGCAGCGAACCGCCGCAGCAGCGCGTGCTGGGTATCGCGCGCAAATAACGCGTCCCACTCCGAGCCCCACAGTACCTTGATCACATTCCAGCCGGCACCGCGGAAAGTCGCCTCCAGCTCCTGAATAATCTGGCCATTGCCGCGCACGGGCCCATCGAGCCGCTGCAGATTGCAGTTGATGATGAAGGTCAGATTGTCCAGCCCCTCGCGCGCGGCGAGCGACAACCCGGCGAGGCTTTCCGGCTCGTCCATTTCGCCATCGCCGAACACCCCCCAGACGTGCCGTTGATCGGTGTCGGCCAGCTTGCGATCCCGCAGGTAACGCAGGAATCGCGCCTGATAGACCGCATTAATGGGACCGAGGCCCATGGACCCCGTCGGTAGCTGCCAGAAGTCCGGCATCAGCCACGGGTGTGGATAGGAGCTAAGGCCAAAGCCTTTGCCACCGATCTCCTGCCGGTAGTGAGACAGGTGCTGTTCCGATAGGCGACCTTCGAGGAAGGCACGTGCGTAGATGCCGGGTGCCGAATGCGGCTGGAAGAACACGAGATCACCCTGCGATGGATCCGCTGCGGTCTTGAAGAAGTGATTGAACCCCATCTCGAATATTTCGGCGGCGGAGGCGTAGCTGGCGATATGCCCGCCGAGATCGCCGTGGGCTGCGTTAGCACGCATCACCATCGCCAGCGCATTCCACCGGATGATCGACGTGTTGCGCTCCTCCGTGGCGAGGTCGCCCGGATAGGCCGGCTGCTCGTCCAGCGGAATGGTATTGCGATAGGGCGAGAACGGCGGGATCTCCGTCAGAATGCCCAGTTCCTTGGCGCGCTCTTCGAGCCGTTCAAGCAGGAACTTTGCCCGGTCCTTGCCGGCGTGGCTGGCCGCGCCTTCGAATGAGGCCAACCAATCACGGGTTTCGGCCGGATCACTATCAGCTGGAGTGATCGGAGCGAACGGAGCGGCTTTGTCATGAATGCCCATGCGTGGCCCCTTCAAAAGATAAAAGGCGAACGGGTTTGCGACGCTGGGACACCCACCAGGCGCGGGAAGCTCACCAGTTCACCACAAACCGAGATTTACGCTACCTCGCAGCGCAGATGGTGCCAATTTTGTTGTCGGAGTGCCTTAGAACCGCATAGAATGCCGAGAAATTAAACCGTATCGGCATTTTCTATCTCCGTCGCCCTTAGACGCACTTCGGCACATGATCACCCTCGACGCCATCGACCTACGCATTCTCTCTGAGCTGCAAGAGAACGCCCGCCTCACCAATGTTGAATTGGCCCAGCGCGTCGGGCTGTCGCCCTCGCCGTGCCTCGCGCGGGTGCGGGCGTTGGAGGCGTCGGGCTTAATCGCGCGCTATGTGGCGCTCTTGGACCCCGCAGCGTTGGGGCTTAACGTGTCGGTGTTCATCCAGATCAGCCTGGAAAAGCAGGTGGACGCCAACCTCACGCGCTTTGAAGCAGCGATCACCGCCATGCCGGAGGTGATGGAATGTTATTTGATGACGGGCGACAGCGACTACATGTTGCGCGTCGTGGTCGCCGACGTGCCGGCGTTGCAGCTCTTCATCGTCGAGCGCCTGACCAAGATCGCGGGCGTCTCGAACATTCGTTCCAGCTTTGCGTTGAAGCAGGTGAAGTTCAAGACAGCCCTGCCGCTTGCGGTGCCGGGGCGGGTGACCAAGCCACCCGGAGCCGTCCGGCGGCGGCTTCGCTAGTCAGGCCTATTTTGGTGCCTAGGGCGGGGTTGCCCCTGTCGCTCGCCTCGCCTAGGGTCCGGCCGATTTTCAAACTGGCCCGGCTGTCCGGTGTTTCGCCATCTCCCTTAGGATCTGTTGCCCCCATGCGCCCCTCTAAACGTAAGCCCGATGAACTGCGCCGCGTGTCAATTGATCGGCGCGTGTCCATGCATGCGGAGGGGTCATGCCTCATCAAGTTCGGCAACACCCACGTGCTCTGCACCGCCAGCCTCGAAGAACGCGTGCCGCCCTGGTTAAAGGGGCAAGGCAAGGGTTGGGTAACGGCCGAGTATTCCATGCTGCCGCGCGCCACCTCGCAGCGCACACGTCGTGAAGTCACCCAGGGCCATGCGTCTGGCCGCACGCAGGAGATACAACGTTTGATCGGCCGCGCACTGCGCGCGGTTGTCGATCTGAAGGTGCTGGGAGAGAAGCAGATTTCTGTCGACTGCGACGTGCTACAGGCCGATGGCGGCACCCGCACGGCGGCGATTACCGGTGCCTGGGTGGCACTGCATGATTGCATCGCGTGGATGCGCCAGCGCGACATGATCCGTGACGGCGTGCTGCGTGATAGTGTGGCAGCCGTGTCGTGCGGACTTTATGGCGGCAACGCCGTGCTCGATCTTGATTACGCTGAAGACAGTGAAGCAGACGCCGACGCCAACTTTGTCATGACAGGCAACGGCGGCATTGTCGAAATTCAGGGCACAGCCGAGACGGTGCCGTTCAGCGAAGCGCAGTATGGCGAGCTGATGAGCCTCGCCAAAAAGGGCATTATCGAACTCTCGTCGCTGCAAAAGCTGACGGTGTCGTAAGGGCGAAAATAGTGGCAGTTCCCAGTTCCGGCCCTCGCAAACTCGCCCGCGGCACGAAGCTCGTGGTCGCGACCCACAATCCCGGTAAAGTTGTCGAGATCAACGCGCTGCTCGCGCCGTTCGGTCTCGAGGCCGTCTCCGCCGGCACTCTGGGCCTCGCCGAGCCGGATGAAACCGGCACGATGTTCGCCTCCAACGCGCGCCTCAAATCACGCGCGGCAGCCAACGCGTCCGGCCTGCCCGCCCTCGCCGACGACAGCGGCATCTGCGTGGACGCGCTCGACGGCGCGCCGGGCATTTTTTCAGCGCGCTGGGGCGGCACTGCGAAAGACTTCAGTGCGGCCATGGCCCGCGTCCAGCGCGAACTGACACTGCGCGGCGCCACATTGCCGTCAGATCGAACGGCACACTTTGTCTCTGCGCTGTCACTGTCGTGGCCCGGTGGGGAGGATCAAATCTTCGAAGGCCGGGTCTTCGGCGAAGTCATCTGGCCACCGCGGGGCACACTGGGCTTCGGTTATGACCCCATGTTCATCCCCGACGGCGAGGAACAAACCTTCGGCGAGATGGACCCGGTTGCCAAAGACAAGATCTCCCACCGCGCGCGGGCGTTCGAGAAGTTCATGCGGGCGTATTTGGGGTGACGTTGGCGCGGCCCAGGCGGTTCTGCTATGCTGTCCCCAAGTGTGGGGAGGTCCGAGATGGACACGATCACCATAGCCGACGAGCCCGTGCAGGGACCGATCAGCGTACCTTTAGGCAAGCGCATCGTGACAAACAAGCGCGACTATTTCCCGTTTCCGCGACAAGCCTACCTGATTGACCGGATGCGGCTGCAGCCGGATTACTATGGCGAAGCGGCGCTTGATCGCCTTGAGCATGGCTATACAATTACCTATTGCGATTTTGCGCTGACTGGTGAGGGCCGGCAGATTTTGGAATTTCCGGACGGGGCGCGGTATGTCATCTCGATGGAATTTCTTGGTGGCGAAAAGGTTTGCGTTGAGATCCATGCGCGGCTTGCGGACGCGGCTCGTTGACAGATGGCGGGATCACGTCGCCCGATATTCGTTGTCCTTGCCGGTCCCAATGGGGCGGGCAGATCAACGCTTACGCCCATCAACGCTTGCGTCCACGGTCCAGATCGGTCCGAAGATTGATCCAGATGCGATATTGCGCGCGAGATCAATCCTGCAAATCCTGACGCTGCCGCGTTGCCCGCAGCGCGCCGTGCCATCGCCGAGTTGAAGAGGTTCAAGGAGCAGAGGCGTTCCTTCACCTATGAAACGACGCTGTCGTCCAACACGTCGCGACGCAAGATCGACGATGCGAAGGCCAAGAGATATGTGGTCCGGTTGTATTTTGTGGCCCTCGATAGTGCAATCCAATCAGCGTTTCGCGTTCAAGACCGCGTCCTGAGGGGTGGCCATGACATCCCGGCTGATGCCATTGCGCGGCGGTTTGAGATCACGTTCGCACATGCGCTCGAAGCCGTCGTGAAAGTTGATCGCTTCGAACTGATTGACAATCACCGCGGTAAAACCAGGAGCGTCCTAATCATAGAGGACGGCACTGTTGTTCGACAGGACGCGTCCGAAAGTGTGCGCGTCAATCGCGCTATCGCTGAAATTATTGCCGTTGTGAGGAGACGCGACGTCGAGCGTGGTTGAGGGGCAAAACATCCCTGCTAGTCAAGTTTGGTGTCCGCCGACAGTTTGCGGCTCCCCTCGGTGAGCTCATTGCCCGGCCTTCAGCGCCTGCAAAAACCCAACGGCCTCGGCGACCGCTTCAGCGGCACCATCAAGGGCAAAGGCGCGCCGGTCGTGGTCTGTGTCAAACCGCAGTCGCTCGGCAGCCTCAGCACAGCGGGCCACACGCCAGGCACCGACGCCCCGGGCGGCACCTTTCAAGGTATGGGCGGCGTCGTGCCAGGCCTTGGCGGTGACGGCCGCGTTGAGGGCTGCGAGGTAGCGCGGGGCGTAGGTTACGAACAGGTCGAGTACTTCCTGCTCAAGCTCGTGATTGCCAAGCGTGAAGCGCGCCAGATAGACCAAGTCCACGGGTTTTGTGCCGCCTTCGGGGCGCGGACGCCGCCGACGATCGTTGCGAAGAGACTCCCCGTCGCCCAGTCTCGTTTGATCGTGGCGCGTTTGCACTTCGAGCCGCATCGCTTACCCCTTACTCGGCCCAAAGCCGGTACTGACACCAACGAACACCGACCTGGCAGCCACGCTTTAAAGCTCCAGCGCCGGACGCGCGTCTGACCTTCAAGACTAGCGAGCCCGGGCTAAGCGTCCGTGAAGAGACGTCGTTAATCATCCACTCATTTTTTCCGAACATGTGCGCGCATTATCCAAAGGTGCGTGGGCTCTCCCCTGTTTTTGCCCCAAAGCCGCCTTAGGAGGATGGTTCTTCGGGTTGTTGATGCGCGGCCCGGCGTGAGGGTCGGTGGGTCCGATCAAAGCGCCGGATCCGTCCGCGAGGTGTCGGTTTCAGTGGATGGTGGGCTGGAAGGCCTGTGTCGTGGGGTTCGTTTGACGTAAGGCAGTTTGAACAGGTGCAGGCGCGAGTCGGTTTCTGTCCAAACATGGCAATGCAGACGTGGTGGGACTTGGGGTATGCGGCAAGAGACGGCGAGCATGACGGCACCGGGCGAGCAGACGCGCGCCCAGGACACGCCTGTGCCTGCTGCGTCGCCGGCAGTTGCGCAGCCGGGCTCGGCGGCAGGACTTCCGCCCCTACTTTCCGGTCCTCCAGCCGGTGCACCGCCCCTGCCAGGGCAGTCATCAGCACCACTGCCTCCTGGCAGTCTCGCCGCGCGCCTGGCACCGTTGGCGACCGATGCGCCTCAGAACGCAGAAGCAGGGCCATCTGTAACGAGTGAAACCGGAACAAATGCTCCGAAGGGCACGGGTAGGCGCGCCGCCAAACGCCGGGCCGCTGGCCCTGCGCGCGGTGCCATTGCCGCCAACGACGATATCCCGACCATCGGCGCGCTGATCTATGCCCTTGAACAGAAGCCGTCGCGCCGCCCCTTCCAAATCGCGGTCTATGCGTCGATCGCCTGGCTGGCGGTTGGCGTTGGCTTTACTTGGGTTTTGCTGGCGAGCGAGATCGGTAAAGCGCCACTTTTGGACATTTTAACTCGTCCGGCCATGATGGTCCTGGTGGCGAGTTTGGTGCTGCCAATTGCGATCTTCTGGTTCCTTGCCATGCTGGTCTGGCGGGCCCAGGAATTGAAGCTCATGTCGTCGGCGATGACCGAAGTTGCAGTCCGCCTCGCCGAGCCGGACCGGGCGGCCGAGCAGTCCGTGACGTCGTTAGGCCAGACCGTGCGCAAGCAGGTCAATTTCATGAACGATGCCGTCGCACAGGCGATTGGCCGCGCCGGCGAACTGGAAGCGATGGTTCACAGCGAGGTCACCAACCTCGAACGCTCATTCCAGGAAAACGAGTCTCGGATCCGTGGTGTTCTGGCGGAATTGGCCTCTGAACGCAGCCAGTTAGTGGCAACCTCGGGGGACGTGCATGCAACCTTGCGCGCGATGGGCGACGAGGTGCCGGCCCTCATTGAGAAACTGAACGGCCAGCAGGGCAAGCTTGCCCGCATCATTGAAAGTGCCGGGCAGAACCTGATCGCTCTCGAAGGATCCCTACTGAAGGCCTCTGACAGGCTTGAGGGCTCACTGGTCACCGTCTCCGATAAGCTCGGAGGCACACTGCTCACGGCCACCGACAAAATCGAGACCGCGCTGTCGGACCGCACTGGTCATTTGCAGCAGGTGCTTGATGAGTACACCGGTGCCATTAACATGGCGCTCGGTAACCGCACAAATCAGATGCAAACGGTGTTCGAGGACTACACGCGCGCGCTTGATTCCACGCTTGTGGAACGGACGCGCGCGCTTGACGGAGCGTTCGCCGAACGTGTCCGTCTCTTTGACGAATCGATCTTGCGCTCGACGTCGACAATCGACAGCGTTGTTGGTGAAAAAGCCGTCGCGCTGACGGCAGCCATGCAGAACCATGCACGGCAGCTGGCCGACACGCTGGGCCGACAATCAGAGAACATAGACGAAACGCTCATGCACGGCATCGACGCCGTACGTCGGTCGAGCGAGAACATCACCAAGCAGTCGGTCAAGGCCATTGAAGGGCTCTCGGGACAGGCCGACATGCTGCGTAATGTGTCGGAAAACCTGCTGACACAGATCGGCAGCGTGACCAATCGGTTTGAAAACCAGGGCCAATCGATTATGCGGGCGGCCAATGCACTGGAAACGGCCAATTTCCGCATCGACACGACGCTGCAGCAGCGCCACCGCGAGTTGGGCGACACGCTCGAGAAGCTCACTGGCAAGGCCGGCGAAATCGACGCCGTCATGCAGAGCTACACTTCGAACCTCGAGGGATCGATGTCGGCCGCCGAAGGACGCGCCCGCAGCCTGACAGGCGAGCTTAGCCGGAACGCCGAAGCGCACGCCCGCACGACGCTGGCCGACATTGAGCGCATGCGGGCCGAGACCGAGGCACAGGCTACGCGCACACTGACCGACATGCACAGTCAGTTCTCGACCGTCGGACGCGAAATGAGCAACCAAATGGGCTCGCTGTCCTCGCGGTTGACGGAAACATCAGAAGATCTACGCCTCAAGACTCAGCGCGCCGCCAACGAGCTGATGGCCGAGCAGGAACGGTTGCGGGCAGAAGCTGAGCGCATTCCGGTCGCGGCACGGGAAGGCACTGATGCCATGCGCCGGGCATTGAATGATCAGATCAGGGCGCTTGATCAACTGACATCCATGTCGGCGCGCGAAACCGCACGCCGGGACGTGACGCCACCCGCCCCGCTCTATAGCTCCGGACCGCCGCCGGCGCAGGCCCAGCAAGCTTTTCGTGCGCCTGCTTCACTTCCGCCACCCGCATCTCTGTCAGCAGCCTACATGGCTGAACCCGCAGCAAGTGCCGGTGTCAGCCGCTGGTCGCTGGGCGACCTCCTGGCGCGGGCATCGACGACCCCGGAACCGCCGCCCGCAGTGCGGCAGCCGGTGCTCGCTGCCGCCCATGCGCCAGGCGTCGCTGCCACTATCAATTTGGAAGCGATTGCGAGCGCACTGGATGCAGAGACGGCGGCCGCTATCTGGGCCCGGCTCCGGGGCGGCCAGCGCGGCATTCTGGTGCGCAGCATCTATTCCACCGAAGGCCGCAGCATCTTTGACGAAGTTGTTCGCAAATACGTGGCAGAGCCTGCGTTCCGCAGCACAGTTGACCGCTTTCTGACCGATTTTGAGCGTTTGTTGCGCGACAGCGAAGCCCGCGACGTCAGCGGCCGAGCGGCTGAAGAGCACCTCGCGTCAGCCGGTGGCCGGACGTATTTGTTCCTGTCGCACGCCTCCGGCCGTATGAACTGAAGACTTTTTGGGTCCAAGGAGCGGTCCGGCGAACTCTACAGCCACGGCAAGAAGCACCTATCTGCGCGACACCCCTCCCATTTCTAACGCGCTGTGCTATGAGGCGGCAAAATAAGCCGCTTAGGGAGAACATATCCATGACTATTTCACGCCGCCAGTTTGGCGCGGGGCTTACCGCGTCAGCCATTGCCACGGCCTATGGCCGTCCGGGTTGGGCGCAAGCACCGATCAGCATTAAATTCAGCCACGTCGTGACCGCCGAAACACCGAAGGGCAAGGCCTCGCTCCGGTTCGCCGAGCTGGCAGCAAAATACACCGAGGGCAAAGCCAAGGTTGATGTGTTCCACAACTCGACGCTTTACAAAGATAAAGAAGAAATCGAAGCGTTGCAGCTCGGCGCCGTGCAGGTGCTGGCCCCGTCGACGGCTAAGTTCGCGCCGCTCGGTGTGAAGGAATTCGAGGCCCTCGATTTGCCGTTCGCGTTCTCCAGCCGCGCGCAGTACTTGAAGGTCAGCAAAGGCGATTTCGGCAACTGGTTGATGCAGAAACTGGAAGCCAAGGGCATTTCCGGCCTCGGCTTCTGGGACAATGGCTTCCATATGGTGTCGGCCAACCGTCCGCTGATCAAGCCGACCGACATGCAGGGCCTCAAGGTCCGCATATCGGGCTCCAAAGTCGCCGATCAGTATTTCCGCAAGCTCGGTGCGCTGCCGCAAATCCTCGCGTTCTCGGAAGTCTATCAGGCGCTCCAGACCGGCGTTGTCGATAGCTGCGAGAACACCGCGTCAAACTACCTGACGCAGAAGTTCCACGAAGTGCAAAAGCACATCACCGTCGGCGAGCATGGGCATCTGCAGTACGCCATCATCGTCAACTCCAAATATTGGAATGGCCTGCCAGCCGACATCCGCGCGGGCGTCGACAAAGCTATGAAGGAAGCGACCGACTACGCCAACGACATTGCTGAGCAGGAAAACGTGGACGCGCTGGCCGAAATCAAGAAGTCCGGCAAAAGCGAAATTCACGTTCTCAATGACGCGCAGCGCAAAGAATGGCGCGATGTCATGGCTCCGACTTGGGAATGGGCCGAAGGCCGCGTCGGCAAAGAAGCAATTGATCTGCTGCGGAAGGCAACGGCTGCAGCCTAAGTAGGTTCACATGGTGAGGCGGTCGCGGAATCACGCGGCAGCCGCTCATTTTTCTGCCGTCAGTTGCCCGTTTGCCGCTCGCCGGAAGGCGGCAGCTGGGCCATAGGTAGACTAAAGAAGTATAAGTCGCGTTGCATGCCAACGAGCGTGCCGCGCTGCAAATTTGGGGGAAGCACGTGCTGTCGCGTTTTTTCGATCACCTCGAAGAGTGGTTGATCGGTATTCTGATTGCTACTGCGACGTTGATCATCTTCGTCGCCGTGCTCCATCGCTACGGCTCGGCCATCCCCGCGCTCTACCCCTACCTGCGTAACATCGACATGTCCTGGGCCCAGGAACTCTGCATCTACATGTTCGTGTGGATGGCGAAGTTCGGTGCAGCGTATGGCGTGCGGCAGGGCATCCACGTCGGCGTCGATGTTCTGGTCAATCTGGTGGCACCGGCGGCGCGCAAACCGGCCATTCTGTTCAGCCTGTTCTGCGGCGCATTGTTCACCGGCATCATCGGCTGCATCGGCGCTTACTTCGTCTTTCACATGTACTTCACCGGCCAGAGTTCGAACGATCTCGAAGTGCCGATGTGGATCGTCTATCTCGCCATCCCGCTCGGCTCGCTGTTGATGTGCTTCCGCTTCCTTCAGGTCGCGGTCGGCTACATCCGCACCGGCGAACTTCCCCATCATGATCACACGGTCGTTGCTGGCGTCGATGACACGCCTGCCGCACCGGAGGCCGCACGATGAGTTCCGCAACACCTGCCCGCCAATCCACCGGTCCAGCTATCCCGCTGTTCTTGATCTTGTTCCCGGTCAGCCTCGTGGCGGCGGCACTCGCCGCGAAGTTCGGCGTCATCGACATGTCCCCGGGTGCGCGCGTCGGCATGATCTTCGCGCTGCTGCTGGCAATGATGCTGACAGGCATGCCGATCTCGATCGCCCTCGGCCTGACTGTGTTGACCTATATCTTCACGATGACGCAGTTGCCGATCGAGGCTGTGGCGCTGAAGCTCTTCACCGGCATAGAAAAGTTCGAGATCATGGCGATCCCGTTCTTCATTCTGGCTGGCAACTTCCTCACCCATGGCGGCGTCGCCAAACGCATGATCAACTTTGCCACGTCGCTGGTTGGTCACTGGCATGGTGGCCTTGCCTTGGCGGGCGTGATCGCGTGCGCACTCTTCGCGGCTGTGTCCGGCTCAAGCCCGGCCACCGTGGTGGCGATTGGCTCGGTCATTTTGCCTGCCATGGTGCAGCAAGGGTTCCCGCGCAACTTCGGCGCAGGCGTGATCACAACGTCTGGCTCGCTCGGCATTCTCATACCTCCGTCGATCCCGATGGTCATCTATGCCGTCTCGACCAACACGTCGGTCGGCAAACTATTCATGGCGGGCGTTGTACCCGGGCTCATACTGGCCTTCTTGTTGGGCCTCACCACGTGGTTCATTGCGCGCAAAAACAAATACCCACGCCTTGCTGTCATGGGTGGCCGCAGTGCGGCTCAAGGTACGTTGTCGGCGTTCGGCGGCCTCATCGTCTGCGCCATCGCCACAACCTTTCCGCTGTTCCTCGGCTGGATCTGGGGCATGGTCAGCAATCCAGCGAAAGCTTTCGCGCCGCTTCTCACCGGCGACGTTGCCGGCTTCGTTGTGGCATCAAACCACGTCAACGGCGCCAACCGTTACCTGATGTTCGTGGTTTCGCTCGTATGGCTGGTCATCGCGGGCATCTTATTCCCAAAGCGCGTATCGATTGGCTTTCTCCGCAACGAAGCCCTGCGCGTCTGGAACGCCTACTGGATCAGCATCTGGGGACTGTTGTTGATCGCCATCGTTATCGGCGGCATCTACTCGGGCATGTTCACGCCGACCGAAGCAGCCGCTATGAGTGCGGTCTACGCCTTCGTCATTGCGCTGTTCGTCTATCGCGATCTGAGCTTCAAGGACGTGCCGAAGGTGCTGCTCGACAGCGCTTCCATGAGCGCCATGTTGCTCTACATCATCACCAACGCCGTCTTGTTCTCGTTCGTCATGACGAGCGAGGGCGTGCCGCAGGCGATGGCCGACTGGATCATTGCGCAGGGCTTCGGTTGGATCAGCTTCCTCCTGGTGGTCAACATCCTCTTGCTGCTCGCCGGCAACGTCATGGAACCGTCGTCGATCATCCTGATCATGGCACCGATCCTGTTCCCGGTGGCCATGAAGCTCGGGATCGACCCGATCCACTTCGGCATCTTGATCACCGTCAACATGGAGGTCGGGCTGTGCCACCCACCCGTGGGCCTGAACCTCTACGTGGCTTCCGGCATCACCAAGATGGGCATCACTGAGCTGACGGTCGCCGTCTTGCCCTGGCTCATGACGATGATGGGCTTCCTCGTCGTCGTGACGTATTGGCCAGGCCTATCGCTCTGGCTGCCCCGCGCGCTCGGGATGATGTGAGGAACACTGGGAGCGGCAGCGTAGTCGGATGTGCGGCGCTTGACCGCCGCAACCCGGCTGGCAGCCCCCTAGATGTGCTTCCGGGAAAAGTGTGAGCGGTTTTCCCGGAAGCATCTAGGGCGAAGCTGGTGGTGCCACAGAGCCCAAATGACGCCGGATAGAAGTGATCATACCGGCTTGGCTCAGTTGTCGTTGGCGGTGAGACACGAAAAAGCTGCGTTTGCCGCGTGCCGTGCCCGGAAGCGCCCCTCACGAAGTTG
>JANNEU010000091.1:0-20371 GCA_031379035.1 Hyphomicrobiaceae bacterium | reverse complement strand
CACCATGTAGGCCGGAATGACGACGGCGCCGAGCCTGTAGGAGCCGCCGACCGTCGCCAGGATCGAGATGAATGCGATGGCGCCCGAGATGGCGAGCACCAGGCCGATGCCGAGATCGACCAGCGGTTCGGTCGCCCAGCGCGTATCGTCGGAGATGCGATACTCGGGATTGGCAGGTTCGCGGCCGGTGGCGTTGAGATGATAGAACTTCTGGTCCGCCAGCCATTGACCGATCAGCCGCTCGACCAGCCATTGCCGCCAGCGCACCTGCAAGGTCATGCGCGTGTACACAATGCAGACGCCAATCGCCGCCATCGACGCGATGATGACAAAGAACACCAGCACGGCCTGCTTGACGCTGGCCACGTCGCGGCGCTCGAGCGCATCAAAGAACGAGCGGTTCCATTGGTTGAGCTGCACCGTGACGAACGTCGAAAGCAGCAGGCTTGCGGCAAGCCCCGCTGTCAGTGCTGCCGCCTGCCGCCAGGTCGAGCCCGTCCAATAGCCGCCTGCGTAGCGCACAAAGCGGCGCGCCACCTGCCAGTCAAGCTGGAAGGCGCCGCTTTCGCCGGGCGAGGGGGTGGACATCAGGGCTGGGCTTTTTGGGGCAAGAGAGATTGAGCCGTCCTACCACGTTTCAGCAGCCGGCAACGGTTCCGTGCATGATGGTGGCTGAAAGGTGCATGAATGGAGCGTGGCCAGCGTGCGGCGTCCGATGCGTGCCGGAATGAAACAGTTAAACCCCTGCCGTAAAATTCTCGTGTCTGCCCCCTTGCCAGCCCCGGCAACATGAGGCTTACTCTTCCAACTGAGTTGCATCGATGCAGTCTCAGCTATTCGGAGCCGCTCGTGCCGTATCGTAGCACACAGGCTGACAGAACGCGCCGCGCCGGCAAGGCTGTGGCTATTGCGGCCGATGCAGAAGCACTGCGGATCCGCCGTTTCACGATTATTCTACAGGCGTCGGGCTTCATGCTGGCGACGCTTCTGGCACTCCTCCTTACCGGCCCCTGAGCTGGACGAGACTGCGGTCTGATCTGCAGTGAGTGCTCAGGGGACCCGAGAAACACCCCCCACTCTTCCCTTCTTCGGAACCTTGGCGCATTGAGCGTCGTGATGTTTTGGTGGTCGTGCTGTCTTAAGCATGCCTCCGGCACCGTTCCGGTTTGCTTCTGGACCTCAGCTCATGTCGAAAATTCCCGTCCCCAAGTCGGAAAAGTCAGAAAAGTCCGCCAAAGCCACCGAGGCCGCTATGGCCAAAAAGGCTGCCAGCGTGTCGACCACCCGCGCTACCGCGGCAAAAATCACTGCCGACCACGTCGTCATCTTCGACACCACCTTGCGCGACGGAGAGCAATGCCCGGGTGCCACCATGACGTACGAGGAAAAACTCGAGGTCGCGTCATTCCTTGATGAGATGGGCGTCGACGTCATCGAGGCCGGATTCCCGATCGCTTCGGATGGTGATTTTGAATCGGTTGCTGAAATCGCACGACGTACCAAGAAAGCCATCATCGCCGGGCTCGCCCGCGCCGTGAACATCGACATTGATCGCGCCGGCCAAGCCGTGCGCCACGCCAAACGCCCGCGCATTCATACATTCGTCTCCACCTCGCCGATCCATCTCGCCCACCAGATGCGCAAAAGCGAGGACGAGGTGCTGGAGATCATCGCCGACACCGTGTCGCGCGCGCGCAATCTCGTCGCGGACGTCGAATGGTCGGCCATGGACGCCACGCGCACGCCGCTGGAGTATCTCTGCCGCGCGGTCGATACCGCCATCAGGGCCGGCGCTACCACGATCAACCTGCCCGATACCGTCGGCTATGCGACGCCCGATGAGCACCGGCACATGTTCCAGTTCATCCGCGACAACGTCGCAAACTCCGACAAAGCCGTGTTCTCCGCCCACTGCCACAACGATCTCGGCATGGCGGTCGCCAACTCGCTGGCGGCGCTGGCGGGTGGCGCGCGGCAGATCGAGTGCACCATCAACGGCCTCGGCGAGCGGGCGGGCAACGCGGCGCTCGAAGAAGTCGTGATGGCGATCAAGACGCGCGGCGATGTGCTGCCCTACAAGACCAACATCGATGTGGCGATGCTCACGCGCGCGTCGAAACTGGTCTCGGCGGTCACCTCGTTTCCGGTGCAATACAACAAAGCCATCGTCGGCCGGAACGCGTTCGCGCACGAGAGCGGCATCCACCAAGACGGCATGATCAAGAACGCCACGACCTATGAGATCATGACGCCGGAGTCGGTGGGTGTGTCGAAAACCTCGCTGGTGATGGGCAAACACTCGGGCCGCGCCGCCTTCCGCGCCAAGCTCAAGGACATGGGCTACGAGCTCGGCGACAACCAGCTGGAAGATGCGTTCGCGCGCTTCAAGACGCTGGCTGACCGCAAGAAGCACGTCTACGACGAGGATATCGAAGCGCTGGTCGATGAGAACATTGCCACCAGCCACGACCGCACCAAGGTTGTCGCGCTGACGGTGATCGCCGGCACCATGGGTCCGCAGTCAGCAACGCTGACGCTCGATATCGATGGCCAGCACACCACCACGCAATCGACTGGCAACGGTCCCGTGGATGCAATCTTCAACGCCATCCACAAGCTGGTGCCGCACGAGGCGAAGCTGGATTTGTATCAGGTGCATGCAGTGACCGAAGGCACCGACGCGCAGGCGGAGGTGTCCGTGCGTCTGTCCGATCCAGAGGGCAAGAGCGTGACGGCGAAGGCGGCCGATCCGGATACGCTGGTGGCCAGCGCGAAGGCCTATATCATGGCGCTCAACAAGCTGTCGTCCAAGCGCGGACGCCTCCACGCGCAGGCGGGGTGAGGACGAAAAGCCTTACTCTGAGAATCAAACAATCCATCACCAAGCAACTGCTCGTCAGGTGTTTTCAACATTGACCCCATCACTCCGGCGGCACATTCAAGGTAATGGTTCCGCAATCGGCGGCTGCTAACGTACCGGCTTGGTTAAGGGACGTTGCGTTGCTGGGGTGTCATGCGGGTTGCCATTTCGATTGGGGTTGGTGCCATATTGGCGGTACTCGGAGGCTTTGGCGCTTATCGCGTCATCGTTGATATGCGGGTCGCCAGCACGCCACTCTTCGACGCGGTGCGCCCTGTGTCCTGGGGGGAAGCCATGGCGAGCAACGAAGGCCGCGAGTTCATCGCCGCCTTAAGCGCCGACCTTCTCAACCGTGCGGACCGCGACTGCGTCGCTCGCAATGGTTTCACAAAAAGCAGTTTTGATGCGCTCGCGCTCAACCTCACTCAATTCTATTTGTCGCGGCAGATGCCGGACGCCGTAAGCGCTGGTCAGCTCCGCGCGGCCTTGAATTTTGCCAAAACGCAGTCCAACGAGCATCTCGATGGAGAAGCGCTCTCAAAAATTGCCGCCGAGCCTGAGGCAAGGGACCATATCGCCGAGACGCGCGACTTTGAGGTCGCAATGGTTTTCTTTGCGACGTCCGGCCATGTTTCTGGGGCCTTCGAACACCATGGCGTCGTGCTGTCCTCGTTCGCGGATACAATATCGGCAGCGTTTTCCGGGAAAGCACAAATGCCGCGACAGCCCAGTCCGCCACCTGAGCTAGTGCCACTGCGCCAGCTTCGCGGCATCGTGGGGGCTTACATTGCTGGCAATCCTGGCTGGTGGTTCCGCATGACTGACCGTTACCTGCAATGGAAAGGTAGCCCGGCCGCAGCTGCTGTGCGCAGCCATTGCCTACGCGTTGATCTTGAAGCGCGTGAAGCCGCCCGTAAGCCTTTCGCCTCGGTTCGAGACTCATTACCGGCGCGTTGACGTTGGCGGAGGAGCATTTGCCTACGTTGGTCGGCTCCTCGCGGCATGGCCAGCTGCGCGGGGTCCGATGTGAGGCACCGTGCCGCCGATCAAGATGTCGAGCACGGATCAGTTTGCTTTAGCGCACCATTGGCTTGCTACAAACGCGGCGCGACGTTGGGCGCGTTACAGCAATTTCGTTCTGCACCCACTAGTCACCAAATGACCTCACTCAAAAAAGTGAACTCCAGATTTACTACGATCTCCGCCTCAAGTTTCAGCGCTGATTGGTATGCGACGGTGACAGGCATGGCGACACATCATGCGTTTGTTGGGGGGCGCCAAACCTACGGATCGCCCAGCGATCAGCACAGCTGTCATGAACGGTCCCGACAAAAAAGTCACCGGTTGCACTGAAGCGCGTCGCCGTGAATGGTTCTACCCGGATCTTGATGTGCCAACGTCGAGCGTCCCGGCTGGGTCGCTCGACGTTGGTGTAATGGTTGCTACAGACCTACACCATCTCCAGCCTTGCCGGCTCCAACGCTTGCTTGCCGAGCACCATATCGGCACCTTTGGCACCGATCATCAGGGTGGCAGCGTTAAGGTTGGCGGAAAGCATTGTCGGCATCACCGACGCGTCGATGACGCGGAGTCCTTGTACGCCACGCACGCGGAGCTGATCGTCGACGACGGACTGCGGATCGTGCGCGGGGCCCATGCGGCAGGTGCCGGACGGGTGGAACGTGGTGGTGCCGCGCTCTTTCGCAGCGGCCATGAGTTCGTCGTCGCTCTGGCATTTGGGGCCAGGGAAATCCTCGTAGTCGTAGTAGGGCTCAAGCGGCTTCGTTTTGAGCAGATTGCGGGCGAGTTTCATGCCGGCCAGCAACACGCGGCGATCGCTTTCTTCGGCGAGGTAATTGGGTTGGATTAGCGGGGCTTCGCACGGATCCGACGAGCGGATGTGCACGTAGCCGCGGCTGTCAGGACGCTGCTGCCACGATGCCACTGTCATGCCGGGTTCGGTTTCGAGCTGGCCCTGCACGCCTTCCTTGTAACTCGCCGGCGTGAACGTCAGCTGCAGGTCGGAGGACGCGAGACCGGGCTCAGAATGCCAAAAGCAGTACACCAGCGTCGGCGAAATTGAGAGAATGCCTTTGCGGGAGGTGAGGTATTTGACGATTTCCTTGGCGAGCGGAATGCCATGCGCGAGCTGGTTGATGGTGGCGGCGTTTTTCACGCGGGCGACGAAGCGCGGCGCGTAGTGGTCTTTCAGATTCTCGCCGACGCCGATGAGGGCATGGCGCACTGGGATGTTGTGCTTCTTCAACAAATCCGGCGCGCCGATGCCGGAGAGCTGTAGCAATTGCGGCGAGTTATACGTGCCGCCGGAGAGGATGACTTCGCGGCGTGCGGCGACGTCGATACCCGGTCCACCGCGTCCGCCTTTTAGATACCGGATGCCGGTGGCGCGCTTGCCTTCGAACAGGATCTCAGTCGCATGCACACCCGTGCGCACGGTGAGGTTTGGCCGTTTCATGGCAGGATGAAGGAAAGAGGTGGCGGCGCTGACGCGGCGGCCGTTGTGAATGGTGCGCTGGGCGTAGGAAACGCCTTCCTGGATACCGGCATTGTAGTCGGGATTGCGGGGAATACCGAGCGTTTGAGCACCTTCGATGAAGGCCTCGCAGAGCGGATGAAACCAATCGATGTCGGTAACTTTCATCGCGCCGTCGGTGCCGCGATACCTCGGATCAGCGGTGCCGATGCGCTGTTCGAGTGAGCGGAAGTAAGGCAATACATCGGCGTAGCCCCAGCCACGATTGCCGAACTGGGACCAGGTTTCATAGTCGAGCCGTTGACCGCGATTGTAGACGTGGCCGTTGATGGAGCTCGAGCCGCCCAAGGTCTTGCCGCGCGGTGCGTAGACCCGGCGGCCGCCAGTCCACTCGCTGGGCTCCATGGAGTACCCCCAGTTCACGCTCTTATTGTAGAACGTCTTGATGAAGCCGGCAGGGATGTGGATGAACGGGTGCCAATCGCGCGGTCCGGCTTCGAGCACGCAGACGGTGACGCTCGGGTCCTCCGAGAGTTTGGACGCCAGCACACAGCCAGCTGAGCCTGCGCCCACGATCACGTAGTCGAATGTATCTGCCATCTCAGCCCCGATGCCGTCGTCCGCCGTGGCCTTGCACCACGGCGCGAATGTAGACGCGGGCCGGTGCGCTTGTCACCGGCCCGTGTGGGCATTGCTGAGATGTTTAGGATGTCGATTGGGTTAGGCACTTTTCGCGCCGCAACCACTTGGAAGTCCCCTTGCGGGGTAACCCGACAACCCACGATGTGCCGACATTTATTGGGTTAAGTCGCTGAGGTGCAGCCAACCCAATTGACAAAGAAGAGCCGAGCAGCCTCTTACCTCCTACGCCTTCGTCCCTTCGCGGAGCTGACGGAGACGCACACGCAGCGCGCTGGTGTCGTCGCGCCATGAGCTGGCGAAGATGTCGTCGGTGCCGAACAACCAGTTCTTGAAGCCGCGGCGGTTGTGGTCGTAGTCGGCCAGCGCGACCTGCTGCAACGCCTGCATATCAGTTTGCAACGTCCGCAGCATATCGAGCGGTTGCGCGCTACCCCGCTCGAGCAACTCCAATCGGTTCGAGATGATGCCGAGATCTCCACCGCTTTCGAGACGCCACTGATCGAGATTGCCAGCCAGGGTCTGCTGGTTGTTGCCAAGCTTGACGAGCGCATCGTGCATCTCGACGAAGTCGGCTTTGCTACTGTCGTTTTGCGCCTTCATCGAGGCGTCGACGCTGCTGACGCGTTGGACCAGCGTCTGTATCAGTTGGCCGTTCGAGCTCTCTAGTTGCTGCACGCGGCCAGCGAGCGGTTCGACGACTTGCGCCATAGCGGATGTGAGATCAAGCCGGCTCTGATCGAGCTGACCCTTGAACGACTGGAAGCGCTCCGATAGCAGCGATTGCATGGCGGCGGGCGACTGGCCCGACGCTGCCTGCTCTCGACGTGCCGTCGTCATGTGCTCATCGATCGTGCGCAACCGCTCACTCACTCCGTTCATGACCCGCTGGCCGTCGGCCTGGCGCACTTCCATGCTGCGTTCCAGGGCTTCGAGGCGTTCAGTTGCCTGCCGCACCTGTTCGGTGACCGCAACGAGCTGGTCGGTGACCAGATCAGCCAACCCAGAAGTGGAACTCCCGGCGACTACTTTATCGATCGACTTCAATCGGTCGCCAACCGTCATCCAGTTGCGCGATCCTTCCTGGAGGGAATTTGAAACAGACTTCTCGAGCCCCTGCAGGCGATCTGTGAGAGCGCCGGCTGTCCGGGCGAGATCGCCGAGACGATCTTCGACATTGGCTTCAACGGCGCGCAGATGTTCAACCATCGAGCCGAGATCGGCACCGCCAACGCTGCCGCGGCCGTCAAGAACGTCGCGCTGGAGGTCACGGATGAGATCAGTCAAGGCACGGCGGTCTGACGACATCTCGGAGTGGAGAGAACGGATCGACTGCTCCATCAGATCGAGACGGCCCTGAATGCCATCGGAGCTCGATGAAGGGGACGACGGGCCCGACGAACGCTCACGCGATTCGGATGCGAAACTTGATGCAGCCCGGTTCGGACGCCGGTCGGCGACACGCTCGACCGGAGCACGCACAGGCTCGCGCCGGCGCGGTTCGTCGCGCTCAGTGTCGCGAGCGGGTGCGCGGTTCGGCCAATCCCAGGATTGCCAACCGGCAGCGTGCCGGAGCAAGAGCGCAATAGCTGGAATTTCGCGATTGTAGTTGAGCAGAACCCAGAGCAGATCGTGAACGCTGGCACCGCGTGCACCGCCGTTACCGATGGCCTGTGCGGATGCGCGACGGAGCACGTCTTCGAATTCAGCTGAGGCGCGCGGCGCGCTTTGGCTGTGGGCGAGGCCCACAGGAATTTCAGAGGCGATCACCGCTGCGCTCTCGCGGCGGAGATGGGCCTCACGAATACCGCGTTCTTCAAGAATGTCGGCAGCGGCTTCGACGCGCGTCAAGGCGTGGACCAGATGCTCAAGACGGACTTCGCTGGCACCGTGCGCTTGGGCAATATCGTAAGCGTGATTGCAACACGCCATGACGGTGTCGTCGATGGTCACAGGATCAGGCCGGCCACTGGCCATCGGCGCGCGTGGGCGCGTACCGTTGAGCGCGAACTCGCTCGCGCCAAGCCCCTCGCGGCCGCCACGCGTCTGCGACAGTCTCAAATCCAAATCCTCGCCTCGATACGCCATCGTCACGTCTCCTCGCCGCATCGTGCGGCGTAATTCTATCGGGCCTGCCGGGCCGGGCGGGTACCTTCGTGGCCAGCACTGAGCCCACCGAATGGGGCCTAGCAAAAGCCACGCCAATCCGGCTGCCCCGCCGGAAAGATCTGCTTTTCATGCGGTCGCCGCGCAGCACAGCCAGACCAGCAAGCCTCGACGATCACCTTGGGGCCAACGTCGAAAGCAGCGCCACACAGACCTTGCGCACGTATTTGTTATGCCACGAAACAGGCAAACTCTTGACAATCGTAGAATAACCCAACGCGGCCAGACTGGCGAGCGGGGAGCAAAGCTGTTTCAGTCTTTGGTCAATAGAAGCCTGGGCTCGGGCGTTAATTGATCAAATCGAAGCAACACATTGATAGTCAATCATAGTTAAAGAAGCGTACCCTGCTCGGGTGCCCTCAGCATCCCTGTGCCAGCCGGACGCAAAACGTGCTGCAGATGGGCACCTTCGGCCCTTGAACTGTTGATGGCAGGCAATAATTCTTCAATTTTCAGCAAATCCGGCGGGGCCGGGCACAGTAGGTCGGCGGCCGCGCGATCACGGACGTTTTTGACGTCGAGCCAGGTATCGAAGGCACTTTCCGGCATGATCGCCGGCATCCGGTCATGCAGTGGGGCCATGGTTGCGTTGGCGGCGACCGTCAGGATTGCCATGGTCTCGATCTCGCTGCCGTCCTTACTCATCCAGTGCTCCCAAAGGCCCGCGAAGGCCAGAACACCTGGAGTTGCCGCCCGTGAGATCATGTGTGGACGCTTGGCACCTGCGACCCCCGTCCACTCATAGAAGGCATCGGCGGGCACGAGGCAGCGGCGATGACGCAGCGCGGCCTTGAACGAGGGTTTCTCTAAAGCCGTTTCGGCGCGTGCGTTCAAAATAGTGGCAAACGCGCCGGGATCTTTGACCCAGCCAGGGATTAACCCCCAGCGCACTAAAACCAGCTCGCGGACATTGTCAGCCCCAAGTCGGATGATTGAAACGGGCTGGGTCGGCGCAATGTTATAGCGCGGCGGAAACGGGTGATCCCGCACGGGACGGAAGTAGGCCCGGACGGCTTCAACGGGCGACGTGAGACTATAACGCGAACACATGCGGAGCGGCTTTCTTCGTCCGTCAGGTTTAGCCTTTTGGCGCACCCGGCAACGGGCGGGTGCGTTGGAATTGCGACTGCGCGTCAGGTATTGCTGATTTCTGTGGCGTGCCCCTCGCCGACGGATTGGCCGGACCTGTGGCCGTTGGCAGCGATGCCGGTAGCGCGACGGCGTCAGGACGTGGCCAGGCAAAGTCATCAGCCCGGCCTGGTTTGGTTGGCAGGCGCTCACCCTTCACCCAGACTGTGGTGTAGTTTGCTAGACTAGCAGTACCGCGGCGGCGTCCGGTCACGCCGGCGACATCCGGCAATGCAGCCACCATGGTACTGACAGAGATGCCGTTGCCGACGTCGTCAGCCAGCATCTCGAAGCGTGGTTGGCTGGCTTCGGCCGTCTCTTTGCGGGTCAGCAGCGCAATGACCGCCGCCGGGATCGCCGGCCTGACAATATCGACTGACGCCGTTTCCTCGCGGCCGTTCGCGCCGATAAACTTCAACACCAGCCGGCTTGTCTCCACTTTCTGATCGCCTTGCCCAGGAGCGGCGCGTGCCACTGCAAGCGAGGGTGCAGGGCCACCGGAGGCGACCGGCCGGGCTTCTTTGCTGTCCTTGGTGATGATGCCTTTCCAAGCCTGCGCGGCCACCTTTTCGGGATTGATGCGGCGTTGGTCCGGTTCGGCACCCGCCAACGGCACCGCACGTTCGGCCCGCGCAATGGCCAGGTCGCGCTTTAATTCGTTGGCGACTAGGGACGCGAGCTTGCGATTGCCAGCATTGGTAAACCCGACGCCATCTCCGTCCCGCAGTTTCTCGCGATTACCACTGACATCGGGGCCAAACTGAGTGAACGAACCATTTTCGTCCATGAAACTTTCGGCAACTTCAACGAACCGGATGCCGTTGGCTTGCGCACGTTCGAGCAGAACCTCGTTGATCGTTTCAATGTCCGCGTTCGCATCCTGTCGGCGCAGAGGCGGCATGCCGACGACGTAGATGGCCATGTTGCGGCGTTTCAGTGCCTTCAGCAGCCGGTCGTAACGCAGGCCATACTGTTCTTTCCAAGCGGTGGTGCAGCACCGGATGGAATTGCCACCCGACACGCGGAGCGAGCCGCGATCGTTCAGGCCAAGCATCACGACGGCAATGTGGATGACATCACGAGCTTGCTCTTCAGCACGGATCTCGTCTTCCGCCTCAGCGCGGACCAACTGCTGGATGGAGCGGAGCTTCTTCGGCAGGTCGATGCGGTCAAGCGATTTTGCGACGTCGCTCAGGCCTTGGAGGAGCCCCTCGGCGTAACCATCACCATAAACCTGAAGCTTGTAGATGTCGCCCGGCGGAAAAGGAGTCACATAACTAACGCCGCTGCTGGACACCTCGTCGGTACCCTGCGCGCGCCCGTGCGACAGTGGACCCAGCACTGATATGGCAATAAAAAGCCATGCTGCGCTCCAGCGCTGCATTTGTGCACCCCGTCTGGACTGCCGGCCTTGCATGCCGCCGATCTCCACGTCGCAGATTCGCTTCCAAAAGCTTTGCCACGCCTGGCCCTGTGCAGTCGAGAGGGCGGCGACCACAGCGAGGACACCCATTTAGACATCCATAAGGCAGCGCGCCCCGACCTGAGGCCGGGGCGCGCACTGACTGACGGCAAGTACCGGTCGATTACTGCTTCGGGGTGGCCGGTGCAGGGGCAGCCTGCGGAGCGGCCTTCTCCTTGGCCGTCTCGACGACATCCTTGGTCTTCTCGACCGCCTTCGTACCAAGCTCCTTGGCCTTGTCGACAACGCCCTTGCCGACTTCTTTAGCCTTGTCATAGGCCGGACCGGCACCCTCCTTCGTCTTGTCAGACAGCGCCTTAAGCTTGTCCTGTGCCTTCTCGATTAGCGACTTCTTGGTGCCGCGGCCGTAAGGTTCGAGTGCCGCGATCACATCCTTAGAGGCCTGCGGCAACGAAATGACGGTTTTGCCATCCTTTTTGGAGAACACGAGCGCGTTGTAGCGCACGCCCACTTCCTTCTCTCCGGCACCAAGAATGCCACCAGTGCCGAGCAACACGCCTTCAACTTCATTCGATGAGTTAAGGATGAGGTCCTTAATGTCGCCGATCACGACGCCGTCCTTATTGACGACGTTGGCACCGATCAACTTGTCACGGGCGGCGTACTGCTGGGGCCCGAGACCCTTGTAGAAGACGCCAGCCGGGATCGCGACCTTGGCAGCCGCTGGTGCGGCGGTTTGGGCAAAAGCCGGTGCGCTCGCCAACATGACGGCAGACACGAGCGCTCCGAAAATCATCTTGTTCATGATACTTCCTCTTTGATGTCAGCCTTAAAGGGCCCATTGGCCACGGCTTGCGAATACGATTGCCCAACTACCGGGTCCGGTGTGAACCTGCGCTGAACCTCGGCACCACAGCACCGCCGAACACATAGGAAGACAAACACCACACAACAAGCGCGCTTACGCAGATGCCTGTGGACGGCCTCGGTGGGGTCTTACCCTTCAGCATGCGCCGGCTGTTCTTCGCGACAACGCATCCTGGGGACAACGCTGGCACCTGCGACAGGCCGCCGCAGACTGGCATTGCCTCAACACAGCGCGTGCTGTAGTCCGCACGAAGCAATTGGTACGTGACGTTTAACGTTGCTGGCCCCAATCTCCATGGTCCAATTCCGCATCGAAGGACACCCGTCTTGGCTGACGACAAGAAACCGCCGCAAGATCCCCCAGAGGGCGGCGGCACGCCGAAGGAACCGAGCGACATCCGCCCGATCACCATCGGCGAGGAAATGAAGCGGTCGTTCCTCGATTACGCCATGAGCGTGATCGTCTCACGCGCGCTGCCGGACGTCCGCGACGGGTTGAAGCCTGTGCATCGCCGCATTCTCTACGGCGCCGATGAACTGGGCGTGCGCTGGAACACCAAGTACGTGAAGAGCGCCCGCATCGTCGGCGACGTGATGGGCAAGTATCATCCGCACGGCGATCTCGCGATCTATGACGCGCTGGTCCGCATGGCGCAGGAGTGGTCGCTCGCGTTGCCGCTGATCGACGGGCAGGGCAACTTCGGCTCCATCGACGGTGATAGCCCGGCGGCGATGCGCTACACGGAATCGCGGCTGGCAAAGGTTTCGCAGTACCTGCTCGACGACCTCGACAAAGATACCGTCGATTTCCAAGACAATTACGACGGCAGCGAACACGAGCCAAAAGTGCTGCCGGCCAAGTTCCCGAACCTGCTGGTCAATGGCGCGGGCGGCATCGCCGTCGGTATGGCAACGAACATTCCGCCACACAACCTCGGCGAAGTGATCGACGCGTGCATCGCGGCGCTCGAGAACCCTGAGATCACGATCGAAGATCTCTGCCAGATCATTCCTGGTCCAGACTTCCCCACCGGCGCGCTGATGCTCGGCAGGGCTGGCGCGCTGTCGGCCTATCACAAGGGCCGCGGCTCGATCATCATGCGCGCGAAGGTGCATGTGGAGGAAATCCGCAAGGACCGCGAAGCGCTGATCGTCACCGCCATTCCCTATCAGGTCAACAAGAAGACGCTGATCGAGAAGATTGCGGAACAAGTGCGCGACAAGCGCATCGAGGGCATCTCGGACCTGTGGGACGAAAGCAACCGTGAAGGCATCCGTATCGTCATCGAGCTGAAGCGCGATGCGGTATCAGATGTGGTGCTGAACCAGCTCTGGCGGCACTCAGACCTGCAGACGACGTTCGGTGCCAACATGATCGCGCTGAATGGTGGCCGGCCAGAGATGCTCAATCTGCGGGACATCATTCTCGCGTTCAATGCGTTCCGCGAAGAGACGGTGTCGCGGCGCACCAAGTTCCTGCTGACCAAATCCCGCAACCGGGCGCACGTGTTGGTGGGGCTTGCTATTGCGGTCGCCAATATCGACCAGGTGATTGCGCTGATCCGTGCCGCTGCGTCACCCGCAGATGCCAAGGAGAAGCTGATCGCCCGCGATTGGCAGGCTGGCGATGTGACGCCGCTGGTGGAGCTGATCGCCGATCCGCGCCACAAGGTGTCGGACGCTGGCACTTACAAACTATCTGACGCGCAGGCCTCAGCCATTCTCGCGTTGACGCTGTCGCGGCTCACCGCCCTTGGGCGTGAGGAAATCGGCGACGAGTTGCGCAAGATCGGCGTTGAGATCCAGGACTTCCTTGACATTCTGTCGTCGCGCACGCGCATCATCACCATCATCCGCGACGAGCTTTCGGCGATCAAAGCTGAGTTCGCCATCCCGCGCCGGACCGAAATCGTCGAAATGGAAGGCGACCTCGAAGACGAGGACCTGATCGCGCGGGAAGACTGCGTCGTTACCGTCTCTATGAAGGGCTACATCAAACGCGTGCCGCTGGCGACCTACCGGGCGCAGCGCCGCGGCGGCAAAGGCCGCGCCGGCATGTCGACGCGCGACGAGGATGTCGTCACCGAGATCTTTATCGCCTCGACGCATACGCCCGTGCTGTTCTTCTCGTCGCGAGGCATGTGCTATCGCATGAAGGTCTGGCGTTTGCCGGCGGCGACGCCGCAATCACCAGGCAAGGCGCTGATCAATCTGCTGCCGTTAGCCGAGGGTGAAACAATCACCTCGATCCTGCCGCTGCCAGAGGACCCGACAACCTGGGCCGCGCTGGAATTGATGTTTGCTACGCGCTCCGGCAACATCCGCCGCAACAGCCTGGGCGACTTCGAGAACATCCAGCGTCAGGGCAAGATCGCCATGAAGCTCGACGAAGGCGACAGCATCGTCTCCGTGGCGATTGCCGCGCCGACCGATGACTGCTTGCTGACAACCGCGCACGGCCAATGCATCCGCTTCCTGATCGGGGAAGAGGTGCGCATGTTTGCTGGACGATCGTCCGACGGTGTGCGCGGCATCCGCCTCGAAGAGGGCGACAAGATCATCTCGATGGCGATCCTTCGACACACCGAAGCGACCGCCGACGAGCGGACCGCTTATCTGAAGCAGGCTGGCAGTATCCGGCGCGCGCAGAATGCCGAAGCAGCCGGCGATGACGCCGACGCGACACCGGCGGCAGAGAGCGATGACGAAACGACCAGCGGCATGGCCGAACTCACACCGGAACGCTATGCCGAACTCGGCGCGCGCGAGCAGTTCGTGCTCACCGTCTCGAGCAAGGGATTTGGCAAGCGCACGTCGTCGTACTCGATCCGCACCAGCGGCCGTGGCGGCAAGGGCATCACCGCCATGATCGTCAACGAGCGCAACGGCGATCTCGTCGGCGCGTTCCCGGTCGAGGACAGCGATCAGATCATGTTAGTGACGGATGCCGGCAAGCTGATCCGCTGCCCCGTGCACGATGTCCGCATCACCGGCCGCAGCGTCCAGGGCGTGCGCATCTTCAAAACGGACGAGGCCGAGAAGGTCGTTTCTGTCGAGCGCATCCCGGATGATGGGACAAGTGCTGACGGTGAGGCGGATGCTGGTGGCGAGGCGCCGTCGGCGAAGTAAACGCGCGTAGGTTTGGGCGAGGCCCACTTCAACACCGGAGCCAACAAGGCTTCCGGTGTTCAAAGCCTTTGCGCCAAAGCCGCACGTGGGCAGTTGAATTACGCTGCTAAAGCGCTGCTACCCAACATGCGACATGCGACATGCGCTCGCGTGACGACAGATGCCGGGCGCGCAAGGAACCTTCGTCCGCCCTATAGCTTTCCGCTCTTGTTGGCGACGGGCGTGGTGTAGGCGTCGCGCCACGGACCAAGGCGTTTATCGGCATCGTCCCAGGTGGTGATATTTTCCGCGCCGCGATACATTGCGAACTGGCGAACGCTATCGACGTAGTGGTCGACCATGGCCTGAGGCCGATATTGCTCGGGCACGTAGTGGTTCCAGTGTACCATCTGTTCAATCGGCCGGCGATAACGGCTCGCCACGTCCTTCTCTGGCACACCCACGGGAATGGTGCCGACAGCGCGCAGGGTGTCTGGGTAACCCAGCAGAGACGCGAGATCACGATTGGTCGTGTCCTCGCCCCCGCCCGACAGCCACGCTGATGTCAGCCCGTGCGCAGTGACGGCCAGCTGAATGTTCTGCACCGCCGCGCCAATGGACGCGAGCAGGATGCGCTCATTGTTATCGGCATACTCCTGCACCCACTCCGGTGATGTGGCGCGTGGAAATGCTGCCGTCCAGCGGCGATCTTCCAGCACGATAAAAATCGCAACCGTATTGGCCATGTAGGTCTTCTTGACCGCCGGAAAACCTTTGACGTGGTCGATCAACCGGTTTGATTGCGCCAGAAACACGTCGAGAACCTTCTCGCGCATCCCGGCGTCATCCACGATGATCACGTCAAAGCATTGCGAGTTGGCACCCGTCGGGGCCCAGCGTGCCGCTTCCGCAATGTCGAGCAGTGTTGCGCGTGGCACTGTCTGGCCCGGAGCAAACCTCCGCACGCTCCGGCGGCGGCGCACAACATCGATGAGGCGCGCGTAGTCATCGGGCTTAGCAGACAACATGGCCTCCTCGAACACAAGCAGCCAACAATAGCCGCCGCAGGCACTCCCGTCGAGGACTACGCCGCACCCGTTGCCGCTTTCGGCATCTCACGCAACCGCGCGGCAGGCGAGAGCAGCAGCGCGATACACGAGATAAAGAAGAGCACGACCGACAACCACAGCGCTGCACGCACGCCAAACGCCGACGCCACCGCGCCCGCCAGCAGCGCGCCTAACGGCCGCACGCCATAGATCGTGGTCGTGATCGTCGCACCGACCCGGCCGAGCAGCGCTTGCGGTGTCACGATCTGCCGCACGCTCGTCTGCAGCACGAGCCACGTCATCGGCCCAAAGCCGAGGCAAAAGAACCCGACCGCCACTGGCCATGTCGCCGTGCGCGTCGCCCCAGCAACAAGGATCAGCACCGCGATGCACGACGTAGCAGGCCCAAAGATAAACATGACATGCGTCGGCAAGCGCGCAATCATTGGCGCTGCCGCCAGTGAGCCAAGCAGCAGACCGATACCATAGATGGACCACGCCTGCCCGATCTGCTCGATCGACATGCCAAGTTCGCCCGCCGCAAACGGTGCAAACACCGCCGTCAGTGCAAAAAACGCCGAATTCCAAGCAATCGCGCACAACGCAATCGCCCGCAGGATCGGTTCACGCACAACGAAGGCTGCGCCATCACGGATGCTATCGATGATCGATACGCTGCCTGCCGCAGGTGCCTCTATGGGCAGCCGCCGCGCAGCGATGAGCGCCACCACGCCGCCGAGGATCGCCAAGCCAAACGCCGCTGCGCTGATATTCTGCGCCACCAGTCGGGCCGCAATCAGAGGTGCCGAGATACACACCAGCGCGCGGCCAAATTCGAGAATGGCATTTGCCTTTGGGAGTTTGGCGGGCTCGACGGCCTTCGGCACCAGCGCGAACACGGAGAGGATCAGCATGACGACACCCGCCGCGATCACGAATGCCGTGCAGCCTAGCAGCCATGGCGGCGCATAGCCCTGCGTGAGCGCTGCTGTCCCCATCGCACCACCCGCAACAATTGCGTATGCTCCAAGTGTCATAATGGTGCGTCGCGACATCGCATCGGCGTAGGCCCCGACCGGCAGCGAGACAATCAGCCAAGCGGCGGCGTGGGCGGCGACCACCAGGCTAATGGTCTGCGCACTGGCCCCCGCAGCCACCAGCACCAACGGAATGAGCGCCAGCATTATTTGGTCAGAAAAATTTGCAGCAATCGACGCAGTCGCAAGGCAGGGGAAGGTGCGGGGTGTCATGGTTTAGCAACGACTTTCGGTAAGATCTGTGACGGGCGTAGCGCCACGGGGCTGCCCCCAGGGCTTGACGCAACGGCATTGCAATCCGCCAGTGCGTACCCACAGTGCCAACCATACGACCCCGCTGTGCGCGACCCGGTTCTTGCTGCAGGATCGCAGCGGGCGTGCAATCGCCATCGGGGGCCGCGGGATCAGATCCGTTTCAACATCGTTGCGTCGGTCCGGGCTGCGGAGGACGCGCGTCAAAGTCCGTCAGACATCGCTCTGCAAGACATTCGTGCCAACGAACGGCACTAAGCCGCGCGCCGCCACTCCATCACGATGAACCACGGCGCACGGCAATAGAGGGCTCGTCGCGCAGGATCGCCCGAACGCGGCAGCGGTTCGTCAAAAAATGTCAGCGTCAATCCATGGCTGAGCAATTCCTGCATGTAGGCCGCCAGCGGGCGGTGCCAATTTCGAATGCGGACACCCGACCATTCAGCCCAACGTGGAAATTCCTCGGAATAGCGATCCACAGGAACGTACAGGTGCCGCCCGTCACCATCTTTGACCCAGCCCTGTGCGTCGGACGTGAAGAAGCTGTTGAGGTTAGCAATGAGGAGCGTGCCACCAGGCTTTAAGACGCGCACCATCTCTTGCAGCGCTGCGCGAAAATCGTCGATATCGATCAAAGTCAAATAACTGACGACGAGATCGAAGCTCTCATCCTCATGAGGCAACCGTTCAGCGAGTGCGACGCGGTAGTCACCGTTTGGGTCGCGCCGACGCGCTTCGGCGATCAATCGCTCCGTTGAATCAAGCCCGACAGTCGCGATGCCCAAGCCTTGTAGCATGCGGCAGAACCGGCCCTCGCCGCAGCCGACGTCGAGCGCGCGAACGTAAGGCGCGGCACGGACCCGTTCCAGCATGACCGGATCGAGCACATGCTCGCGGCCGAAATCACCACGCGCGCCCATCAACGCGATCCATGCGTCCGCGGACTGCTCCCATCCGTTGGTCATGCACAGCGCTCCGGTGCTTTGCCGTGTGTCGGATCTCGCTGAAAAGTTCGACCCAACCACCGACTTCCGCTCATCCACCCAACTTCGCAACAATGGCTGCCAGGGCATCACCGGCCTTGGCGCCATCGGGCCCACCGGCTTGCGCCATGTCGGGGCGGCCGCCGCCGCCTTTGCCGCCGAGGGCTGCTGCACCCACTTGCACGAGATCGACGGCAGAGTGTGTTTTCACGAGGTCTTCAGTGACGCCGACGGCCAAGCCGGCCTTGCCGTCCTCGGTCACGCCAACGATAGCGACGATGCCGGAACCGACCTGCTTCTTGCCTTCGTCCACGAGGCTGCGCAGATCCTTGGGGTTCAAACCTTGGACCGAACGCGCGAGCAGCTTGATGCTGCCGATGGTTTTGATGTCTGAGCCCGCTGCGGCACCGTTTGAGGCCGCGCCAGCACCGCCGCCGAGCGCCAACGCGCGCTTGGCATCGGCCAATTGCTTCTCCAGCGTCTTGCGTTCGTCGATCAGTGCTTTGACGCGTTCGACCACGTCGCCCTGCGATGTGCGGAGCGCGGCGGCCAGTTCGCGCATGCGCGCATCCTGCTCAACGAGGAAAGCGCGCGCGTTATCGGCCGTCAACGCTTCGATGCGGCGGACACCAGCGGCCGATGCACTTTCACCGACGATGCGCACCAAGCCGATATCACCCGTGCGCGCCACGTGCGTGCCGCCGCACAGTTCCACCGACCAAGGCTTATTGGCCTTGGCACCATCGGTGCCTTGCCCCATGAACACCACGCGCACTTCGTCGCCATACTTCTCGCCAAACAACGCCATGGCACCGGTTTTGCGCGCGTCGTCGATGGCCATCAGCCGCGTTTCAACGGCTGAGTTCTGCAGGATGTAGTGATTGGCCAAGGCTTCGGCGGCGCTGAGTTCTTCAACGCTCATCGGCTTTTGATGCGAGACGTCGAAGCGCAGGCGCTCATGCGTGACGAGCGAACCCTTCTGCTGCACGTGCTCGCCGAGCACCTGCCGCAGGGCTTCGTGGATCAAATGGGTGGCGGAGTGATTGGCGCGGGTGGCACCGCGGCGGGCGTGATCGACGGTCAACGCGACGCCATCGCCGGCCTTGAAGCTGCCGGCTTCGACAACGCCCACATGCACGAACACATCGCCGAGCTTCTTCTGCGTGTCGGTGACCTTAAAGCGCGCGCCTTTCGCCCCGGTGATCACACCAGCGTCGCCGTGCTGGCCGCCGCTTTCACCATAGAACGGCGTCTGGTTGACGACGATGGCACCTTCGTCGCCGTTAGCGAGCGATGTGACAGCCTTGCCAGCTTTCACCAGCGCGCGGATTTCGCCTTCGGCGTGCTCGCTGTCATAGCCGAGAAATTCTGAGGCCCCGGCCTTGTCCTTGATGTCAAACCAGACGGTTTCGGTGCCGGCTTCGCCCGAGCCCTTCCACGACTTGCGAGCTTCGGCTTTTTGCGCGGCCATGGCGACGTCGAAGGCCTTGGTGTCGACGGTGACGCCGCGAGCGCGCAGCGCGTCTTGTGTGAGATCGAGCGGGAAGCCGTAGGTGTCGTAGAGTTTGAAGGCCACGTCGCCAGCGAAAGTGTCGCCCTTGCGAAGGTTGTTGGAGGCGTCGTCGAGCAGTACAAGCCCGCGCTCCAGCGTTTTGCGGAAGCGGGTTTCTTCGAGTTTCAGCGTCTCGGTGATCATCGGCTGGGCGCGAACGAGTTCCGGGTACGTGTCGCCCATCTGGCGGACGAGAGCCGGCACAAGGCGGTGCATCAACGGATCTTTCGCGCCGAGCAAATGCGCATGCCGCATGGCGCGGCGCATGATGCGGCGGGCGACATAGCCGCGGCCTTCGTTCGACGGCAGCACACCGTCGGCGATCAGGAACGATGCCGCGCGCAAATGATCAGCAATGACGCGATGGCTCGGCGCGTGATCGCCTTTGGCGGCTACACCGGTCTCGGCAACCGACGCTTCGATCAGCGCCTTGAACATATCGGTGTCGAAGATCGAGTGCACGCCCTGCATAATGGCGGACATGCGTTCGAGGCCCATGCCGGTATCGATCGACGGTTTTGGCAGGTTGACGCGATTGCCCCCCTTTTTATCAAGGCTGGGCCCGAGCTGGTCGAACTGCATGAACACGAGGTTCCAGAATTCGAGATAGCGGTCGCCATCGGCGTCGGCCGAACCTGGCGGGCCACCCTGCACCTTGTCGCCCTGATCGATGAAGATTTCCGAGCAGGGCCCGCATGGGCCGGTATCGCCGGCCGCCCAGAAATTGTCGGACGTCGAGATGCGGATGATGCGGTCATCCTTGAAGCCGGCGATCTTCTTCCACAGGGTCGCTGCTTCCTCGTCTTCCGAGTA
>JANNEU010000250.1:0-2571 GCA_031379035.1 Hyphomicrobiaceae bacterium | reverse complement strand
AGCCGCAACCAGGGACCTTGCTGGACGACATCCCGGCAGCGGCCCCGCCCAGCCCGCACTTTCAACGACCTTCATTGCCGTTGTCAGCGGGCACTCTAACTATTTGTTTCCGAAAGGAGTTCCCGATGTCGATGACTGCTGAAGCCAAACGTACGATCATCAAAGAGCATGCCGCCAAGGTTACAGATACAGGCTCGCCGGAAGTGCAGATCGCGCTGCTGACCGCCCGCATCAACAGCCTCACCGACCATTTCAAGCTCCATACCAAAGACAATCACTCGCGCCGCGGTCTGCTCAAGATGGTCAGCCAGCGCCGCAGCCTGCTTGACCACATGAAGAAAACCGATACGCCGCGTTACACGAAGATCATTGCGAAGCTGGAACTGCGTCGCTGATCCTGCGAGGCCGCGCTTTGCTTATCGCCAAATGACAGAATTCCGGGGCCGGCCTCTGCTAGAGGACCCGGCCTCGTGTGTTTTGCTCTTCTGAGATTGGCGGCGTTATGGTCTCATGTATCGCCCCTAATTTTCGTCATGGCCGCGGAGGCGGCCACCCAAGCAAGCTTGAATTGAACTGCCACTGTCAGACCTAGGCAAAACATCGATCTCTCTGTCATTTGCCAACGGAGATTGTTCTGCAGTTTGCTTGGGTGGCCGCCTCCGCGGCCATGACAAGTGGTGAGTTCGAAAATGGGAACCAACGTCTCAATCGTTGAACGCGTTCCCAATGTCCGTCCGTCCGTCCGAAAAGACCGAAGAGAGAGAAATCTGAAATGTTCAACATCCACCGCGTGGAAATCGACTGGGCCGGCCGCAAGCTGACGCTCGAAACCGGGCACATGGCCCGCCAGGCCGATGGCGCCGTCCTTGCCCAGTATGGTGAAACCAGTGTGCTGGCGACCGTCGTTGGTGCCAAGACAGCGAAGCCTGGAATGGACTTCTTCCCGCTGACCGTCGACTACCAGGAGAAGACCTACGCAGCCGGCAAGATTCCCGGCGGTTACTTCAAGCGCGAAGGCCGTCCGACCGAAAAAGAAACACTGACATCGCGTCTGATCGACCGGCCGATCCGCCCGCTGTTCGTCGAAGGCTTCAAGAACGAAGTGCAGGTGATTGTTACGGTTCTCAGCCACGACCTTGAGAACGATCCGGACGTGCTGGCCTTGGTGGCCGCCTCGGCTGCACTGACATTGTCGGGCCTGCCGTTCCTCGGGCCCATCGGCGGTGCCCGCGTTGGCGTGATCAACGGCGCGTTCGTGCTGAACCCGATGATCGACGAGATGGCCAAGAGCGATCTTGACCTGGTCGTCGCTGGCACGCACGACGCGGTGATGATGGTTGAATCGGAAGCGAAAGAGCTGTCGGAAAAGACCATGCTCGACGCCGTCATGTTCGGCCATCGCGGCTTCCAGCCGGTGATCGAGGCGATCATCAAGCTGGCGGAAAAAGCCGCCAAGGATCAGTGGGACTTCACACCGCCTGACCTCAGCGCCGAGAAGGCGCAGATGGGCACGCTGATCACTGAAGACCTGCGCAAGGCCTTCCAGACGCCCGACAAGCAGGCCCGCCAGGACCTCGTGTCGGCTGCCAAGAAGAAGGCCATGGCGGCCATGGCACCGGAAGGCACGGAGGCGGCGAAAATCGTCAAGCTCGGCTCGGTATTTAAGCAGCTTGAGCAGGACGTGGTGCGCGGCGATATCATCCGCACCTCCAAGCGTATTGATGGCCGCGACCTGAAGACCGTGCGCCAGATCAGCTCGAACGTGCACGTGCTGCCGCGTACGCACGGCTCGGCGCTGTTCACGCGCGGCGAGACGCAGGCGCTGGTCGTTGCCACGCTCGGCACCGGCGACGACGAGCAGTACATCGACAGCCTGGAAGGCACCAAGAAAGAGCGCTTCCTGCTGCACTACAACTTCCCTCCATTCTCGGTTGGCGAAGTGGGACGCGTCGGTTCGCCCAAGCGCCGCGAAATCGGCCACGGCAAGCTGGCGTATCGCGCCGTGCGGCCGTTGCTGCCGTCGAACGACGAGTTCCCGTATGTGATCCGCATCGTGTCGGAAATCACAGAGTCGAATGGTTCCTCGTCGATGGCTACGGTTTGCGGTGCCTCGCTGGCACTGATGGATGCCGGCGTGCCGTTGAAGAGCCCGGTGGCGGGTATCGCCATGGGCCTGATCAAGGAAGGCAACAGCTTTGCTGTGCTCTCCGACATCCTCGGCGACGAAGATCATCTCGGCGACATGGACTTCAAGGTGGCTGGCACCGAGAAGGGCATCACCGCCCTGCAGATGGACATCAAGATCACCGGCATCACCGAGGAGATCATGAAGGTGGCGCTGGAGCAGGCGCACGGTGGCCGTATCCACATCCTCGGCGAAATGGCCAAGTCCATGACCGGCGCGCGCCAGGAACTCGGCGAGCACGCGCCGCGCATCGAAACGATCAAGATCCCGGTCGACAAGATCCGTGAAGTGATCGGTTCGGGCGGTTCGGTGATCCGCTCGATCGTCGAAGAAAGCGGTGCCAAGATCGACATCGAAGACGATGGCACGGTGAAGGTCGCCGGCTC
>JANNEU010000236.1:0-4524 GCA_031379035.1 Hyphomicrobiaceae bacterium | reverse complement strand
GCGTGATCTCGTGCTCGGCTAGTTTGACCTGCGCTTCGATTTGCCCGAGATCACCCACCATCGACTGCCCGGTATAGAACCATTTGCCATCGCCTTGTGCTGCGATGTCGACGCGCGACTTCAGCTCGATCTGCTTGCTTTCAAGCGTCTTGCGCATGCCGATGGCGAGCTTCTCGGCGTTCTCAAGCAGCGTGTCGGTGGTGAAGCCTTTGCGGTGCAGGATGGCCAGCCGCGCATACTGCTGGTCGGCCGCTTGCAACTGCGCTTCGACGCTTTCGAGATCGACTTTGGCTTGGTCCAGGTTCTTGCCTTCGACCGTCGTCAGGCTCTTCATGCGATCGAGTTCGTCGGTCAGGCGCTTGCGGTAGAAGATGTGCTGCGCCTGGCGTTCCTTGACGGCGATGTCGGCAAGTTCGATGTCGCGCTCAAGCTGATTGTCGGAGACGTTGACCACCACATCGCCGCTCTTGACGTGATCGCCGGGCTTGAACTTTTCCCACGCGACGCGGCCATCCACCTGTGAAGTGACGGTTTCGATCGGCGCGGTGATGACGGCGGTCTGCACTTCCATGCGATAGAAATTCGAGTAGGCAAGCAGGCCGGTGTAGCTGAAGATCATCAAGCCGAGGGCCAGATAAAACCCGGTCATCGCCACAGCCTTGATCGGCCAGCGCCTGACGGGCAACTGCGACAGGCCAACCTTTTTCTTCGGCTCAAGGGACGCCGGCGTGACCGGCACGTCGATGCGCTGGATGGTATCGGCCACCTCAGACATGGAGCCGCGCACCAGCTCCTCGAGGAAGTGGGTCATCAGCTCGAGTTCGCGTTCGCCGAGTTCGGTGAAGCGGCAAGCGAACATGCCGGTTTCAAGATCGGATCGAATGACTTCGGCGCGGGCATCAAATGTGACGCCGAAGCCCTGGAACGGCAGGCTGCAGCTGAGCGCCAGTTCTTCGCCAGGATCAGGAATATCGCCGGGAAAATCATCGATGCGGAAGCCGCCGAGGCTCCAGTCGCTGCAGCGCACCTTGTGGCCGTCAAGCGCTACGAAAAACGGCGCACTGACACGGTGATGCCGGCGCTGGTCTGGCCGCTCCCGTCTGACAGTGACACCCATACCCCGAACTCACTCAGATACGCTACCGCAAGCGCGCGCAGATATCGCTCTGCGTGCATCTGTTGGTATCGCATGGATGGGTTAACAAGGCCTGGACGGATGATCTTTAACTGATGGGCAGGATTTTACCCGGATTGAGAATATCGTCGGGATCGAGTGCGGTTTTGAGGGTTCGCATGACCGCCAGACCCGGCCCGTGCTCCGTTTCCATATAGACAGCCTTGCCCTGGCCGATCCCGTGCTCGCCAGTGCAGGTGCCTTCCATGCGGATCGCGCGCTCGGCCAGCCGCTTGACGAAAAGTTTGGAGGCGGCGACCTCTTTGGGATTGTTGGGGTCGAGCACCGGCGAGGTGTGGAAGTTGCCGTCTCCGACATGGCCGACGATGGGCGCAATCAGCCCTAGCTCTTTGATGTCCTGCTCGGTCTCCAGCACGCATTCCGCCAGCCGTGAAATCGGCACGCAGACGTCGGTTGCAAACACATCGCGGCCCGGCCACGTCGTTTTGACGGCCCAATAGGCATCATGGCGCGCCTTCCAGAGGCGGTTGCGGTCTTCTTCCCGCTCCGCCCAATCGAAGCGGATCGCACCCTCGGCTTCAGCCAACTCCTTAAAGATCGCCACCTGGTCGCGGGCCGACACTTCGGTGCCGTGGAACTCCAAGAACAAAGTCGGTGCCACGTCGAGGGTCAGCTTGGAGTGATTGTTCACTGCCCCGATCTGGACCGCATCAAGCAACTCCATGCGCGCGATACCGAGCCCGAGTTGTATGGATTGAATAACGGCGTTGCAGGCACCCTCGATAGTTTTAAAGGGACACACCGCCGCGAGCACGCGCTCCGGAATTCCGTAAAGACGCACGGTCAGCTCCGTGAAAATGCCCAGCGTGCCCTCGGAGCCGACCAATAAGCGGGTCAGATCGTAGCCGGCCGAAGATTTCCGCGCGCGCTGAGCGGTTTTGATCGTCGTGCCGTCGGCCATGACGGCGGTCACGTTCAAGACGTTCTCGCGCATGGTTCCGTATTTCACGGCTGTGGTGCCGGATGCGCGCGTGCCGGCCATGCCGCCGATCGTCGCCCATTCGGCACCCGGATCGACCGGGAAGAACAAACCGCGATCACGGAGGAAATCGTTGAGTTGCTTGCGCGACACGCCTGGCTGGACCACGCAATCGAGATCGCGCTCGTTGACGGCCAGGATCTTGTTCATCCGCGAGAAATCGAGGCTGAGGCCACCCGATGGGGCGTTGACGTGCCCCTCCAGCGAGGTCCCAGCACCGAATGGAATGATCGGGGCGCGGTATTCGCGGGCAACGCGAACGACATCGGCAACGTCTTCGGCGGTTTCAGCAAAGATGACAGCATCAGGCGGCTGGTTGGGGATCCAGGTGAGCGTGTGCGCGTGCTGTTGGCGGATCGCTTCGCCGGTCTGCAAACGGTCGCCAAACCGTTGACGCAGCACACTGATTGCGGTTGCCGTGTCACGCGCCCGCAGCGCACCCGTTGTTTCCTGCATCGCTCGTTCCCGTGCTAATGGCCCATGCTGATGGTGCCGTTCCAGAGGCATTGTGCTGTCATGCCTCACACCGATGTCAAGCGCCCCTGGACAACCTTATGACAACCATGCGCCGAGCCGAAAAATGAGCCGCCAAGGCCGGGTTCGCGGCGCTTTTGCACCTTGACGGCGGCATTGTTGCCACAACCCTGGAAATCCTCGTTGGAGTGGGGTCGAAAGCCGTCGCCTTTTCATGGACGGTCGTCTAAGTTGGGCCTGTTTTCCATTCCCGGGGACAAACCATCTGTGAAGGAGTTCCACATGATCCGGAGGTTGATTGTGGCTGCAGTCGCTCTCGTAGCGGCGCAGATCACGACAGCTCAGGCACAAGACACTTGGGTCCTCATGGGCTCCAAGAACGTGTTGCTGAGCAAAGACAGCGAAACGATCGATCTGACATCGGCACGCGGTAAGTATTCCGCGCTTCGTCTGGTCGCCAAACGCCGCGGCATCGAAATCAATAACGTCGAAGTCGTCTACAACGAGGGTGCTGCGCACAACGAGCGCCGTGCCATCAATTTGCTCGACGGCGAACGGACACGTCCGATCAATCAGGGCGGCAGCCGCTTCGTCGACAAAGTGAACCTGTCGTTTAAATCGCAGGGCCTCACTGCAGTCGTTCCGGCGGTGATCGAAGTCTATGGCATGCAGACTGATGCGGACGCACGGGCCGCGCGCGCTGCCCCGGCTGGCGCAACAACCGCAGCACCTGCGGGCGCTGTCACTGGCAACGTGCCGTCGCAACCGACAACCTCGGCCGCCGCTAACGTCAAGCCTGGTATTGCGACTGACGCCGGCGAAGTGCTGTTCGGCACTCAGGCCGTTGGCTTCGCGGTTGACCGCGATGTTGTTCGCGTCGGCGCTGAAGTCGGCAAGTTCGACAAGGTGCGGCTGCGGGTGCTCGACAATGACATCTTCATCAACAGCATGAAGGTTGTCTATTCCAACGGCGAAAGCCAGGAAATCGCGTACAATGCGGACGTCAAAAAGGACTCCAAGACACGGTGGATCGACCTGAAGGGTGATCGCTTTATCAAGGAAATCCAGCTGATCTACCGTGCCAAGCCGAACGTTCGTGGTCAGGCCTACGTTGAAGTCTACGGCCAGTATGCCGAAGGCTGGCTGGGCGTGCAGGGCGAAGGCCGCAAGTTCAACCAGGGCTTTGTGATGCTGGGCGGCCAAACCGCAGGCTTCACGATTGACCGCAACGACTCGGTCAAAGTCGGCCGCAACGAAGGTGGCTTCAAGCGCTTCGAAGTGCGCGTTCGCGATCAAGCGATCACGCTGTTTGAAGTTCGCGTGGTCTATGGTAACGGCGAGGTCGATATCATTCCGGCCAACCGCACCAAGATTGATGCCGGTGGACGCTTCGCCGTCGACCTCAAGGGTGGCACGCGCGTGATCCAGGAGATCCGTCCAACCTACCGTACGCGCATCTTCCAGCAGGGCGGTGTCGCCCGTGGCCGGGCGGTCGTGGAGTTCTGGGGCCAGCACTAAGCTCGCCGTGGACTGAGACTAGCGAGAACGGGTGCCTTCGGGCACCCGTTTTTCGTTTAGGGGTGCACTTGGAGACAGCGACGTTTGGCGGCGTCGCCACAAGGATTGCACACATCAGATCCTAACGGTGGCTGCCCCCAATTGCGCCCTCGTGCATGCTCCAGCGGCAGGGTCAGCGTCCGGCGATGGTCTCAAGGACACTGGTGTTGATGGCAGTATTTCTCAGAATACTCTGCCGGATCAGTTCCGCGTGCGGCAGTCCCGGCTCTTAGAGCCGGAGTGCATCTTCCGGAAAAGTCGCGCGGACAATTTTGTTGCGCTCATCAAACCAAGTGCAGCGAACGGTGTCGTTGCGGCC
>JANNEU010000028.1:0-10934 GCA_031379035.1 Hyphomicrobiaceae bacterium | reverse complement strand
TCACGGCCCTCTTTTGTGCGCACGGGAATGTTCTGCAGGTTGGGATCAGACGACGAGAGCCGTCCCGTGGTCGTCGAGGCCAGAGCGTACGACGTGTGGATACGCTCGCGCCCGCCAGGCTGAATGAACTCCGGCAGCGCGTCCGTATACGTCGACCGCAGCTTGGAGAGCTGCCGCCATTCCATCATCGTGTTGACGAGCTTGCGCGCATCATCGGGCAATTCTTCATTGCCGGCGAGATCATCCAGCAACCCCGCCCGCGTCTCCCACTGGCCCGACTTGGTGCGTTTTCCACCTGGCAACTGCAGCGTATCAAACAACAGCTCGCCCAATTGCTTTGGCGAACCGAGATTGAACCGCTGTCCGCCGATGCTCGGCCCCACCAGCGCCTGCACCTCTTCGTCCAATTGCGCAATACGCTGCGCGAACGTCGACGACAGTCGCGCCAGGATCGCACGATCGACCTTGATGCCAGCGGCTTCCATACCGACAACGATGGGCAGCAGCGGGCGTTCCAATGTTTCATACACTGTCGCCATGCGTTCAGCCACGAGCCGCGGCTTCAGCACCATCCAAAGGCGCAACGTGACATCGGCGTCTTCGGCGGCATATTCAGTCGCCTTGTCGATGGGCACACCGGCAAACGTCTTGTCCGCCTTCTTGGCACCAGGTGCATGCGCGATGACGGTATCGAACGAGATGGGCGTATGACCCAAATGTCGTTCACTCAAGGCGTCCATGCCGTGGCTGCCGCGGCCGCCGTCCAGCACATACGACAGCAGCATCGTGTCATCGACGGAACGAATGGCGATGTTGTAGCGGCTCAGCACCAGCGCGTCGTATTTCAGGTTCTGCCCGATCTTCAGAACGCTGCTGTTTTCGAGCAATGGCTTCAACGCCGCTAACGCCGCCTTGATGTCCATCTGTCCCTCAGCCTTGCCACCGCCGCCGAACAGATCGCCCGCGCCCGTGGTGTGCGCGAGCGGCACGTAGCAAGCCTTGCCCGGCGCCGTCGCCAGCGAGAAGCAAACGAGGTCGGCGGCCATCGCATCCAGGCTCGTCGTCTCTGTGTCAAACGCAACGCGCCGCGCGGCTGTAGCGTCTGCGATCCAGGCTTCGAGTCGCGCGAGATCGCGCACGGTCTCGTAGCTGGCCGCTTCGATCTTCGGCCCGCGTGCTGCTTCACGCGCAGCGAGCACGGCTGCGGTTGGACCGCCGGCATCACCGTTGCTGGCGCTTGCCGGCGCACTCTCAGGCTTCGCAGCTGTTGCCACTGGCCGCGCCGACGGCGGCGGCGCATCCACGCCCAGCGCATCCGCCACACGCTTGGTCAACGTGTTGAATTCCATCAGCCTGAGGAACGCCAGAATCTGCTCAGCACCCGTCGCCTGCACGCCGAGCCGGTCAAGAGCCACCAGCACAGGCACATCCTGCTTGAGCCGCACGAGATCGCGCGAGATCCGCGCCTGATCCGCAAACTCGATCAACTTCTCGCGGCGCTTGGGTTGCTTGATCTCGCCGGCGCGCGCCAGCAACGCATCGAGATCGCCGTATTCCGTGATCAGCTCAGCCGCCGTCTTGATGCCGATACCGGGCACGCCCGGCACGTTGTCGCTGCTATCGCCTGCCAGCGACTGCACATCGACCACACGGTCCGGCAGCACGCCGAATTTTTCCACCACTTCGTCTGGCCCGATGACCTTGTTTTTCATCGTGTCGAGCATGCCGACGCCGGGGCCGACCAGCTGCATCAAATCCTTATCCGACGACACGATCGTCACGTCCGCACCGGCCGCCTGCGCCTGCACTGCGTAGGTCGCGATGATGTCGTCCGCCTCAAATCCGTCCTGCTCAATGCTGGCGATATTGAATGCCGTCACCGCGTTGCGAATGAGCGGGAACTGCGGGATCAGCTCTTCCGGCAGCGGCGGGCGGTGGGCCTTGTATTCGGGATAAATGTCGTTGCGGAATGTCTTCGCGCCCGCGTCAAATATCACCGCGAGGTGTGTCGGCCCTTTCGAGCCACGGCTCTCCTGCACCAGCTTCCACAACATATTGCAGAAGCCCTGCACTGCGCCCACCGGCAGCCCGTCCGATGGCCGCGTCAGCGGCGGCAGCGCATGGAACGCGCGGAAGATGAACCCGGATCCATCGATCAAGTACACATGGCTGCCCTTACCCACCGGCACGGCCTCGCCGTCTGGAATGGAGGTCTGCGGTGCACGTGCGCCCGCATCGGAAATTTTGGGTGTGTCGCTCATGGCCACGTTATAGCGAGCGAAAATGGGGACAGCCACCTTTTCGGGTGACCGATGGCCGAAATTGTGGTTGCCCTCAATTTCCAGATGCGCCGGTCGCACCCAGACACAGCGGCGCTGCTCCAATCACTGCGCCAGCAAGCCTGTCATATCAAGGCTGACCCGGCCAAAAATTGTCCCTATAACCTTGCGTGAACGTCGCACCGGCGACCCTCTTCGTGAGATCGATGTTGGGGCCGCTACCGCAATAGGTGCAAACAGAGGAAGGTATTCCAATTTGAGCCACTACCTCGTTCGATTTTTCCTGCACCCAACAACCGGCAAACAACAGCGCCATACGTTGCTCGCCGACGCCTCATGGGTGCTGGGCGAGTTGATCGGCGACGCGTATTCGCTGGAGACTCGGATGTCGAAGATCGGATCTCCCGATTTTGATCCGTTGAAGGCGCTCGAAGACGGCCGGTTTTACGAAGAAACCTTCGAAGATCAGGCCGCGTGCGTCGCAGCGTTCGAAGGACTGGGCGCACGGGCGCAGGCGGATGGGTATCTGCTGACTGACATCCTTGACCGCATGCAGGATGTCATCGCACTCACGGCGTCACCGAAACCCGCCTGGCACTCAGCACTTGACTGCTATCTTCTTGATGTTTTGGCGCGTCGACCCAATGCAACGCCGCCTGTCGATGAGCAAGCCCGCAACGAGCCGCTCCGCCTGTATCTCGAAGCGCTGCACAGAAGCCGGCACACTCCGGACGATGCAGAGGCCAATCTGCGCATCGCGCTTATGGCCCAGGCTGAGCTGCAAAGCCGCAAAGCGTCCAACGCGCCGATGTATCTCTGGTCGCTTGATGGGCACGAGTTCGAGGCCCGCATTCAAACACTGCTCTTCCAGATCTACGGGCGGTTGAAGCAATCCGGACCGATGTTTGCGGCCATTCGTGAGGCTGTCGTCCTTTCGCCTAACACCTATCGCCTCGAAATGCTGGCATGGATGCAGTGCTACCACTTTCCGCAGTTTCGGGAGGACGCGTTCGAGGCTGCATTCAACTACGATGATAGCTATGACGACGTGCGCAAGCATGAGGACTTTGCCGCCTACGCCAAGCGCCGCAAGAAGGAGGTGAAGTCCGGCAAGCCCCTCCTCCGCTGGCACAAGATGCACGACCCATCCCCGGCAACCGAGATCGCCGCCGCCGAGGCCGCCACGGGCACCAAACTGCCAGAAGACTACACGGCATTCCTCGCCGAGCGCGGACGCTGCAAACTCTCGCTGCATCTGGGGACAGACAGCAAAGAACTTGCGTTCGCTGGCGCGGCGGATATCGCGATCTGGAAAGGCGTGTTCGATCACTGGCTCGAAACAATGAGTGCCGCACGCGACAACCTGACTGATGAATGGCCTGCTAAGTACAGCGCCGAAGCCCGCACGTTGCATTCGATCGCCACGCCTTGGGACAACAGCAGCTGCCTCGTCATGGATCTCGCACCCGGCGCTGGCCACGGCCGGTGTTTCTTGTGGGATCACGACGAAGCCTACGACCTCGTACCGGTTGGCGACACTTTCACAGCGGCACTCGCGGCCATCGAGGCCGGCTTCATGCGCGATACGCCGCCGATCCGCCTGTTCTTCGGCTTTATGCCACCGGAGTAGGCGAAAGTGGGGACAGCCACCTTTTCGGCGCGCGCCGGCTGCGATAGCGTTGCCTTTAAGAACCGCAAAGGTGGCCGTCCCCACTTGCGCCCCACTTGCGCCCCCACTTGCGCCCCAGAGACCGCACCCATGACCGGCAAGACGCATACCTACTCAACTCATGTCGAATGGACCGGCAACCGCGGCACCGGCACATCCGGCTACAGCACCTATGGCCGCGAACACATCATTCGCATGGATGGCAAGCCGGACATCAAGGGCTCCGCTGATCAAGCCTTCCGTGGCAATGCCGACCGGCACAATCCCGAGGACATGTTAGTCGCCGCCGTCTCGACCTGCCACATGCTCTGGTACCTCCACCTCGCTGCCGAAGCCAAGATCGTGGTGACCGGTTACACGGACGCCGCACGCGGCACGATGGCAGAAGACAAAGAGCGCGGCGGCTACTTCACCGAGATCGTGCTGCGCCCGCTGGTGACGATCAGCACCGGCGAAGCGGCGCGTGCCGAGCATCTGCACGAAGCAGCCCACAAGAAGTGCTACATTGCCAACTCGGTCAACTTCCCCGTCCGCTGCATCCCGAAGGTGCAGATTGCATGAGGCTCAAACTCGAAACGGCCATGCCCGTTCGTGGATGCGATCGTTGGCGCGGAAGTTGCCGAGGCCGAACGCCGAGAACTCGTCTTCTGTTGCCGTTGCCCGCACACTCAGCGCTCGCAGCACCACGTTGATCGGCCACAGCGATGGCGCGCGCGTCGCGCCAGCGCCGGCGATATCCAACGTGGCGGGTCCGATACTTGCGCGGCCACCCTGCCACAGCACCGCCGCTTGCTGGCCACCCGTCCCGTCGTAGCGCGTCTCCAAATAGGCCAACGGCGCACGCAGCGAGCACTCGGCCGCAAACGTCTGCACGGTTGATGACAGCAGCAACGCCTGCCCTTCCGGCCAGTCACCTGTACCGAAGCGCCGCTGCAGCGCGGCTTCCAGTGCCTCGTCGTAAGGCAGCACTGCGATGTCTGCGTCCGGCGTCAGCGTATAGGCGCGCGCCTCCGGCAGCATCTCGGCAAACGGTCTGAGGGACGCCGCTGTCCCAACAAACAGAGCCACCTCGTGTGCCATGAGCTTACCCTCGTGCGCTGAAAATCAACGCCGCGCCCGCAGCGATCAGCGTGAAGCCGGCCGCGTGACTCCAGCCCAAGGGCTCTTTCAGATAGTTCACCGAGAACCCCGCAAACACGAGCAGCGTCACCACTTCCTGTATCGTCTTCAGCTCTGCCGCCGAATAGACCGCGTGGCCATAGCGGTTGGCCGGTACTGCGATACAGTACTCGAAGAACGCGATGCCCCAGGACGCCAGGATGACCAACCACAGCGGCACGCTCTTGAAGTTCAGATGCCAGTACCACGCCAAAGTCATAAAGACGTTCGACGCCACCAGTGCCAGGATCGGTGTTGCATAAGCTTGCATGTCGCCTCCGTCGCGCGCCTGAAGCGCAGGACACAACGGACAGATACCGCGTTCTTGTCGATTGTTGAAGCAAGCCTGCCTTTGCGGCGCGCGTGCCCCGTGCCATTATTTAGGCCGACCTCGGGAGCACCTCATGACCACGACAAAGCCCATCCGTATCGGCGTCCTTGGCGCGGCCAACATCGCGCGCCAGTTCATTGCCGCCGTCGAACCTCGCTCAGGTCACCGCAATCGCCAGCCGGACCGCGGACAAGGCCGCCGCCTTCGCCAAGGAAACGAACGTTGCGCGCTCCTTCGGCACTTACGACGCTTTGCTGGCCGATCCCGACATCGATGCCGTCTACAATCCCCTGCCGAACTCCATGCACGCCGCGTGGTCCATCAAGGCCGTACAAGCGGGCAAGCATGTGCTGTGCGAAAAACCCTTAGCGATGAGTGGGGCCGAAGCCCGCGCCATGTTCGACGCCGCAGGCAAGCACGGTGTCCACTTGGTCGAGGCCTATCCCTATCTCGCCCAACCCATGACACATAAAGTTCGTGAGCTTGTCGCGTCCGGTGCCGTTGGTAAGCCCCAGCTGATCCGCTCAAGCTTCGGTGTGCCGTTCTCCGACACGTCGAACATTCGCCTGAAGCCAGATGTCGGCGGCGGTTCGCTGATGGACGCCGGCAGTTATGCCGTCAGCTTTGCGCGCGTCATTGCCGGCGCACGGCCGAAACGTGTGCATGCCATCGCACGCTGGGCCTCGACCGGTGTCGATCTCACCCTTGCTGGCACGCTGGAATTCGAAAACGGCCTGATCGCCCAGATCGCCTCAAGCTTCGCCACCGGCTATCACCGGCATGCCCAGATTTCCGGCGATTCCGGCTCTATTGAAACCATGTACCTGAATCATCCGCCCATGGGCGGCCGCGCCAGCTTTGATATCCGCCGTGGCCCACTCGCGGCAACATCAAGCATCGAAACAATTCCCGTCCCCGAAGGCAACGGCTTTCTGTTGGAAGCGGAGAGCTTTGCGCGCATGATCACCGTCGGCGCAGCACAGTGGAACGGCGCTACACCGGAGGAATCCATCGATATCGCGCTAACACTCGAAGCGCTGCTTAAGAGCGCCCGCTCAGGACACGCCGTGGACGTTGGCTGATGATGGCAGTCGCGGCAAAAACGGTTCTCGCTTGTTTATCCGATCATCCACCCCCCTTCTCGTCATCCTGGCGCAGGCCGGGACCCACGACAAGCCGATTGATAGCCGGATTGCAAACGGCGGTCTCATGTGTTGCCCTTAGTTTGTCACCCGGGATTTCCCAAGAGGACAACAATCAGTCCGCCGTGGGTCCCGGCCTTCGCCGGGATGACGAAAATGGGACAGTTGCGGGATGTGCTTGCCAAAAGCCTACCCATGCGCCGAGCGCCAGCGCTGTTCGGCGAGCAGACCAACGGTTTCGATCACGGGTGTGGGCACACCGGCGAGCTGGCCAAGTTCGACGACGGCATCGACGATGGCACCCAATTCCAGCGGGCGGCCCGCTTCGTAGTCCTGCAGCATCGACGTTTTGAAGCTGCGCATGCTCGGCGTCACGCCCTGCCGCTTGTCGAGATCGAACGGCGGCGTGATCCCATGCGCATAGGCGACCGCCGCCGCCTCATCCATCACCAACCGCACCACGCGCGCGAGCGCCGGGTCCGTTTCGAACGCGCCGATTTTTGCGCCGCTGATCACCGATAGCGGGTTGTAGGTGATGTTACCGAGCAGCTTGTTCCAGATCTCGCGGCGGATATCGCCGGTCGCGACGGCTTCAAGTCCGGTTCCAGCCAGCACGGCGACGATATCGGTCAAGCGCTGTGTCGTGGACCCACCTGGCTCGCCAAATACCAGCCGCTTGCGACCATTCCAATGCACATGCGTCGGTGTCTCGCGCGACCCGCCTGTGTAGACCACGCAACCGAGCACCTGCGCTGCCGGGACGGCTCTTGAGATGGCACCCGTCGCATCCACCGCTGCAATGCGCTGCCCCTGGAGCCGCCCGCCGCTGCCATCGAAATACCACCAGGGAATACCATTCAGCATCGGCACGACGATGGTTTCAGGTCCGATCAGCGGTGCTAGGCTTGCCGCAGCCTCCGGCCAGTCTTGTGCTTTGAAGCCGACGAGAAGAACGTCGCACCGCCCCGCAGCGTTTGCCTCGGAGACCGCCGTGACGCGCACCGTCTCGTGTCCATCTGGCCCGGTGACAGTCAGCCCCTCCGCATTGAGCAGCCTTGCCGTCGGCGCGCGCGCCAGCAGTGTTGGTGCCAGTCCAGCCCGCGCCAGATGCCACGCAACAATGCCGCCAACAGCGCCGACACCTGCAACAACGATGCGCATTTTTGGAATCTCCGGTACGTCAGATTGATAGGCAGCGGATCGTTGGGAGCAGCCGCACTCAGACGCCCGACGCCGGACGGCGTTACCCGCCTGCCTCGCGCGCTCTCATGACCCGCAGACGCGCCGGCAAGGCAGCATTGATCTGAATGCGCGCCGCATGATCCAGCTTCGACCACGCGGCGATCTCCTGGATTGTGCGGCCGCAGCCCGCGCAGATCGCGCTTGCTGGGTCCATCACGCAGATCTTCAGGCACGGGCTTTCGGCCGTCATGGTCCTAGCCGCCGAACTGTTTGAGATTGATCGTCTTCAGATCGCGTGGCCCGAACGTTGGCGTGCAGCCAACGCTCGCCAGTTTCGCCTGCGCATCGCCCACCTTCTTACCGTCCTTCAGGTATTCGATGGCAAGGATGGGCAATCCGGCCTCGCGCGCATAGGCGAGATAACCGAGGCAATCGTCTACGGCACCCTTGTTGTTGGGTTTGCCGTCGCCATCCTGACCGTAAAAAATATCTTCCTTGGCTTGCGCGCTGATGATCCGGCGATAGGCGGCGTCTTCCAACAGCGCCTCACCATTCTGCGGAATAATCCAGAAGCCTGGCCGTTTTGCCCGCGCGTAGCGCGCAATGGAGGTGACAAACGCGATCATATCCGCCGCAGCCGTTGGCCGCTCCGGCTTGTCATCGCGCCAGTATTCGAACGCATCAACAATGTCGAGATAGACGCCGTCAAAACCGGCCGCGATGATCTTGTCGAGATAGCTCTGCGGGCTGCCCATGATGACCGCCTGCCACGCCGGGTCCCAATACCGAACCTTGTAGTTGCCTTCCCAATCCGGATTGAGATCGTCGAGCCAGGCGGGTCGCGTCGCCACAGTTTCCCACGACTTCTGCCAATAGTAGCGGTAGTCCTCGGCCTCCCCGATGCTCATGTAGGAGATGAGGCGTTTCCGGCCACCATCGGGCCGTGTCTTCATGCGTTGCGTGTCAGCAGGCTTGAACGCCGTCGCATCCTCGCCATCGGCGGAGTAATCGATCACGCAGAGATCGACGGACAATTGCGCGATCTTGGCCGGCTCAATGTCGGCGAGTTGGTAAGCCCAGGACGACACCGTCGTCCGCGCGACGGCTTCCTGCGCCACAGGCGCTGTCCGTGCGGGAGCGGCGCGTGGTGTTGGGGCAGCGACTGGAGCGCGTGCGACCGATGCACCAGCGCGCGGCGCGTCGGCACCACCGGTAACGCTCAACGCGCGCAACGTGGCTACGAGCGCCTTCCCGTTGGCTTTCTGGCCCTTGTCTTTCTGCCAGGCTTTCAGCGCGCGCTCCGTTTCGCCGCCAAACTCGCCGTCGGCCTTGACACCGAGTGCAGACTGCAAGCCGCGCACCAGCTCGCCTTCGTCGCCCTTCTCAACGACCACCAGATCATCGAGACCCAGCGCCAGCAGCATGTCGGGCCCAACCATGCCATCCACCTTGGCACCGTTGGCCTTCTGCCAGGCCTTCGCCGCTGCAAGAGTTTCTGCGCCGAACTCGCCATCGGCCTCGACGCCTAGCTTTTTCTGCAGTCGGCCGATCTCGTCCTCGTCACTGTCGCCCTTTTCATACGTCCCCATGCGGCATCCTCTGCTGCAATCTCACGCGCCGCTGATGTCTGAAAATCAAGCCGTGAAATTGACCATGCCCTTGGTCACCAGTTCGCGCAGCAGAACTCCAGCGCCACACTGTTTGGAGACGGCACTGTCAGACCACACGCCGTCGGCGACGAACTTACCGCCATCGTAGTGGTTGGAGAAACTCCACAGGTACGGCGTGTTAATGTCGTGCAGCTCGCGGCTGCGGAAGCCGTTGTAGGCCTCGTAGCGGAACAGTGTGTGCGCCAGCGACCAATCCGTCTGGTTGGTGAAGCCTTCGTACTCCAGCGCATCCTTGGCGCTGGTTTCCCAGTCACTAGGGGGCCCCCAGACCTTCGGCCGGCCGGCCGGCACCTGCACGGTCCGCTCCGACAGCGGATCGCCGTTGTGCAGATGGCCGTCGAAGTTCAGACTTGCTTCCAGCGCATGCACGATACCGATGAAATACCACGGCACGCATACTGCATTCGCCACCGCCTCATAGCGCGTGCGGTACTTGGCGCTCGTCAGCTTGGACATGTACCAGTCCACCTCAGAGCGGTTCTCGGATTTCACTTTGCAAGCGTCGAACAGCTTCAGATAGCCGTCGTGATATTTGCGAAATTTGGCCGCTCGGGCATCTTGGGCGTGCGCCGGTGTTGACAGCAGCGCCAGCAACCCAAAGCCCTGCGTTGCCGGCTCCTGCCAATCGGATCGCTGCTTCGGTGCCTTCTCGGCCCGGTTGACGTCCTGCAACATGTCGGAGGCGCGCTTTTTGAGCGCAGCGATCTCGTTGGCGAAGACGGTGCTCTTGGTCGCCGCCTCGTCGAGCTTGTCTGTGAAGTCGACCAGAGCAGGGAGCAATTGCCTGTAATCCGGTGGCGCGCCTGTCGCTTGCTGCGGCGCGGTTACCACAGGCACCGCCAGCCCGACCTTGCGCGCATCCGTCGAAAGCTGCGCGAACGCGACCCAGAGATCGCCCGGGGCCTGCGCGAAGGCCTGATGCGGCAGCGCTACCGATCCCGCTGCCGCCGCGAGACCCACACCGAGCGCGCGCCGGCTCAGTCCAGCCGCAACCGTTCCATTGTCTTGAACCATCAGCGGCGCTCCCATCAAGTCAGAGCGCTAGCTTAGGCCGTTGAAGCCGCGTTGAGAAGCCGAGAACGATGCGCCGATCCCGGTGTGGCCGAATAGGCCCTCTCAAAACCACTTCTTCCCGATGACGCCGCGGGCGACGCCGCCGACGAACTCACCGACGGCACCACTGCCGCTATTGCCGCCGCTGCCGCCGCTCGATGAGCCGCCACCGCTGCTCCCACCACCGCTGCCGCCGCTGCCGCGGTTGGCGCTTTTGCGGGCTGGCTTGTCATCGTCATCGTCGTCACGCGACGGCTTCTTGGCGAACGCGGCCGGTACATTTTCAGCCAACAGCGCATCGTGTTGCAGCTTGTTGAGATACCCGGTCGTTGGATAGCCACGGGCAGCCTGCCAGCCCCGGATGCCGGTTCGTGTGCCGTCGCCGACGCGCCCATCGGTGCCGCGCGTGCCGAAGCCGAGCGCTGACAAGCGGCGCTGCGCCTCCTGCCA
>JANNEU010000217.1:0-11288 GCA_031379035.1 Hyphomicrobiaceae bacterium | reverse complement strand
ACCGCACCCATGCAATGGGCCGTAGCCCAAGTTGGCTGGCGGACTGTCTTTGTGGGCCTTGCGGTCGTGACGGGCCTTGTCGCGCTATTGATGCTGCTGATCGTGCCGCGCCCTGACGTGACGGCAACGCCCGCGCCACTCAAGGCACAACTCAAAAGCGTCTGGACCATCATGCGTGACCCTGCCTTCGTGCGGCTGGCACCGTTGCTGGGTTTGAGCGCCGGTACACACATCGCCATTCAAACGTTGTGGGCGGGACCGTGGTGGCGCGATATGGGCGGACAAGACCCAGCCGGCGTCGCGCAACGCTTGTTGTTCATGGCAGCGGCATTTTTCGTCGGCATCATCGTGACCGGCGCGATCGTTGATCGAGCCAACCGGCGCGGCATCAGCACGCTGGATGTCATGCTGGTGTTCCTGACAGTGTTCTTCGCCGCGCAAGCGCTGGTGATCACCAACATCATCGCGCTGCCGGCATGGCTCGCCTTCGGCATGCTGGGACAAGTGGCGGTGCTCGCCTTCCCGTGGTTGTCCGGTTATTTCGGCGCAGAACTTTCCGGCCGTGCCAATTCGTCCATGAACCTGATGATCTTTGTCACGGCTTTCGTCGCGCAATGGTCCATGGGCACCATCATCGATCTCTTTCCGCGCACGGCCTCAGGTGGCTTTCCTCCCGAAGCATATCAGGCAGCCTTCGGAACCTTCCTTGCGCTTGAGATTGCCGGGCTTCTGTTTTATCTGCCCGTGCACGGCCGCCTCAGGGCTCATCGCAAAGCCAAGTCATGACACCACGCGATCCGCGTTCCCGCTAAGAGGATTGTCTCGCGACGGATATCCGGAATTCCAGTCGTTGTTTCCCAGTTGATGGCCAGCAATGAGCAGCAGGTCCTGGGAGGCGAGCATGCAGCGCAGACGATATCGGCTGAGCCTGATCGCCGCCGCACTGGCCGTGACTGCCGCGGCAGCCGAAGCCCAACTCCTGAAATCCAGCCCGCCGACGCCCGCTGCCATGACAGCGCTTGGGCTGAAAGAAATCACTCTGACATCTGCTCACCGCGAGCGCATTCTACTCGTGCAGGAACCCGCCAATCCCTCAGCCCCCGCGCCCATCGTCGTACTGCTGCACGGCGGCACGCAAAGCATGCGCCGGATGTTCGGCCCTAATGCCGGCGCAACGCTGGAGTGGCTGACCGTTGCCCGCGCCAACAACATTCTGCTGCTGGCCCCCAACGGCACCAACGCCGAAACCGGCGACGCCAAGGGCGATAGCCAGTTCTGGAACGATTACCGAGAGAAAGCGACCACCCGCACCAGCACCGCCGACGACGTTACCTTCATCCGCGACATGCTCACCTGGGCCCACAAGACCTACAAAACCGATCCCGCGCGCACCTACGTCACCGGTGCCTCCAACGGCGGCATGATGACCTATCGACTGCTCATTGAAGCGCCCGAAAAGTTCGCCGCCGGCGCGGCGTTTATTGCAGCGCTGCCAGCCGACATGGCCCGCATTCCGAAACCCGGGCGCGCGACGCCCCTGCTGATCATGAGCGGCACTGCCGACCCGTTGGTGAAGTGGAGCGGCGGTGCCATCGCCGGCAATCGCGGCAGCGTGGTCTCAGCAGCTGAAAACCTGAAATGGTGGCTGATAGCCAATCGCGCCAACGCTGAGCCATCAGAGACAGCGCAGCTCCCACATCTCGATCCAAAGGACACCTGCCGGATCGAGCGTCAGGCCTTCACCGCCAAGCCAAGCGGTGCGCCCGTTGTCTTTTACGCCAACCAAGGTGGTGGCCACGCGATGCCGTCGATCAAGCACAAGATCCCGGACGGATTCCTCGTGCGCCGCTTTATCGGTCACGTCTGCCGCGACGTTGAAGCCGCCGATCTCACTTGGGCGTTCTTCACGCAGCACACGCGGCCACAGTGATCGCTCACCGCCGAAAAATCGGCCCCAACCCCGGAATGCTCAATATGGTCCGCAGCAAGCCCGCGACGTACGTGTAGGCCGCAGCCTTCAGCAAATGCCGCGCGGGCTTCATGTCATCCGCATGAATGAACTTGCCGCGCTCCAGCAGCGGCAGCGCCCGCTTGAAGCTCGCGTCGAACTCGACCGGCAAAGTCACGATCTGCAGTGCGAACGACAGCAGCGCGGTGGCCGCGAACCCAATCACGTTGAGCAGTAACGCAGCCCCGCTCTTGCCGAACAGCAGCAGCAGCGGTGCCGACCAGATAAATGCCTGTCCGACCATGCCGACGGCATGCGCCTGCTTGGCAACAGCCTGCCGCCGCTTGTAGATCGGCAAATCCATCGCGTCCTGCATGGCATGCCCGATCTCATGGGCCGCAATCACAATGGCTGACAGCGAGCGCCCCGTCATAAAGCGCGGCTCCAGCCGCACGGCCTTCGCTTCAGGATCATAGTGGCTGCCCTGCTCGGTGACTTCCACTTTGACGTGGTTCAGTTTCATCGCGTCCAGCGCATGCCGCGCGAACTCCGCGCCCGTCCCCGCGATATCCGGGCGATCATAGGCGTATTTGTCCATCGTCCGCTGGATCCAGATGCCCGGCAACGCGACGAGCAGGAAGGCCAGGACGAGAATGGCAATGATGGGGAACACGCGGAGGCTCCAGGCTTGTGGGCAGTCAGGCATGAGCAATCACGCCGTTGCCCCTCACTACCAGCATAACTGACCGGCAGAATTAAGAAATCAGCCCGCCTGTCCGGCGTATACGATGTTTCGTGCCTTTGATTGACCATCAAGACTGGCATTCTATGGCTTCTGATGAAACGACCGGCAGAATTTAGGAGGCATGCATGCTGATCTGGGGCTCACGTTCGGAAAGCAAAGATCTGGGTCAGACCGAGACCAAGGCCTGTCCGACCTGCGAAAAAGAACGGCCGTTCCACCTGTTCGCCCAATACCGGCTGCACCACATCTGGTACTTGTTCAAATGGGTGTCGCAGAAGGAGTATTTGCAGCTCTGCGAAGTATGCCGGCGCGGCACCGCCGTCGATAAGGCGTCGCCGTTGATGGCGCGGGCCAAGGGTGCCATTCCAGCGTTTCATCGCTACAGCTGGGCGATCATCCCGGCGCTGATCGGCGTCGCCGCAATTTTCGGCTTTATGGAGAGCGGCGACCGTTCGGCACGCAATGCGGACCTGATCGCATCACCGCGATCAGGTGACACCTACGTGGTCGATATGTCGAAGCTGATGCGCGATGGCGACACCAAGTTCCGCTATGGCCTCATGCGTATCAACGCCGTGCAGGGCGCGAACGTCGAGTTGGCGTTGCCGAAGGTCACCTACAACAAAGTCACAGCCGCCTCAAAAGACGTCGGTGATGCTCGCCAGCGCGGTGCCGACTACTTCAGCGACAAATCCATGCAGGTACCGGTGGCTGACTTGAAGCAGTTGCTCGACAGCGGCGCGATCCACAGCATTCGCCGCTGAGCACTGCCAATGCGCTCAAGCCACCTCACCCATTTCCTCTCTTGCCAGCGCATCCCACGGCGCGCACGTTTTCGTCGCAATCCTGTCGTTTCTGGACGGTTGGCGTGTGGCGAGACGCCCGTGGAGATTTGCGATGCACAGTTTGAAGTGCTGGCTGCGTTGGATGATGGTTGCAGCACTCGCTGCTTTGAGCCTGACACCAGGACTGGCGCGCGCACAGCCGACCAATAGCGGTCAGGATGTTGACCTGCTGCTTGTGCTCGCCGCGGATGTGTCGCGCAGCGTCGACGAGATCAAATTTAAGCTCCAGCGCGATGGCTATGCGGCGGCCATCACCGATCCGGCCATCGTGCGCGCCATGCAATCGGCGGGCGCCAAGAAGCGCATTGCCCTGATGTTCATCGAGTGGGCCGGTTCTGGTGAAACCAAAGTCATCGTTGATTGGACGAGCATCAGCAGCGCCGACGACGCACGGGCCTTCGCCGACCGTCTGCTGGCCGCGCCGCGTCCTTTTTACGGGCGCACGGCGATTGGTGGCGCCATTGAAATCAGTCTCACGCAGTTGGCGTCCAGCCCGTTCCGGTCTGATCGCAAAATTATCGACATCTCAGGCGACGGTACCAACAACGCTGGCCGCGAAGTAACCGAGGCGCGTGATCAAGCAGTTGCAGCTGGGGTTGTCGTCAATGGCGTGGTGATCCTCTCGAAGATCCCATTGCCTTTCAACCCGGCGCACACCCATCCAATGGGTGGCCTGCTCGCCTATTATGAGAACAATGTCATCGGAGGCCCCGGCAGCTTCGCACTTGCTGCCGAAAACTTCGAAACGTTCGGGCAGGCCTTGCGAACCAAGCTGATCAAAGAAATTGCCGCAGCGGCAAGCGTGCCGCCGGGCTAATCGTTAGCTCTTGGGCTTTGCTGCCGCGGGGGCCTCAACCTTGGCCGCCGGAGTAGTCGCGGCAGCCGGCGCTGCCGGCTTTTTGCCATCACCCCAGCACACGCTGGCTTCGGCGCGGCAGGTGTGCTCGTCGAACAGGCCGACGTCGAGGAACAGCTCGCACTTCACGTCTTTCTTGCCGGTCTGGTAGGACTTGATACCATTCTCGGCGGCCCATTTGGCAATGTGTTTGTCCAACAGCGCCTTGGCGTCGTTGGTCGGGCCATCCTTGCCGTAGTCATTCACGGAGAAGCCGAGGCGCGTGCACTTGGCATCGGCAGCACCGCCGGCCGTGGCAAGGGCGAGAGCGGCAAGCACGCCGCGCAGCAGGGTCGAACGCATAGGACAAACCTTCTTGAACTGAGGCCTTACAGGGCAGTTAGAGCCGGCAATTAACCATGGGGTTCAAGCGACGGCTATGGCGCGGGCGCACCAGAACGCACGATTTCAGGCTCAGTGAGGCCCGTTTGCCAGCCCCCTGCAACTCAGGCAGGAAACTGAGCCGGGCCACTGCCTATTGCGGCACAGCGCTCCCCGCCGGCACCGACCGCGTCTCGGCACGCTTGCGGGGTTGATCGGACCGCTGGACTTGCTGCGTCTTCCGCGCCGGTGCGGCCTTCGCCAAAGCCGGGAGCCCGGATTTCAGCTTCTTCTGGATCTTCTCGGCATCTTCAGTCTCAGGCTTCAATGTCAAAGCCTGGTTCCATTGGAAGACCGCTTCACGCTCGCGGCCAACGCGCCACAGCGCATCGCCCAGATGATCGTTGAGGATCGGGTCTTCCGGCCGCAGCTCAACAGCCCGTTCGAGCCACTTCACAGCTTCCTTGAAGTTGCCGGTGCGGTAGTGCGCCCAGCCGAGGCTATCGACGATGTAACCATCGTCCTGCTTCAGTTTGACGGCCTTTTCGATGAGCTGCATGCCCGTCTTGAGGTTTTTGTTCTGATCGACCCACGAGTAGCCCAGGTAGTTGAGGATGACTGCTTCGTCAGGGCTGAGTTTCAACGCCTGCTGCAGGTCCGCTTCTGCCAATGGCCACTTTTGCACGCGCTCATAGGATGTGCCGCGCGCGTAGAAATAGGACCAGTGCCGCTGCTCTGGTTTCTTGATGATGCTGATGGCGCGCGAATAGTACCCTATGGCCTCTTCATAGCGCTTATGGCCACGCATGATTGAGCCCAAAGCGTCGAGCGGCTTGAGGTCTTGCGGATCGCGATCTGCAACCTGCTCCAGTAACAGCTTCGCCTCTTCAACCCGGTCAAGCGAGTTGAGATCGTAGGCTTTGCGGATGTCGATGGCCTGCTCAAGCGGCGTACCCGGCACGATCTGCTCGTAGACTTCAATGGCACGATCGTAACGCTTGGTGCCTTCGTAGACGTTGGCGAGGGCTGCAAGCGCGAATGGAAAGCGTGGCTCCAGGAAGAGCGCATACTGCAGGAATACGGCACCCGGCCCAATCCCACCTTCGCCCGCCAGGGCCTCACCCAGCCCGAACAGTGCTTCCGACAGGCCCTGCGACGCCGTCGTCACGAGCAGCGGTTGCCGCTCGCCCGCGACCAAGCTCTTCTGCAGCGCAACAGCGGAGGGATGACCCTCGCCGCGAATACGGTCAAAGTAGACTTGCAAGGCCTTCTGCCCGGCTTTGTTGTCGCCCGCATTCGAGAGACTCTGCGCGTACGCCAGCGTCGAACGCAGCGATTTCTGATCGCCCGCAAACAGCTTTTCGTAGGTAGCGCGGGCTTCCGGGCGGCGGCTGCCGACATCGGCAATCAACGCGCGATGATAGCGGATGAGCGCCTGCGCCCAATCGGGCTGCTTGGTGGTGTCAATCAGTTCGAGAGCATCTTTGGTGCGGCCCTCGGCTTGCCGCGTCCAGGCGCGCGCGAGCAGGCCTGTCAACTCGCCGATGGGATTAACGGCAGAGAGCTTGAAATGTTCGTCGGCCTCAGCGAAACGGCCATTCTTGAACTCGGCAAGGCCCAGCAGCAGCCGCGACATGCGGTGCTCTGACTTGATCTTCTTCAGGTCGGCTGCAAGCGCTTCAGCGCGCGGCCAGTTGCCTTCCGTCGCTTCCATATCGAAGGCTTGAATAATCAGCGCCTCGTTCGCCGAATCTTTGCTTAGGGCTTGGCCGTAAAAGGCCGCTGCTGACTGGGTGTCGCTCTGCCCGCGCGCCAGCCGTCCAGCCATGTAGCCGCCCAACTGGCTTCGCACCGCCGCGATATCCTCTGTCGGCGCTGCACCCGCCGAGAGCGACGCACCAACCCCGGCTGCCAGGCCAACACCAAAAACGGCGGCCATAATCGAGATGCGGGTGCGGATCTCATGATATTGGAACATGCGGCCTCTGACGGTTCGGGCGGGCACTACGCAGGCAGGATCGATTCTTATTGTGGCAAGATGCTAGCAAACAACCGCTTCCGGCGCGATGGCCTTGAGGCCCGGTGTACAAACTGTTTTCCGGCTGTTTTCTGGCTCAATTTTCCAATTCCCCCATTTTCCAATGTCCGGCCTGCGGTGCGCGACATCAACGGGACCGGTCATGGGGTCGGTCAATGGTTCGGTCATCAACGCGGCGCAGGGCAGCATTCACACGTGGGGCGTCTCACCCGTCAGAATGCGACGAAACAGGACCGTGTCGATGTTGCCGCCGCAGAGCACGACAGCAACCCGTTTGCCGTGCGCCTCCGCGCCGTCCTGTATTAAAGCGGCAAGTGGTGCTGCGCCCGCACCCTCGGCCAGATTATGCGTATCTTCATAGTAGGCCCGAATTGCGGCTGCAATCTCATCATCTGACACTTGAACGATCCGTGCTACGCCTTTGGTGATGATCGACAACGCCGCCGGATCTGGCTGCCGGACAGCAAGGCCGTCGGCAAACGTGCGTGCCTGATTGGTTTCGACCACGCGCCCAGCGGCGACTGAAAGCGCGTAGGCTGGGGCGTTGGAGCTCACGACGCCGACAACGTCAGTGTCGAGCCCCAGCAAATCCCGCACCAGAATAACCGCGCAAATGCCGGAGCCGAGACCGATCGGCACATACACGCGATCAAGTTTAGGCGCACCCCGGAACATCTCCAGCGCGTAGGTGGCCACGCCCATGACCAGATCACGATGGAACGAGGGTACAAAGTGCAGACCGCTGGCCTTGGCAACGCGCCCGGCTTCCGCTTTCGCGCTATCGAAGTCTGAGCCGTGTTCGACGAGCTCGGCACCCCAGGCTCGCATCGCCGCGTTTTTCTCGACGGAATTGCCGTGCGGCACGTAAATCACGCTGCGCAGCCCGGCCTTGGTCGCCGCCAGCGCGATTGACTGGCCATGATTGCCGCGAGTTGCGGAAATGACGCCGGTGACCGGCTGCCCCGCCCCCTTAAGTCCGTCCATGTAAACAAGCCCGCCGCGCACCTTGAAGGCACCGGTCGGCGTATGGTTCTCATGCTTGACCCAGACTTCGGTGCCGACCCGCCGGCTCAGCAGTGGCCACGCATACTGCGGTGTCGGCGACACCGTTTGATGGACCAGCGCGGATGCAGCTTCGAGGTCAGCAAGCGTAAAGAGGGTCATTCAGAAGGTCCGGTTAATCGAAACACCGCTGCCGGTGACGATGATGGCCGATTTTGAGCCAGTCGTTACGGCTTTTTTCAGGATTTGATTGGATAGTTGAGGGAGATCCACCGCTTGGCTCCCAGCGGCGTGGCAAGTCCGCAACTGTCTGCGAGTCCCTGTTATGTCCCACGTGCGTCATCCTGCTTTGCTGTCCGCCTTGCTACATGCCTGCGCCATGAGTGCTGTGGCGGTCCTTTTGAGCGGCTGCTTTGCGACCAGCGAAGGTCGCCGCCCCTTCTACGACCATGCCTACTATGCGCCGGCTCACGGAGAGGCGCGCGACATTTTTCTTGATCCGGTTGGCACGCTTGATCGGACGATTCCCAATCGTTTGGGATCGCTGACGGTCCGGCCCGCGCAAATCTCGTTTGAAACAGATCGCGCCGCGCGGGCGCGCTCACAATTGGCCCCCCCGGCGTTCCGGCCGACGCCACCAGCAGCACCTGCGCCCGCCCCGAAGGTCACGCCCAATGCCGCCCCTGCACCGCAGGATGCCGCCAAACCAATCCGCTACCGCACACCCGCCCGCCAGACAGCACCGGGGATCAACGCTGCCGCGCAGCAACCGGCGACCGATCCAGTTGTCGGCGTTATCCCGCGACAGGCTGATCCGCGCGAAGCGCTGATGCAGCAAGCGCTGCCCGTGACCACGCCGAAGCAGTAGGCGCGCGGCCTCTTCTGCGGTGATGCCAGCAGGCTAATCGTCTACGCCGATTTCCGCCTGTTTGCCCTGCCCCCGCGCCCCGTGGCCGCTGGACCACTGGTCTCCCCGAACAGCTCAACGAGCTTGTCAGTCATCGCGCCGGCCAGTTCGGACGGATCAGAGATGGTGACGGCGCGCTTGTAGTAGCGCGTCACGTCGTGGCCGATGCCGATGGCGATCAGCTCGACCGGCGACCGGTTCTCGATCTCGTCGATCACCTGCCGCAGATGCATTTCGAGATAGCTGCCGGAGTTGACCGACAAGGTGCTATCGTCAACGGGCGCGCCATCAGAAATCATCATCAGAATGCGGCGGTTTTCCTGCCGGCCCAACAGCCGTTTGTGCGCCCAAGCCAGTGCTTCGCCGTCGATGTTCTCTTTTAGCAGCCCTTCGCGCATCATCAGTGCGAGCGAGCGCTTGGAGCGGCGCCAGGGCGCGTCGGCCTGCTTGTAAATGATATGGCGCAGATCGTTAAGACGGCCGGGGTTCTGCGGCTTGCCGGCAGCGAGCCAGGCTTCGCGCGCGAGACCACCTTTCCAGGCCTTGGTGGTGAAGCCGAGGATCTCAACCTTGACGCCGCAGCGTTCGAGCGTGCGCGCTAGGATGTCCGCGCAGCATGCGGCAACCATGATCGGCCGGCCGCGCATGGAGCCTGAGTTGTCGAGCAGCAGCGTAACGATCGTATCCTTGAAGTCGGTGTCGCGTTCGCGCTTGAACGACAGCGCCGACATCGGGTCGACAATAACGCGTGTCAGCCGCGCAGGGTCGAGCATGCCCTCTTCAAGATCAAAATCCCAGGAGCGGTTCTGTTGCGCCATCAGCTTGCGCTGCAGCTTGTTGGCCAGCCGCGCGACGGCACTCGACAGATTGCGCAGTTCTTTATCCAAGAAGCTGCGCAGGCGCTCCAATTCGTCGGGCGTCGACAGTTTATCCGCGTCCACTTCCTCGTCCGAAGCGCGCGAGTAAATCTTGTACCCAAACGCCTCCGGGTTATCGAGCACGTTATGGTTAGGCCGCCACGGCTCTGGCGTATCAGCCATGTCATCGCCGTCGTCTTCGCCATCGAACATATCGGCTTCAGCAGACTCTGAGGTTTCCGACTGCTCGCCTTCTTCGCCTTCGGCGCGCTGTTCGTCGGACTGTTGTTCCTGACTGTCGGAACCTTCCTGCTGCTCCTGAGCTTCAGAGTCGCCGCTGTCAGATGGCTGATCCTGCTCTTTGTCTTCGCCGTCGTCCTGCTGGCCTTCCGACGCGCTCTCGGCGAGGTTCAGATCTTTCAATAGATCACGCGCAATCTGGCCGAACGCGCGCTGATTGAGCTGGTTCTGTTGCAGCTTGGCCAGCGTCTTGCCGCCCTTCTCTTCAATGAACGGACGCCACAGATCGACCATCGCGCGCGCCGTCTCCGGCGGCGGCAGGCCCGTCAGCTTTTCGCGCAGCAACAAGGCGATGGCATCTTCCAGCGGTGCCTCGGCACGGTCTTTAATTTCAGCGTAGCGGCCATGGCCGTAAATGTCGTCGACCTTGGCAGTCAGGTTCATCGCCATGCCCGGCATGCGATTGGCACCGACCGCTTCAATCCGCGCCTTCTCAGCCGCCTCGAACACATTGCGGGCGGGACCAGCCGGCGGCGCAAGGCGGCGGTGGACTTTTTTGTCGTGGACCGCAGCGGTCAGCGCCAGACTGTCGGCCCAGCCGCGGATGACGGCAATTTCCTTGGCCGTCGGGATGCGCGCGGGCTCTGGTAGCGTCACCTGCTTACCATCGAGCTCGGGCTTGCCGGGGCCGAACGAGACTTGCACCTCTTTGTCACCGGCGATGCTGCGGACCGCGAGCCCCAGCACCCGCTTGAACGGCTCAGCGGGCGATTCTTTTTTGTTGGTGGGCGGGGTGGCCATGGCGTGCGCTAGGTCCGGCAAATCGGTCAATCGTTGCTGCCACTATCCCACGCAATCGCCGGCATGCAAACAGCCGCTCTGCCGGTGGGACCGGACGCCGCGGGCCAAGGCACCAATCACCAAAGTCGGAACACGCGCTTGAGGCTGGCGCGGTCGCCGCGTAGAGGTGCCTGACGCCACCATGAGAGCCCCAGACATGCCGTCAGTCGATCATCTGTTCGCCACTCAGATTTATCAGGCGCGGCCGCTTGGCGCGCTGGCCAAGCGGCTGAACACGGACCTGGAGCGGGCATGCCACGCGATTGCGCGGAACGACCGCGCCGGGCAGGCATGGTGCCGGGAACACAGCTACGCAGGCTATACGTCCTATGCGTCCCTCAACGATCTGGCCTGGCGCGATCCAGTCATCGCCGACCTCGTCACAGTGCTTGACGGGCATGTGGCGCGCTTTGCGCGCGGCTTGGATTTTGATCTCGGACGCCGGAAGTTGGCTCTCGACAGCCTGTGGGTGAACGTTCTCGATCCGGGTGGCATGCATGCCGGGCACATCCATCCGGGTAGTGTGATCAGCGGCACGTACTATGTGGCGCTGCCGGCGGGAGCGGCGGGGCTAAAGTTCGAGGACCCGCGGCTCCAGCACATGATGGCCGCGCCGCCCCGCAAACCGAGCGCGGCACGCCGCAACAAAA
>JANNEU010000209.1:0-7054 GCA_031379035.1 Hyphomicrobiaceae bacterium | reverse complement strand
GGCGGCCTGCGCCCGTCGTTGTGCCACGCGGTCTTCGTCGCGCTGTCGCGCCTGTTGGTCCTGCAGCTGGGCGGCACGCCGCGTCCGCTCGGCCACCGCGTCGCGCTGCTCGCGTTCGACTTGAGCTTGACGCTGGGCACTCCGCTCCTGGTCGCGTTGGCGTGCCAGTTGCTGCTGTTGCAGGTGCTGCTGCGCCGCAAGTCGTCCCTGTTCGGCATCGGCCGATAGAAGGCTGGGGACAACGCTGGGGGTGCGCCCAGAAGCGAGCTCGGTATCGCCCCTGGCACCTTCAGCCGCGCCGCGCCGGCCTGCATGATGGCCTTCGAGAAGTGCGAGCGAGGTCGTGACGGCGGAAGGTGCTGCCGGGGAGGCGCGCTGGCCGGACATGCTCGCGGTTATGGCTTGTGCGGCTGTCGGTTGTTGATCACCACTTTTGGCGGCACTCGCCGATGAGACCAACGTGAACCGGTGTTCTGCGAACTCAAGCGGGCTTTCAGGTGTCTCTGCCATGAGGGTGGTTCTGGCTTCAGCCATGGCCTCCACCTGTGGCGGTGCAGGTGGCACAGCCGATGCGGTTTGTGGAGAGCCGTCAATGGCGACGCGACCCGCCGTCGACATCCAGCCATAAGACAATCCAGCCACCAGCAAGAGAGTCAGTACTGCCAAGCCGGGGCGGCTGCGCATCCGCATATCGCGATGGTCAAGGCGGAGACGGCGGCGAACGCGAGCGGCGGCCGCGGTAGAGGGTGCTGCTTCAAGCGGCACCTTCTTGCCGCCGATCATGGCTGCGACGAGATTTTCGCGATGCATAAAGCTCGAGATCACAGCGCCGAGCACATGCAGCGGCACCAAGACCAGTAGCGCGTTCGCCGCCAAATGATGCAGTTCTTCGACCCATTCGATGCCATAGAAACGGCTGGTCTGCTGCATGAAACCGGTGGCGCAGATGATCGCAATATCGGCCAGCAAGGCCAGGATCATGTATCCGCCCGCTGGATTGTGACCCAGATGACGCGGTGCGCGGTTTGAAACATGTGACTTGAGATATGCGATGGTATGCTTTGGGCTCGCGACAAAATCGCGAAAGCGCGCGTGGCGGGGGCCGACAAAGCCCCATAGCAAGCGAAAGATCAGCAAGGACCCGACGCCGTAGCCCATCATTTCGTGGATGCGGTTGCCGGTTCCGCCTGTCGACCATGCGACGGCGATACCGGCAACCAGTGACCAATGGAAAACACGGACGGCTATGTCCCAGACGACAACGCACCGGCGCGTGATGGGCACCCCATGCTCGGCGGTGGCCGTTTCTGGTTGGCTGTCCGTGCCTTCTGACATCGTGCCGCCTTACTTTGTGACGGTGAGTTCGAGCTTCAGATCCATCGGATTGTAAAACAGTTCGAGGTTCTTGCCGTCCTTGACGGCGTACACTTCGTAGCAGGCACCTTCGATCTTCGAGCGGCGGACCTCGTAGCCTGCGGCCTTGGCGGCAGCTTCGGCTTCGGTCTGTGGCTTCCACTTGGCTTGCGGTTCCGTGGTGCAGTCCTTCTTGCCATCGGCGAAGGCTGGTGCTGACAACAGGGCGAGGCCGGCAACCGTCGTGGCAACGAGCTTATTCATTGAACTTCTCCCAACAGATGGACCAAACGACTGTGGGGCACCTCCGGGGCGTCCTCAGTCGCGACGTCGGACCGTATGGGAGGCAAGCTGACAATTTGCTGATAAGGCAGCTTACGGCTTACCAAGCCGGATTCGTCGGGAAACTTTGGGCGGCCATTTCTTCTGCTCGCGCGGCCTCTTCGCGAGGGCGCGTACCACGGCTATACTGCATGCCGGCTATGTCGAAGGGGAAACACGTGCTCGAGCTTAGACCACAAACGTTCGAACTGGACCCGATCGAGATTTCGCCGGTCGAGGTGATCCGCGATCTGCAATTGCACCGGCTCAAGTGGTCGCTGCGTCACGCTTATCAGAACGTGCCGCATTACACACGCGCGTTCGACGCCTTGGGCGTGAAGCCGGACGATCTTCAAACCCTGGCTGATCTGGCGAAGTTCCCGTTCACGGCGAAGGCGGATTTGCGCGCGAATTATCCGTTCGGTATGTTTGCGGTGCCGCGCGCGGACGTGGCGCGCATCCATGCCTCGTCTGGCACCACCGGCAAACCCACCGTCGTCGGTTACACCAAGCGCGATCTCGAGACATGGGCCGATTTGATTGCGCGCTCACTGCGGGCGTCCGGCGCGCGGCGCGGCATGCTTCTGCACAATGCGTATGGCTACGGGCTGTTCACCGGCGGACTGGGTTTGCACGCGGGTGCCGAGCGCATGGGGCTCACGGTGGTGCCCATCTCCGGCGGCATGACGGAACGGCAGGTGCAACTGATCGAGGACTTCCAGCCCGATGTCATCACCGTGACGCCAAGCTACTGCCTGTCCATTCTCGACGAGTTCAAGCGCGTCGGCCTCGACCCGCGCAAAACCTCGCTGAAGGTCGGCATCTTCGGTGCCGAACCGTGGACCAACGGCATGCGCGCCGAGATCGAGCAGGCCTTCGATATGCACGCCGTCGATATCTATGGCTTGTCGGAAGTGATGGGCCCCGGCGTCGCCAATGAGTGCGTTGAAACCAAAGACGGGCTGCACATCTGGGAAGATCACTTCTATCCGGAGGTCATTGATCCGGTGACGGGCGCGGTACTGCCTGACGGCGAAAAAGGCGAGTTGGTGTTCACCTCACTCACCAAGGAAGCCATGCCGATCATCCGCTACCGCACGCGCGATCTGACGCGGCTGCTGCCCGGCACCGCCCGCACCATGCGGCGTATGGAAAAGATCACCGGCCGTTCCGACGACATGATGATCGTGCGCGGCGTCAACGTGTTCCCGACGCAGATTGAAGAGCAGATCCTCAAAGTCCCCGGCCTCAGCGGGCACTACCAGGTCATCCTCACCCGCGAGAACCGGTTGGATGAGATGACCGTGCTGGTGGAGGCAACGCCCGATGCGGCGTCCAGCGACGCCCGCGCTGCCGCCGCCACCCGCCTGAGCCAGCACATCAAGGACGTCATCGGCTCGTCGGCAAAAATTACCGTCCTCGAGCCTGGCGGCGTCGAACGCAGCCAAGGCAAGGCCCGTCGGGTAGTGGACAACCGGGCGAAAGACTGAGCAAACAACAGGCTATCAATCTGACCAGAGACCCCCCATGCGCTTTTTTGGCTACTACCGTTCGTCTGCGGCGTATCGGTGCCGCATTGCGTTCAACCTCAAGGGCGTGACGCCGGATTTTGTGCCGATCCATCTGGCCAAAGGCGAACAGCGCAAGCCCGCGTATTTGAAGCTCAACCCGCAAGGGCTGGTCCCCGCGCTTGAAGTTGACGGCAAGCTGCTGACGCAATCGCTCGCCATCATCGAGTGGCTGAACGAAACCAAACCGACGCCGCCGCTGCTGCCCGCCAATGCCTTCGACCGCGCCCATGTCCGCGCGCTCGCCCTCTCAATCGCCGCCGATACCCATCCCCTCCATAACGTGCGCGTTCTCAACGCACTGAAAGCCGATCTCGGGCAGGAGCAGGCCAAGGTCGATGCGTGGACGCAGACGTGGATTGCCACCGGGCTCAATGCTTATGAGGCAACGCTGGCGGCATCGGGCACGGCGGGTAAATTTTCGTTCGGCGACACCCCGACACTGGCGGATCTCTGCCTGATGCCACAGGTGTTCGCAGCCGCCCGCTTCAAGGTCGACATCAGCGGCCATGCTCATATTCAACGCATCAAAGCGAACTGCGACGCGCTGCCAGCGTTCGCCGACGCTCATCCGGCCAAGCAGCCGGATTTTGAAGCGTAGCGGCGTAGGCCGGGCTCGACCGCTCACCCTTTGCCAAAACCACTTTCCTTTGCCTTCAACATGGCAACGACGACGGAGTTGACCGGCGTGGCAATGCCGTACTTGGCACCTTCGCGCGGGATGGCACCGTTGATGTTGTCGATCTCGGCGGGGCGGCCTGCCAAGTGATCAAGCAGCATGGACGGCCGCGAGCCGGGGATCTTCTGGCCGAACTCCCACACGTAGCGAACCGGATCATTGAAATCGAGCTTGATGCCGCGCGCGCGGGCCACGTGGTAGGCCTCCGTCGCACAGGCTGCCGCAATGCTCCAGCCCTGCGGTGACGCCTGGATTTCTCCAACGCGCAGGCCCGTCATCGCGCACGGCCCTGAGTAGGTGCAATTGCACAGCAGCTTTTCCCAGACCATTTTGTGGATGTCGTCGAAGGTGAGCACTTTGAAGCCACCCTGCTCCCAGGCCGCTTTCACCGTTTCGAGCCGCGGGCTCAGCCCGCCCGCCATCTCACCGAGGCGCACAAACTCCATGCCGTTATGATGGGCATGGCCCGGCCCCTTCATCGACGCACCAAAACCGCCGACAACGCCCATCATGATCCGCTTCTCGCCGACCACGGCAGCAACTTTGTCGGCCGAACCAAGGCCGTTCTGGATGGTGAGGATCGGAGCAGTGTCTTTCGCAATCGCCAGCGCGTCGTGAGCGGCTTGGGTGACGCCATCGTCCTTCGTGGCGATGATAACCAGATCGGCGTCGCGCACATCGCGCGCGTTCTTGGTGGCTTTGACTTTGACGGTGCGGTCGCCGCTGGCACCTTCGACGCGCAGGCCCTTGGCGTTGATCGCGTCGACATGCGCGCCCCAGGTGTCGATAGCCGTCACGTCATGCCCGCCGTCCGCGAGCAGCGCCGCATACACCGAGCCCATGGCACCAGTGCCGATGATCGCAATCTTCATGGGTTTGATTCCAGGTTGGGATTGGCGTTGACCCACGCCAGCACATCGGCAGCGTTCCGGTCGGGCGGGAAGACGGGGTAGAAGACTTTCACGATCACGCCACCGTCAATGACCAATGCCATCCGCTTGAGCAAGGTCATCTCTGCAACGCGCATCGTCGGCAGACGCAGAACCGAAGCCAGTTTCAGTTCGGAATCAGACAGCACTGGGAATGGGAGATGCAGCCGGTCAGCCATCTCTCGCTGATAAGTCGTGTCCTGCGTCGAAAGCCCCAGCACATGCGTAACGCCGGCCGCGCGCATGTCTGCGAAGTGATCGCGGAAGGCGCAGCTCTGTGGCGTGCAACCGCGCGCACCGGGGATCATGTCCCAATCATCCACCGGGCTGATCTCGCCGGGCGTGCCGGTGCGCGGATAGGCGTAGAGCACGGTCCTGCCCTTGAGCATCGCGAGCGAGATCGGCACGCCCGTTGTGGCGGCGAGCGCCACATCGGGCACCCGCTTCCCCACGAGATGCGCCGCGCCGCCATCATCGGCCGGCGGCGGAATTTTCGACCAATCAACGTCGAGTAGATTGGGTTGGTGTGAACTGACCATAAGGGAGTTCCTGGTGGAGGGCATTCTGCGAGTGTGGTTTCTAGTCTGCTTTTTGCCTTAAGTTAGTTTTGATCTTAATTGGTGCTCTACGGGGCGGGAACAGATCGGGCTGTTCTTTAGCCAGCAGGACCTTTTCCATTCGCTGACGGGCACCCGACACAACGCTGAGCGCAAGCTTTTCAGGAAAATCACCTGGTAGATCATTTATGACCGTGGATATTGCCGGCTCGAATATGTTGGCAAGTCTTTCGATTTGAGCTTCGAGCGCCGCTAGGTTGACACCTGCCTTAAGCGCAGTCTCCATGAAATGGCGTGGTAGGATTGTGGACACCCGGTAGTGGCGGCTGTCTCCGGCTGCCATTGCCAATTTCATCTGGTTTAGTTTGATAGCGCCGTCGTCGAAGGCGGGCTGTGCGGAGAGAACGTCATACAGTGGAGAAAGTCTGAACCGCCCACCTGGCGAGATGTGCAGGCTGAAGTTTTTAGCATGCCCATCGGTGGCCGCCAGAAGCCAGAAGACAACTTGCGACAGCAAGAATTGCTGTTGATCGGATTGTGGATCGTCGCTCCCGCGCAGCGCGTTCAAGATTTTCGTGAGTCCTGGCCCTCCGTCCGATTCGTATTTGAGTGTCGACGGAAATGACAAGGCCTGGCAGAAATCCTCCTGCGGCACGCGGAGGAGCCTTTGATCCCGCGTGCGTCGTCGATCGAAACGCTCGACAACGAGAACTTTTTTTACGCCATACGTTGCAATCTCGCAGTCTGCGGTTGGCAATCCAAATGCCTTGCAGAGCTTCATGCACAGGAATTCGTTTTCGACGCTCGTCGACAAGTCGATCCCGTTCGGCAACTTGCCAATGGCCGGTTTGAAAATGTGTGTCGTTGGTGTCGAGCCGTGCGGAATCATCCACGCTTTCCGCCACAAGAGCAGGGCCGTCTTTTCGTGGGCGCCTGCGATCGAAATGCGAAACTCTTTGTCGGCACCAGCTCCCAGGGGGCTGGTGCCCAGGTTGGCGATGATGCCTTCGATATCATGCTCGGATATTTTTCGGCCCTTCACCTCGCCAGCCTTGCCCGGATCGACACCGTCCGGCAAAAACTGGAGGGCGCCCGCGCAGTCTCGGCCGACTGCAGCCAGCATACTGTAGGCATCGGTGCCATCAGCCCCGGTCTTTTCCGCGAGGCGTTGACGGATGCCCGGATTGTCCGGCAGCAAGTTGTCGAAGACTGCGATAACCGGTGCCCCCAAGTAGGGGGCATCGCGCAGCAGGAGAGAAAGGGAGACGGGCATGGCATGCTCCCACCCGAGCCAGTCGCGGTCGTACTGAAAGCTGATCGCGCCGCTTGTGGCGCGCTCAAGCCGGCCAACGAGCCGGCTATTGAGGTATACGTTCAGAAACGATCTCTTGCGCGCCATCAGAAGATGTCCTCGACGTCCGGTGCGGTTGTTCGGTTCGTTATCTGAAGCTCCATGCCAAGGGCCGTGATGACGGCAAGGATCGTCTGGATCTCGGTTCCCGGTGCGCCGCTTTCGAGCTTAGAGATTGTCGCTTGTCGGACGCCAACGCGTTGTGCCAAGTCGCCCTGGGTCCAGTGTTTCGCGTTGCGGGACTGCCGTATGGCGGCTCCGATCTGCTCGGGAGTTCTTGCGATTTTGATCATGCG
>JANNEU010000194.1:0-2723 GCA_031379035.1 Hyphomicrobiaceae bacterium | reverse complement strand
CGTGCCACTCCACGCACTCGCAATCGCACGTGGTAGGGATGCCAACCCGATGCCCGTGGGTCCAATCGACAGCGAAAGTGTTGCAGCGATAAGCGCGAGAAAGCCTCCGAACACAAGCAACAGCCGCGTGCGCGCATCTCGCGACTGCAGATGTTGTGCCTCCGTCGCCTGCGGCATTATCCGCATCAGTTTTGCGCCTTTTGCTTAAACTGTGTGAGCTCTGGATAGGCAGCCGCCATCAGCTCACCCGCCGCACTTGCAACGCGTGGCCCAAACCCAAGCAGATATAGGCCATCCATCACAACCACACGGCGCGTTTGCCCAGCCGGACTTGCTGCCAGTCCTGGTAACGCCAACACTTGATCCGTATCGTGCCCGCCAGCTCCGCGACGCATCGTGATCACGATATCTGGCTTCATCCCGATCAGGGCTTCATCGCCAACCGGCTTGAACCCGCTGATCGTGGACGCTGCGTTTTCCAGACCAGCCAGCTTCAAAACCGCATCGGCGCTACTCCCGTCGCCACCGACCGTCACGCGTCCCGCCTGCACGTTCAGAACGAACAACGCCCGCAGCGGTTTCGTGATTTTGCCGCGTTCGGATTTGAGTGTTTCAAGTTCGCGCGCGACGTGGCCGGCAAGCTTTTCGCCCAGTGCGGACACACCAACCGCATTCGCCACCGCCCGGATTTTTACAGGCACGCCTTCAGCCGTCGTCCCATCGGGAATTTCCACATAGGCGAGAGATGATTTGAGAGCCTTAACAACCTCGGGCGGGCCGGCGCGCTCTGACACAATCGCGAGATCGGCACCAACAGACAGCACCCCCTCCGTAGAGAGTGCGCGCATGTAACCAACGGACTTCTTTTCTGTCAGGGCTTCAGGCGGGAATTGACTTGTGGCATCGACGGCAATGATGCGTGCTTGCTGGCCGAGTGCGTAGAGAATTTCGGTTACGTCACCACCGACCGCCACGATCCTAGATGGCTCGGCGCGCGCCGACGTGATCCAGAGGGCCATCAATACTGCGCCGGTGGATGCGCCGAGGGCTGCTATGGCTAGCCGACTGACCCGCATTGTGGGCTCCTATTTGGTAAGGATGAGTTTGTCGTTGGCAGTGATCCGCAGGCGGTAGTCTTGCCCGTCGTGCACGATGATCGCTTCGCGTGCATCGCCCAAAAGATCGGCAATGCGCCAGCGTTTGAGCGTGCGATCACTAGCCGGCAACGTCTGCACGACCGCTTTGCGTCCGGGTGTCGTCGTGTCGTCAGGCGGCATCAACGGTCCCTCAAAATAAGAGTTCTGAGCGTGTCCATCTCATAACTTGACGCAACGAGTCAACAATTGCATAAGCGCACGTGTCACGCTCAGTTGAGCTGAAAGACCGTGTGTCGTGTGTGTGCCCTGTGGGCAGATATAGAGGGCGGTTCCACATCGCCAGCCCGCCATCGCGGCGTCCGTTCCGGGGCTGCGCAGCTAGCCAGCCAAACAACCAAAACATCATTTGGGATTGGGATTGGGCATGTCGGGACGCATGACAGTTACATCGGGAACGAATTGTTCCCTTTACGCTTTGCTCGCCGTGGGCCTTGTGCCGGCCGGTGCACTTGCGCAAGCGCCAGAAACACACACTGTACTGTCGCCGATCATTGTTAAGACACCAAAAGACAACGCACCATCACCGCAACGGCAAGAGCCGCAAGCGGCACCGACGGTGCGGTCACCGCGGGCCCCTACTGGCAATGTTGTGGCTCCTTCTGTGCCAGCGCCTGTCATATCGCAGTTCGATGCCCTCTCGACAGGTTCTGATAAATCAGCCGCGACGACATACGATGCGCCGGCGACCGTCAGCGTCAAATCAACAGCCGAACTTGAGCGCCAGCTGATCACAACACCGCGCGATCTGGTGCGCGACGAACCGGGCGTGAACATCTCAAATCAAGCAACACGCGGTGGCGGCACGAACTATACCATCCGGGGGATTGGCGAGAACCGCGTGCGTCTTGAAATCGACGGCGTGAAGGTTCCAGACTTCCCCGGTTCGAATATCGGCAGCCCCACTGGCTACACGCGTGACTTCGTGGATCTTGACGCTGTTAAGCGCGTCGAAATCGTGCGTGGCCCCGCCTCAGCACTCTATGGCAGCGACGCGATCGGTGGCGTGGTTGCGTACACCACCAAGGATCCGATCGACTATCTCGATCTTGTCAAAAAGGATTGGTACGCGTCGCTGAAGGGCGGCTTTGATACGGCTGATCGCAGCGTCTTGACAACGGCAACCGGTGCCACCCGCGTCGGCGCATTCGATTCATTAGCCTTGATCACGCGCAAGTGGGGGCACGAGATCACGCCACGAGGGCCAAAGGCACCAAACCCGCAGGACTTTAATTCGACCAACGTGCTGGCCAAGGTTGTGTGGAATGCCCCCAACCAAGCCAAGCTGGCGATCACCGGTGAGTACTACACCAAGTCGCTTGGCACCAACCTGCTCTCGGAGTTAAGTCCGTCTATTCTTGTGTCGCAGGGCGACGACGACACCAAGCGGCGGCGACTCAGCTTGGATTGGACGTCACCGGTCCAAATGTGGATGGCGGACGCCGTCAAGATGAAACTCTACGGGACCGACCTTGATCGTACCGAACACTCCGATCAACGGCGGCTTTCGGGTGGCCAGCAGCGCCTGCGCGTGTCGGATTTCGGTTTCGATCAAAGTATTCTTGGCGG